>NZ_CP118747.1:2242263-2554716 GCF_030996345.1 Acidithiobacillus sp. AMEEHan | reverse complement strand
TATCGATTCGTCCTGGAGAAATTGGCTCTGGCGAACATTTTTGACGACCTCGATACCTTGGCCAGTTGCCGACCCATACTCGAAGACCTGCGGGACGGCTGGCGAGGTTTGCTCGAACGCGGCTGAGGCACTATCCTCTCTCCAAAATGGAGAGAGAAACGTGGATGGACCTGGGGTAGCCATAACCGCCAAACTGCCAGTTGCGATTCGTTCGTGGTCGGGCCAGGAAGAAGAATTTGCGGACTTCATGGGTGATAACCGCGTTTTGTTGCGCGCCCTACTGATTTGGGAGGAAGAAGGTGGCAACGCCGACGAAGACGAGCGCTCGGCTCTAACCCATCTGCAAATCAAGACCGATCTGTTACTCACCCTGCTTAGCGCCGGAATCCGCGCGCAAGAACCACTTCCGGCTGCACATCCTTGCGAACTGCGTGGCGATTCGCTGCAAATCACCCTGGACGACGATTGGCAACCGCTCGATTTTCCGTTGCAGGCAGCAATTTACTTGCATCCGCGCCTGGCCATGCCGCTGCGGCTGCCCGGCGCGGGCTTCGAACAGGTGCTTACGGATTCTGTGCAGCGGCTCTGGCGCTTCCCATTTCGCCTGAGTCCTGGCGTGCAGGAAATGCTGGATCGACTAATCTTCCGTCATCATCGGCGTGAGGTTGCCAGATTGCGCGAAAGCATGATGGATCACAAAACGAGAAAGGAATGATGGAAAGCCTTGTCGAAACCACTGCGCCGCAGAACCCCGCCGATCGCCGTGCCTTGTCGCGAGAAAGCTGTGGACTGGTTGGGCGTAGCGAGGTCTTGCGCAATGTGACCCGGCTCTTGGGGAAGGTCGCCGCGACGGACAGCACGGTGTTGATCCTGGGAGAGTCCGGGACGGGCAAGGAGGTGATTGCCCAATGCTTGCACCGGCACTCGACCCGCGCCGCTGGCCCCTTTGTGGCAATCAATTGCGGTGCGATTCCCGCCGAGTTGATGGAAAGTGAGCTCTTTGGACATGAAAAAGGGGCGTTTACCGGCGCCCTGTTGACGCGTAAGGGGCGTTTTGAGCTGGCGGAGGGCGGCACGCTCTTTCTCGATGAAGTAGCGGAAATGACTCCGTCAATGCAGGTGAAATTGCTGCGCGTTCTGCAAGAGCACCAATACGAGCGGGTAGGTGGCAGCAAGCCGCGGGATGCCGATGTGCGCATCATCGCTGCGACGCACCGCGACCTGGAGGCGCGCATTCGCGACGGCTTGTTTCGCGAGGATCTCTATTACCGTCTGAATATCTTTCCCGTAGAATTGCCACCTCTGCGTCAGCGTGGCGACGATCTTTTTTTGCTGCTGGAGCATTTTTTGATGCAGCGGCAGGAAGATGGTTTTGCGCCTTTTCGCCTGTCTGCCGAAGTGAAGCAGGTCCTACTCGAGCATTGTTGGCCAGGGAATGTGCGGGAGCTACGGAATCTGGTGGAACGACTGAGCATTCTCCGCGCTGGGGAGGAGGTGCGGCTGTCCGATTTGCCGCAACACATTTGGCAGAGCGCAAAGAACGCCAAATCGGAAAGCGACGCTTTGCGGACGATTTGGGCGATGGAGCCGGATGCAGCGTTGCCGGTCGCGGAGCTTGGCGAGCTTGGACATCGTTTGCCCGACGGCCCTTTTGATCTCAAGAATTATCTGGAGGAGATCGAACGGAACCTGATCTTGCAGGCCCTGGATCTCTGTGACCAAGTGGTGGCGCGTGCCGCCGAACGACTGGGGCTGCGGCGCACGACTTTGGTGGAGAAGCTGCGCAAATATGCCATACAGCCCGGCAGGGAGTAACGCCTCGGTGCCTGGCCATCCGGATCCCCAAGACGCCGCTCGCCTGCTCGAGGCCTTTGAACTCTTCAACAACGCCTCGCGCGAGTTGAGCGATGCGTATGGCACCTTGCAGGCCGAGGTGCATCGGCTCAACGGGGAGTTGGCCGCCGCCAATCAGCGTCTGCGCGAAGAGCTGCAGGCAAAGGAGACCTTGGGCCAGCGCCTGGCAATGCTGCTGGAGATGTTGCCGGGCGCGGTATTGCTGCTTGATCCCCGCGGGCGGATTTTGCAGATGAACCCCGCCGCGGAGCGACTGCTGGAGACTCGGGAGCTCGGCTGGATCTGGCCGGAATTGCCCGGATTAGCGATTCAGGAGGGGGGCGCGGAATGTTTGCTATCGGCCGGGGGCGCGCGCCGACGTCTGGCCATCGCCGTAACCCCGCTGGCCGGGGAGGGGGGGAAGATTCTGCTCTTGCAGGATGTCACCGCGGCACGTGCGCGCGAAGCCGCCAGTCAGCGACGCGAGCGTCTGGCAGCCTTGGGGGAGACGATGGCGGGCCTTGCGCACCAACTGCGTACGCCGCTAGCGACGGCACTGCTCGCGGTCGGCCAGTTGCGGCCGGAGCGAGATGCCGAACATTTTGCGCGCCAGCAGCAACGAGCATTGGATCGATTGCGACATTTGCAGGGGGTCATCGACGCCATGCTGCAGTTTTTGCGCGGCAGCATGCCCGCCGAGGACAGCACTGCGCGCCTGGAGGAGATTGACGCAGGATTGGTGCGGGTATTCGCGCCCTTGTTTCGTCAAAAAAGTGTCAATCTCGATCTCCAGCTGGGAGAGAATGACTGGATTTTGACGGGCAGCGCGGATGTATGGGTCAGCGTCATCGGCAATCTCCTGCAGAATGCCCTGCACTTTGCTCCCGTCTCGAGCACGGTGTATGCCCTCGGCGCGCGCAGCGGCAATTCCTGGATTCTGCGAGTGATGGATTCCGGGCCCGGGGTACCCGAGGCCGAACGCGAGCGGATTTTCCAACCCTTTGTCAGTGGCCGTCGGGAGGGAACCGGGCTGGGTCTGAGTATTGCGCGCAATTTCGTCACAGGTCTGGGGGGGGATCTCCATGTTGAGGACAATCGACCCGGTGCCTGCTTTGTACTGCGCGTGCCTTTCGCAGCGCTCCCCGATCCGTTGGCTAGTCGGTCGAAGTCCTGATGAACGACAAGCGCATGGCATTCCGCATTCTGTTGGTCGAGGATGACCCGGATTTCGCCGAGGTATTACAGGAGGCTCTGAGCGATCTCGGGTATCGCATTCGTCACGCCAGCGATGGCGAGGCGGCCCTGGCGCAGTTGGTAAATTTCCCCGCCGATCTCATCCTCAGTGACGTGCAGATGCCGCGGCTGGATGGCTATGCTCTCCTGGCGGCCCTGCGTGAGCGTCGCCAGGCCCCGCCCGTGCTGATGATGACCGCCTGGGGAACGATCGAAGAGGCGGTGCGCGCTTTGCAGGGCGGGGCGGTGGACTATCTGGTAAAGCCTTTTGAAATCGAGAGCTTGGAGGCAAAGCTAGAAAAGCATCTGCTGCCCCGCGCCGGTGCCGATGACCATTTGATTGCCGAGGCACCCAGTATGCGGCGCTGCCTGGAGCGTGCAGCAAAAGTCGCGCAGAGTGACGCCACTGTGTTACTCAGTGGTGAGAGCGGTGTGGGGAAAGAGGTTTTGGCGCGCTATCTTCATCAGCACAGTGCCCGTGCCAAAGGCCCCTTCGTTGCTGTGAATTGTGCTGCCATCCCCGAAACCCTGTTGGAGGCGACACTCTTTGGCCACGAGAAAGGTGCCTTCACCGGCGCCACGCAGGCGAGTGCGGGAAAATTCGAGCAGGCCCAGAACGGCACTCTGTTGCTCGACGAGGTGACGGAAATGCCCCTCGTCCTGCAGGCCAAGCTGCTGCGAGTCTTGCAGGAGCGGGAGCTGGAACGGGTCGGCGGGCAGCGCACGATCTCCCTGGATATCCGGGTGCTTGCCACCAGCAATCGCGATCTCGGGGAGGCAGTCAAAAGCGGCGGGTTCCGTGCCGATCTCTATTACCGGTTGCAGGTGGTTCCGCTGCAGATTCCCCCTTTGCGCGAGCGGCGCGAGGATATCCTCCCGCTCGCTCGGTATCTCCTGGGGCAAGCGGCAGTGACCCTCGGTCTACGCGCGCGGACGCTGTCGCCGGCAGCAGAACAGGCGCTGCTCGCGCATGACTGGCCGGGCAACGTGCGCGAGCTACAAAATGCCCTGCACCGCGCCCTGATTCTGGCGGACGGTGACGAAATACAGACGCGGGACCTGGATCTGCCGGGCGAGATGGCAGAAAACGGGGTGGCGATGGAGGAGCCGTTGTCTGTTGCAGAATTGGCATTGGGGGAGCAAAAGGGGCACTATGAGCGGGAGTTGATTGCCGATGCTCTGGCAAAAACCGGAGGATCGCGTGGCGAAGCGGCGCGTTTGTTGGGAATCAGTGCGCGTACCCTGCGCCACAAATTGCAGCGCTTGCGGGAGGCTGGTTTCGACCTTGGATAGTTTGGCCTGGATATTGCTTCATTTTGGGAAAGCATTCCCAGGAAGGATATGGTCATGAGCAGTGTAGATTCGCTGGATGGTTTGCTGAGCCAGCTGCGTGCCCTGAGCGAGCAGGCGCAGGGTCTGAAAAACAACACTCCGAACAGCGGTGGAGTAGGAGAATTTGCCAACACGCTCAAACAGATGGTGGATGGCGTAAATGCCCAACAGGAATCCGCCAACCAGCTGCAAAACCAGTTTGCCACTGGCGATCCGCAGGTAAGCCTGAGTCAGGTGATGGTTGCCTCCCAGAAGGCCGATCTTTCTTTTCAGACCATGCTCCAGGTACGCAACAAGCTCGTTTCTGCCTACCAGGACATCATGAATATTTCCGCCTGAGCGCGCAGGGTTGATGCCCCATGGCCGAAGAAGCCCTGAATCCGTCTGCCGCACGTTTGGATCTGCGCCAGTGGCAACAACGCTGGCAGGAGATGCCAGCCAATCGCCGGTTCGCCTTCCTGGTGGTGCTTGCCGCTGTCGTTGCCGTGCTCCTCGTCGTGGCGCTGTGGCATGGCTCTGGCAACTATCAGGTCCTCTATGCCGGGCTTTCCGATCGCGACGGTGGTCAGGTCATCGCGCAATTGCAGAAATTGAATGTTCCCTTTCGCATTACCGATGGGGGTACGGTCATTACCGTCCCCAGTGATGTGGTGTACAGCACGCGGATGAAGCTGGCGGCAGAGGGCTTGCCGCACGGCGATGCGGTAGGTTTTGAACTGCTCGATCATGAACCCATGGGTACCAGTGATTTTGTCGAGCATGTCAATTATCAGCGTGCCCTGGAGGGTTCGCTGGAGCGAACCATCTCCTCGCTCGGAGAAGTCGAGCACGCGCGTGTGCAACTGGCAATTCCCAAACCGTCGGTCTTTCTGGATCAGGAGCAGAAGCCGACCGCATCGGTCATGCTCACGATGTACCCCGGACGGCAACTTTCTGCCGGTCAGGTGGCGGGGATCGTCCACCTGGTTGCGGCCAGCGTGCCGGGTCTCGAGGACAAAAATGTCACAGTAGTCGATCAACACGGCAACCTGTTGAGTAGCAACGCCAACCAGTCCCTGGGTCTGCAACCGGCACAGTTTGCCTACCAGCAGGCAGTCGACGCGCAATATCAAAAGCGCATCGAGGCGATCATTTCCCCAATTGTCGGGAGTAGCGGAGTGCATGTTGCGGTATCGGCAGCCATCGACTTTGCCAAAAGCGAGAGCAGCTCGGTCACCTATGGTAAGAATCAGGTACTCAGCCAGCAGACGCACAGCAGTAGCAGTAACGGTGGTGAAGGGCCATACGGTGTGCCGGGCGCGCTCTCCAATCAACCACCGGGAGTGGCCATTGCGCCCCTCACCGCGCCGGTGGTTTCTACGCTCTCCCCGGCGGGACTGATCGCGCTGGCTCCCACGCTGAAGAGCTTGGCGCCCACCCAGAGCAGCAACGACACGACGACCAATTACGATGTCGATAAAACCATCGTCCATACCGTCAGCCCGGTCGGCAGCGTCAAGCGGGTTTCCGTCGCGGTATTGATCGATGAAAAGCCACTGCCGGGCGGTGATGGAAAGCAGTTTTCTGCCCTCGCGCCAGCGCAGATCCAACAGATTCAGCAATTGGTGGAGGAAGCCATCGGCTATGATGCCAAGCGTGGTGACTCCGTGAAAGTCGTGCAGATGCCTTTTGCCGGCAGTCAGATGAACGCCGCTCTGCCGTGGTGGCAGCAGTCCTGGTTCCTCAGCCTGGCCCACGGTGCCTTGCGCTATCTGGCCATCCTTCTGCTAGCCTTCCTGCTGTTCCTGGGGCTCATCAAGCCGGTCTTGCGGATGCTGCGTGACCGACAGGAACGAGCGCAGAGTGCGGCGCTGGCAGCGGCGCGGGGAGAGCAGGAACGGCAAGACCAGCAGCGCGCAACGGCAGGGGCCCAAGGGGGACGTGTCTGGGCTGGGGAAGAGGGAGAAGTCGAGCTTCCGGCGGATCCGCTCAAGGCAGATCTGTACGTGGCAAGGCAACTGGTGATGCAGGATCCGGCCCGGGCTGCCCAGGTCGTCAAGGAATGGTTGAACGGTGAGCAGCGAAGCTGATCTGAATGGCATCGAACGCAGCGCCATTCTTCTGCTCAGTCTGGGCGAGGATGAAGCTGCCGAAGTGATGCGGCACCTCGGCCCGCGCGAGGTACAGAAGCTTGGTGCGATGATGGCAAAAATGGCGCAGGTGAGCACCGATCAGGCACGCACGGTACTCTCGGATTTTCGCGCCCGCCTCGAACATCAGACATCCTTGGGGATCGGCAGCGATCAATACATTCGTGGCATGCTCACCAAGGCCCTGGGTGACAAGGCGGGATCACTCATCGACCGCATCCTGCATGGTGGCGAGGCCAATGGTCTGGAAAACCTGAAATGGATGGACGCCCGTTCCGTGGCCGATCTGATCAAACTGGAACATCCCCAGGTACTCGCCATGATCCTCGCCTATATGGAGCCCGAGCAGGCGAGTGAGGTGATTCACTTCTTGCCGGAGCGCACGGTTGGCGAGGCGATGATGCGTCTTGCCAGCCTGGAAACCGTGCAGCCCGGAGCGATCCGGGAGCTCAACGAGATCCTGGAGGAGCAGATTTCCGGCGATTCCCAATCTCTGCAAGTCGCGACCTTGGGTGGACCCAAGGCAGCGGCGGAGATTCTCAACCGGCTGGAAACCAGTCGCTCCGGCAGCATTCTCGATCAGATTCGTGAATCCGAGCCCGAACTGGCGGAAAAGGTACAGGAAAAGATGTTTGTCTTTGACGACCTCGCCAAGCTCGATGACCGCAGCCTACAGACCCTGCTGCGCGAGGTGCCATCCGATGGCCTCGTCGTTGCCCTGAAGGGGGCTCCGGGTCCGCTACGCGAGAGCTTTTTCGCCAACATGTCCAAGCGTGCCGCGGAAATGTTGCGGGACGACCTGGAAGCCAAGGGGCCAGTGCGCCTGAGCGAGGTGGAGGCCGCGCAAAAGGCCATCCTGCAAGTGGCCCAGCGTCTCGATGCTGCCGGCCAGATCAACCTGAGTGGCGGTGGTGAGGAGATGCTGTAAATGGCTGCCTCCGACACCGACGTCATCCAGCGTGAGAACATAGCGAATTTGCGTGCCTGGCGTATGCCGCAAATGCCGGGTATCGCCACGGCGACGAGGGCACCGGAGGTAGAAGAAAACCCTCCGGCAGAGGAGGCGGGCGAGGAAGTCGAGCTGCAAGACTTGCGGCCGCCGACGGCAGAAGCCCTGCAACAGTTGGTTGCGCAGGCGGAAGAGGAGGGGCGGCAGCGCGGGCGGAAAGAGGGCTACGCCGCTGGCCGCGACGAGGGTCTGCAGGCGGCCAGAAAGGATATCGAAACCTTTCGGCGGCTTGTAGAGCAATTGGCCGCGCCGGTTGCGCAGCTCAACGACCGCGTGGAACAGGCCCTCCTCGCCCTGGCTTTGGAACTGGCAAGGCAGGTGATCCGCCAGGAGCTGCAGACGCATCCGGAGCAAATTCTGCCATTGCTGCGGGAGGCGCTGGCCACGGTGCCAATCGCCAGCGGAGCAACGGTCGTCCGCTTGCATCCACAGGATTGTGCGCTGGTTGAAGAGCGGTTGCCTGAGCTGCTCGATGCGGGAGTTACTCCGGTGCCAGACGAGGCACTGGAATCTGGTTCGCTGGTCGTGCAGGTGGGCCTGGACACGGATTCCCTGCGTCCCGATCGTCGCTGGCGGGAGCGTTCCGAAACGCCTGCCACGGAGCTCGACCTGCGCCTGGCGACGCGTTGGCGTCAAGTATTGGACACGCTGTTTGCCGGGACCGAGGCCTGAGGATGGAAGCACTGAGTCAGGCGCGCTGGGAGTCCCAACTTCTGCAATTGCGCAAACGCCTGCCCGAGACTTTGCCACCCCTGTTGCCCGGTGGTCGCTTGCTACGGATCGTCGGGCTGGTCCTGGAGGCTGAGGGGCTGAGCGCTGGCATTGGCACCCGCTGTCAGGTGCGGGCAGCCAATGGCCGCGCGGTGGACGCAGAGGTGGTAGGCTTTCAGGATGGACGTTTGCAGCTGATGGCCGCCGGTGATCTGCATGGCGTTGCTCCTGGCGCGCGCGTCCAGCCCCTGGCGGGGGAGGCGCAAGGGGTTGCCAGTCCGGCCATGCTTGGGCGGGTCGTCGATGGCCAGGGATTGCCGCTCGACGGCAAGGGACCGCTAGCCGATGCGGAGCCGGTATCCCTCACCGGAAAAGCTATCAATCCGTTGAATCGGGCGCCGATCCGACAGCCCCTGGACGTGGGTGTGCGTGCGATCAATGCCCTTTTCACCGTCGGTCGTGGCGCGCGCATGGGGCTGTTCGCCGGGAGCGGGGTAGGCAAGAGTGTGCTGCTCGGAATGATGGCACGCAACACCGATGCCGATGTGATCGTCGTCGGGTTGATTGGCGAGCGTGGTCGCGAGGTGAAGGAATTCATCGATGAGATCCTTGGAGAAGAAGGCCGGCGACGCGCCGTAGTCGTTGCCGCCCCGGCAGACGCGCCTGCCTTGACGCGTATCCGTGGTGCGCATCTCAGCACCGCGATCGCCGAGTATTATCGCGAGCGTGGGCAGCAGGTGTTGCTGCTGATGGACTCGCTGACGCGCTATGCCATGGCCCAGCGCGAAATTGCGCTGGCGGTTGGTGAGCCGCCGGCGGTGCGCGGTTATCCGCCTTCCGTATTCGCTCGCTTGCCTGCCCTGGTAGAGCGGGCAGGAAACGGCGATGTCGGGGGAGGGAGCATCACCGCCTTCTATACGGTGCTGATGGAGGGTGATGACCAGCAAGACCCCATCGCCGACAATGCCCGTGCAGTGCTTGATGGGCATATCGTGTTGTCGCGCGCCTTGGCGGAACAGGGACACTATCCCGCGATCGATCTGGAGGCATCCATCAGCCGCGTCATGCCCAACATCAGCCCGCCGCATCAGGTACAAGCGATGCAACGCTTGAAACGTTTGTATGGCCGCTATCGCGAGCAGCGTGATCTCATTGCCGTCGGCGCTTATGCCCCGGGGATGGACCCGGTGCTGGATCAAGCCGTGCACTTGTATCCGCAAATCGAAAAATTTCTCTGTCAGAATCAGTTCGAGTCAGTCTCTTTGGCGCAAGCGCAGCAGGAACTGACGTCGCTCCTTCACGCAGGTCCGCTGGCTTCGGCGCTGGGACCTGAGGCATGAGCCGCGAGCAAACCATCCGCTACCTGCAGGACATGGCCGGTATGCGTGAACAGGACCTGCGCCGTTCCCTGCTCGCGCAACGACAGATACTCGACCAGTTGCGGGAAAAGTGTGCCTTGCTGCAGGGGTATCTGGATCAGTACCGGCAAGAGTGTGCCGCACAGGAAAGCGAGGGGATTGCCGGAGGCGACATTCTCCGTTGGCGCGGCTTTCTGCAGCAACTGACGACCGTGCTGCAGCAGCAGGGGCAATTGATTCGGGAGCAGGAGCAGCGTCTGCAGCACTTGCAAGAGCAATGGCAGGAGGCCAAGGTCAAGGAACGGGGTTTTTCGCACTTGCTGCAACGTCTGGACCGCGACCGGCAATTGGCAGAATTGAAAAGGGCGCAGAAGGAGATGGATGACTGGGCATTGCGCGTGGTGCAGATGCGTATGGGGGTTTGATTGGCTCGATTTTTGCTTTGTAGCGGGCATTGACAGCGGAGATTGGCGTATGAGTATGCTTCCTGTAGCTGGTCTGGCAGCCCCCGAGCAGACCGTGGCGGTCAGTGCCAAGGCGGAGACGAACCCGGGAGGTACCGCCTCTGGCTTTGCCCAGGTCTTGTCACAGCAGTCCGCGAAAGGTGCAGTTGCAGGTCAGGGTGCAGGCAATGCGCAGGGCACGCCCGTGGCCAGCTGCAGCGACGCCGCAAGGCAGTTGCCTGGGGCAGAGAACGCTGGAGCGGCACAGCAACCAGGTTCTTCCGCGCCGGCCGCAGCTGCCAAGCAGAAGACCAGGGATGAACTGTACGCTAAGGATCGCCGTGCGCTTGCCGGGTCGATGCGTGAGCCGGTCGACGGGCAGGTTGTGGACGGTCTGCCAGCAAAGCCGTCCGGGTCGCAGGTTGCGGGTCGTAGCGCAGGAGCATCTTCCGCGACGAAGGCCTCGGCAGTGAAAGCGTCGCCGGCGGACCCCGCGTTGCTGTTGTCGGATGCCGCAGCAAAAAAGGACGTAAAGGATGGTAAGGATTCCCGGAACACGGCCAACGGCGGCACGCCTCTGCCGGTTTTGCTGGCACCGGCAAATCCCTCGATGCTGACCCCACAGACCGGAAAGGCCAACGCCGAGATCAAGACGGCGCAGAGCAGTCGCTTGCCGCAGGACCTGCAAAGCAACGGCACCCGTGGCTCTGAGCAGGCCTCCTCGGAATCGACGCTGACCGGTAGTTCCACTGCAAGCGAGCTGTTTCGTCCGGTGTTGACGACAGCACTGGCGGCGGATTCCCTGACCGGTACTGCGACGGGTACCGCAGAAGTGGCAAAGTCGAAAGCAGAGCTGCAAAGCAGTCCCCTGCCTGGCAGTAACTCTCTTTTTGGCATCCTGCAGATGCCCCTGGCCGCGGGAAATGCCGTGAGTCCGGCGCAGGTGCAGCTTTCGCCGTCACTGCAGGAGCAGCCTGCCTGGGGGCAAGCGCTTGCCCAGGGGGTGCAATGGATGGCCCAGGGCGGGGTGCAGCAGGCCGTCATTCATCTTCATCCAGAGCATCTTGGCCCCCTGGTGGTACAGTTGGAACTGGGGCAGAACGGGCAGGCTGCTGCCGTATTTCTGTCGGCCCACGCGGACGTTCGCGCAGCGATCTCGGCAGCGGTGCCGCAACTGCAGCAAAATTTTGCCGCCATGGGCCTGAATCTCGGTCAGGCAAGTGTGGGTTCCGGGTGGTCGGGGACGGCGGGAGAGCAGCGCAACGGCCAAGGACCTCATGATGGCGAGGAAGGATTAGCGGATGTCGTGGCACCTGCGCTTTCCGCAGCGCGGACGCAGATGACGCATCAGGGCCTGTTGAGTACTTTCGTGTAGGCGCGCACGTATGAGTCAGCAAATCTTGAGTCAGGACGAGGTAGACGCGCTCTTTCAAGGTATGAATGAGGGCGAGGTCGACCTGTCCCCGGGAGATGTGCCAGAGGAAAACGGCATACGTCCCTACGATCTGGCCAATCAAGATCGTATCGTGCGGGGACGCATGCCTACCCTGGAGGTGATGAACGAGCGCTTTGCCCGCTTGTGGAGGGTCAGTTTATTCAATTTCTTACGTCGCAGCGCAGAAATCTCCATCGGTACGGTGAAGCTGGTAAAATACAGCGAGTTTATTCGCAGTCTGGTGGTGCCCAGCAACATCAATATCGTCTCATTGAAGCCCTTGCGTGGTAGCTGTCTCTTCGTTTTTGATCCACGCCTGATCTTTTCTGTCATCGACAACTATTTTGGTGGGGACGGACGTTTTCACGCGCGTATCGAAGGTAGAGATTTTACCCCCCTGGAATCAAGAATCATCAATAAGTTATTGGGAATGGCCTTACAGGACTTCAAAACCGCATGGAAACCGGTCATTGATTTGGCGCCGGAGCTGCAGCGTGCCGAAGTGAATCCGCAGTTTGTCAATATTGCTACGCCGACGGAGGTGGTGATTACCACAGAATTCCATGTGGAGCTCGAATCCGGCTCCGGATCTCTGCAGGTATGTCTGCCTTACGGTATGGTGGAACCGGTGCGTGATCAGCTTACCGCAGGTACCATGGCGGATCGCTCGGAAGTCGATAAACGCTGGATTCAATCCCTTAACAGCGAATTGCAGGAAGCCGAGCTGCTGCTGCAGGTTGAATTCGTCCGTAAAAAATTGAGTCTGGGACAGATTCTGCAATTGCGCGACGGTGACGTGATTCCGATCGAGATGCCCGAGCAACTCGTGGCACGGGTGGATGGCATTCCGGTGTTTTCTGGTCGTTATGGTATACATGGCGAAAATTATGCAATTCAGTTCGACCATGGCCTCGCACCGGAAACGGAAGAAGGCTTGAACGCCATGGCGGCGTGGGAGAAATGAAAATGGCCGAAAACGACAAGGATATCGCGGGCCAGAGTGCCGCTGATGACATCATGGCAGATTGGTCGGCAGCCCTGGCTGAGCAGGAGGCGGCAGCGCCCACGCCGGCTGAGCCGGCGGCGGCCCAGGCGGCAGATACTGCCAAAAGGACCGCCACAGACCCTGCCGCCGCAACACCGGTATCCATGCCTTCTCTGCAGGATGCAGGTAATGCGGAAAAGGTCGCCAATCTCGACATGATTCTCGACATCCCAGTCACGCTTTCCGTCGAACTCGGGCACACCAAGATTCAGATCCGCAACCTCCTGCAATTGGCGCAGGGATCGGTAGTGGAACTCGAGCGTCTGGCGGGTGAGCCGATGGATGTTCTGGTGAACGGCTATCTGATTGCCCAAGGCGAGGTGGTTCTGGTGAATGATAAATTCGGCATCCGCTTGACCGATATCATCAGCCCCGCCGAGCGCGCGAAGAAGCTCCGTTGAAGCCGCCGCGCCCTGTCAAGGATTCGTCGTTGCAGCTGTCAAGACTTCGTCATCTGCTTCTTCTGCCGCTGCTTACCCCGCTCCCAGCGTTTGCTGCGCAGACGAGTCCGGCAGTCTTTTCCCCTTGGGCAATCGTGCGCCTGATTGCCGCCCTGATCCTCGTATTACTGGTATTTTTCGCTTTGATCTGGCTCTTTCGTCGTCTGCAACCTGGGTCTGCAGGTGTCTCCGGTAGCCCCATGCGGGTCTTGGCGTCGCTTCCCCTCGGCACGCGGGAACGCCTCTTGCTAGTGGAGGTCGGCAAGCAGCAGTTACTGCTGGGAGCGACGCCGGCCGGTATCACCCTCCTGCATACGCTCCCAGAGCCGCTGCCCGTGGATTCCGGCAGTCTGGCCTTTTCCGGCTGGCTGCGGCAAGCAATGGAGAGGCGTAAGCAAGAGCAATGGCAAAATCAGCAAGCAAGATCCGCAGGGGAAAAGCCGTCCTCCTCAGCAGCGGGCTCCTCCTCGGAGGGCTCCTCCTAGCCAGCCCGAGCTTCGCGGCCGGAATGCCGGGGGTGACGGCAACGCCCACCGCGGGGGGGGGAACCGACTACAGCCTCAGCATACAGACTCTGCTCTTCATGTCGGTGCTGGTGTTTCTGCCCGCCATGCTGCTCATGATGACGGCCTTCACCCGCATTATCATCGTGCTTTCCCTGCTCAAACAGGCCCTGGGCTCCACCCAGATGCCACCTTCCCAGGTGATGGTGGGGCTGGCGCTGTTTCTTACCTTTTTTGTGATGGCGCCGGTGTTTCAAAAGCTGAATACCGAGGCCTTGCAGCCACTGGCCAACAACCAAATCAGTTTGACGCAAGCGATGGACCGTTCCGAAGGTCCGCTGCGTACCTTCATGCTGGCCCAAACGCGGCCGGATGACCTGGCATTGTTTGTCAAACTGTCCGGTCATAAGCAATTGCGTGCGCCCGATGATACGCCCATGGATCTGCTGATTCCAGCATTTATTACCTCGGAACTCAAAACGGGATTTCAGATCGGATTTTTGATTTTCATTCCTTTCGTCATCATTGATCTGGTGGTGGCAGCGGTGCTGATGTCGCTGGGAATGATGATGTTATCGCCGGTGACCGTCTCTTTTCCCTTCAAACTGATGCTATTTGTTTTGGTCAATGGCTGGGATCTGGTCATTGGTTCTTTGGTGCAAAGTTTCGTGCACTAGGAGGACGAGAAAAATGAGTCCGGGCAGTGTCATCACCGTCGCCGAGCATGCAATTTGGACAGCACTCTGGCTGTCTCTTCCTCTTCTTGGCGTGGCCCTGGTAGTCGGGGTCTTGGTAAGCATCTTTCAAGCAGCGACGCAGATCAATGAAATGACCCTGAGCTTCGTGCCCAAGGTCCTCGTGCTGGCCCTGGTGGGGGTAATCGCGGGGCCGTGGATGCTGCAACTGATGATAAGCTACACCACCCATCTGTTTCAGCAGATTCCGCAATTGATCAGCCAATGATCAGCATCAGCAGCCTGCAGATAGAGCACTGGATAGGCGCCTTTTTCTGGCCCTTCGTGCGGATTCTGGCCTTTCTCAGCACCGCGCCGGTATTCAGTGCCACGCAAATCCCGGTGCAGGTACGGGTCGGTCTAGCGGTGCTGCTCAGTGTGGCGCTGGCGCCGGCACTGCCAGCCATGCCGCCAGTGGATTTTTTGACCGGCGGGGGGTTGCTGCTGGTGCTGGAGCAGATCCTGATCGGCGTCAGTATCGGTTTTGCGGTGACCTTGATTTTCAGTGCGGTGCAGTTTGCCGGCTCGGTCATCAGTTTGCAGATGGGGCTCGGCTTCAGCACTTTTTTTGATCCGCAGACAGGGGTGGAGATCCCCACTCTCTCCAATTTTTTGAACCTGGTGGTTTTACTCCTTTTTATGGCACTGAACGGGCAATTGCTGACCTTGGTGGTGCTCGATCGCAGTTTTACGATTTTTCCGGTAAGTGATCAGATCGTTCTCCATGCGGATGCCTGGCACAGCTTGGCGGCAGCGGGCGCTATGGTCTTCTCCCTGGGACTGGCGATTGCGGCTCCGGTGCTGGGGGCGCTGTTGTTGATCAACATCGCTCTCGGGGTGTTGAGCAAGCTGGCGCCGCAGCTCAATCTCTTCGTCATCGGTTTTCCGTTATTGATCGTTGTGGGATTCATCGCCCTGGCTTTGTTGATGCCAGCCATGCAGATGCTGGTGCGGCAACTGCTGCAGATCTCCCTGCAACTCAGCGGCCAGGTATTGCTGCAGGCGGCGAGGGGCTGAACGATGGCCGAAGATAGCGGGCAGGAGCGCAACCAACAACCAACCGGAAAACGCATCGAGGAGGCACGGCGGAAAGGGCAGGTGCCGCGCTCCCGAGAGCTCTCCACCAGCGCGGTTTTGCTGGCGGCGGCAGCACTGTTTTACTTTTTTGGCGCTCGTCTGTCCTCTACCAGCTTGGGCTTTCTGCAGGCCGGACTGCATTTGTCGCCTGCGGTGATGCTGAACGAACAGGACATGCTGCGACATCTGGTGCAGATGACCGCCTACGCCCTGGAATGGCTGCTGCCATTTTTGCTGATTCTGGTGCTGGTCGTGCTCTTTTCCGGGATGGCCCTGGGGGGCTGGAACTTCAGCGCCAAGGCCCTGGTACCCGATTTTTCCCATCTCAATCCGCTGAGCGGCCTGCAACGCATGGTTTCCCGTCATGCATTGCTGGAACTCGTCAAGGCGTTGCTCAAGGCTCTGGTGATTGGTGGCATTGGTGTGACTCTGGTCTATGCGCAACGTCGCGCCCTACTCGGGTTGATCAACGAGAGCCCGCAGATCGCTATTCATCATCTCTTTGCCATGCTTGGCCTGCTCTTCGTCTTCATGGCCGGCAGTACCCTGCTCATTGTTGCCTTTGACGTGCCCTTTCAGCTTTGGTCCTACAACGAAAAACTCAAAATGACCGAACAGGAAGTCAAGGACGAGATGAAGGAGCAGGAAGGCAATCCCGAGGTCAAGCGCAGAATCCGCAGCCTGCAGCGCGAGATGGCGCGGCGCCGCATGATGGCGGCAGTGCCCAAAGCCAGTGTGGTCGTCACCAACCCCACCCACTTTGCAGTGGCTCTCCGCTACGAGGAGGGCAAGGACATTGCGCCGGTCCTGCTCGCCAAGGGTGCCGATGTCGTGGCGGCAAAAATCCGGGAAATTGCCTGCGAGCATGGGATTCCCTTGGTCGAGGCACCACCGTTGGCGCGTGCCTTGTATCACCATGTCGAGCTGGAACAGCAGATTCCGGCCACCCTCTACCGAGCAGTCGCGGAACTGTTGGCCTATCTCTATCAGCTACGCATCGCCCGCCCGGGGAAGATGCCGGAATTACCCCGGCAATGGTCGGTCCCGGCCGAACTCGATCAGGGAGGAAAATAAGTGATGGATGGGGTTTTGCGCTTACTGCGCCGGATCAACTGGCACACGCTGGCGGCGCCGATCCTGGTGATCATGATCCTGGCGATGCTGATCATCCCCTTGCCGACCTTTCTGCTGGATATCTTTTTCACCTTCAACATCAGCCTGGGCCTGATCATCCTGCTGGTCAGTCTCTACATGACCAGGCCCCTGGAATTCTCTGCCTTTCCCACGGCATTGTTGCTGACCACCCTGCTGCGCCTGTCCCTGAATGTTGCCGCTGCCCGGATCATCCTGCTGCACGGGCAGAATGGTACGGGCGCCGCCGGTGTGGTCATCGAATCGTTTGGCGAATTTGTCGTCGGGGGCGATTACGCCGTTGGTATCATCGTCTTCGCCATCCTGGTCATCATCAATTTCGTGGTGATTACCAAGGGCGCCGGGCGGATCGCGGAAGTGAGCGCCCGCTTTACCCTGGACGCCATGCCCGGCAAGCAGATGGCCATCGATGCCGACCTCAACGCCGGTCTGATCGATCAGCAGGAGGCACAACGGCGCCGCCAGGAGATCGCCCAGGAGGCAGACTTCTTTGGCGCCATGGATGGTGCCAGCAAATTCGTGCGTGGTGACGCCATCGCCGCCATCCTCATTTTGTTCATCAACCTCATCGGGGGCCTGACTATTGGCGTCTGGCAACATGGACTGTCGCTGAGTACCGCCGCGCACGATTATACCCTGCTCAGTATCGGCGATGCCCTCGTCGCGCAGATTCCCGCACTGGTCATTTCGATTGCTGCCGGCATCGTCGTCAGTACCGTCAATACCGGCACTGACCTGGGCAGGCAGTTGATGGGTGAACTGTTGCGTAATGATGAGGCGTTGATCGTCGTGGCCATCATCTTTGCCCTGCTCGGACTCATTCCCGGTATGCCGCATATTCCCTTCCTCGGTGCTGCATTGGTCCTCGGCGGCTACGCCTGGTGGCGGCGGCGCCAACGCCCCAAGGAAGTGGAGAGCCCGCCGCCGTTGGCGAGTGAGCCAGAGGAAGTCAATTGGGATAGCGTCGAGCCAGTCGACCCCCTTGGCTTGGAGTTGGGCTACCGCCTGATTCCCTTGGTCGACAAGGGAAGTGGTGGCGAATTATTGGCGCGCATTCGCGGGGTGCGCAAAAAGTATGCGCAGGACTTTGGTTTTCTGGTGCCGGCAGTGCACGTGCGCGATAACCTCGAACTGCGCCCGACCTTGTACCGTATCACCATCCGCGGAGTGGAGGTGGCCAGCGGTGAGGTCTTGCCGGACCTGCTTCTGGCCATCGACCCAGGCAATGTGCTCGGCACTCTGGAGGGCACCCCCACCCGTGACCCGAGTTTTGGCTTGCCTGCCGTGTGGATTGACGCCCGCAGCCGCGACAAGGCGGTAGCCCTGGGCTACACCGTCGTTGATCCAGCCACCGTGATCGCCACCCATCTGCATCAGGTGCTGCAGCAGCGAGCGGCCGAGCTCTTGGGGCGTGAAGAGGTCGAGGGGCTGCTTTCCCACCTGGCCGTTCGTTCCCCCAAGCTGGTCGAAGATGTCATCCCCAAGCTCCTCTCGGTCGACAGGTTCAAGAAGATCCTCCAGAACCTGCTACGCGAATCGGTGCCGATCCGTGATTTGCGCACGATCGTCGAAACCTTGGCGGAACATGCCGCCGAGAGTCAGGATATCGACGCCTTGACCGCCGCCGTTCGTCAGGCCCTTGGTCCCTATATTGTCCAGAATCTGTTTGCGGGGCAGAACGAGCTGCCGGTAGCGGTGCTCGACGCAACGCTGGAACAGTTGTTGCAAGATAGCCTCCGCAATAGTAGCGATCATGGCCAAGGCGATCAGATCGAACCGGGGCTGGCCCAGAAGGTTTTGGAAAAGGCGGGAGTTTTGATGCAGCAGATGGAGGCAAATGGTATGCAGCCGGTGCTTTTGGCCATGGGGCCCTTGCGCGGTTTTCTGGCCCGCTTTCTGGCCCGTTCCGCGCCACGGCTGCGGGTGCTTTCTTATGGCGAGATCCCCGATAACAAGCGCATTCGAGTGATCGGTACCCTAGGCGCTTGAAGGTTCTGAAAGGATGAACGGACGATGAAGATGCGCAGATTCCAAGGTGGCACGACGCGAGAAGTCCTGGCGCAGATACGGCAGGCCTTGGGGCCGGATGCCGTCATTCTCTCCAATCGCAATCTCGCCGACGGGGTGGAGATTGTCGCCGCCATTGATTTTGATGAAGCCGAGTTGATGGCCGCCACGTCTGCCAGGCAACAGCAGCCGGAAAGCGAGGTGACCTTGACAGAAGCGAAAGCAGAACCGATTCGGCAAGAACTGCAAGCATTGCGTGCCCTCGTCGAGAAGCGCTGGGGTCGCCAGCCCGTTGCCAGCAGCGAAGCGCCTCCCGTTCTCGATCGCGCGCGCTTGCAGGGTCTTGGTTTTCACGCGGCGCTGTTGTCGCAGCTGGAACGCGCAACGGCAGAATTGGGGGCGCGCGAAGGCATGATTCGCGTGTTGACAGAGCAGATTGGAGCGTTGGCCGATCCTTTGGGCGATGCCGGAATCATCGCTGTGCTTGGCCCCACCGGAGCGGGCAAGACGACCAGTGTTGCCAAACTCGCTGCGCAGCAGGTCTTGCGCTATGGCCCGGAGACGGTCGCCCTATTCACCAGTGATACCTATCGAATTGCTGGGGTGGAGCAGCTCAACATCTACGCGAAGATCCTCGGGGTGCCGGTGGAAGTGTTGCGTGGCCCGCAGGATCTGTTGTCCGCTCTGCAAAAGCATCAGGGCAGGCGCTGGATCTTCATCGATACCATGGGCCTCAGCCCGCGTGATGAACGTCTCAACGAGCAACTGCAGTGGCTCGATGCGCTGGGCGACAATCTGCGACGTTTCCTGTTGCTGCCCGCAAGTCTCGCCCAGCAGAGCCTCGATCAGGTACTGCAGCCCTACGCCAAGCTCTCTCTCACGGCGGCGATACTGAGCAAGCTCGA
Organism: Acidithiobacillus sp. AMEEHan; assembly: GCF_030996345.1. Lineage (NCBI taxonomy): Bacteria > Pseudomonadati > Pseudomonadota > Acidithiobacillia > Acidithiobacillales > Acidithiobacillaceae > Acidithiobacillus > Acidithiobacillus sp. AMEEHan. Next base: position 2,535,370 of record NZ_CP118747.1, on the reverse strand, counting down.
CGAAGCACCCGCCTGTGGCGCGGTGCTGGAGTGGCTGGCGGCAAGAAAGCTGCCTCTCGCCTATCTCAGTGATGGGCAAAAGGTTCCCGAGGATATTCAGCCGGTTGACTGGAATTTTCTGGCGGATGCCATGGGGCTGGGTACTCCCGCCCTCGCCGCCGATGGCCACAGTCGGTATCATGAAGCGTGAAATGATGGAGCCACCAATGGCGATGCAAGACTACGGAGATCAGGCGGACGGATTGCGGCGGATGCAGGGCGGGGCAGCCAGGGTTCTGGCGATTGCCAGTGGCAAGGGTGGAGTTGGCAAGAGTAACCTCGCTGTCAATCTGGCGCTGGCGTTTGCCGCGCGCAGAAAACACACGATCCTCTTCGACGCGGATCTCGGGCTGGGTAATGTGGATGTCCTCCTGGGGTTGAGTCCGCGTTATCACCTTGCCCATGTTCTGGCTGGAGAAAAGACCTTGGCAGAGATCATCCTTTCGGGTCCTGAAGGGATCGAAGTGCTGCCTGCTGCCAGTGGTATTGCCGACATGGCCAATCTGGACGTCCGGCAGCAGTCTGGCCTGCTCGACGCGCTTGCCGCCCTGGAGCGAAGCTACGATTACCTGATCCTGGATCTTGCCGCGGGGATCGGGCAAGACGTCTTGCGTTTTTCCCGGGCTGCTGACCATGTGCTCGTCGTTGTCACCAACGAGCCAGCCTCCATCACCGATGCCTACGCCTTCATGAAGGTCTTGCGTCGAGACTACGGCTTGCGGGATTTTTCGGTGGTTACCAATATGGTCCGCGACGCTTCCGAGGGCGAAAAGCTGTTCTCGCGTCTTGCCGCAGTTGCACGGCAGTACCTGGAAATCCATTTGCAGCACGCCGGAACGATCCCGATGGACCAGTACCTGCGCAGCGCAGTGCGCACCCAGCAGCCGCTTCTGCTGCGCTTTCCCGACAGTGCCGCGGCAAAGGCCTTTCGTGCCCTTGCCGATGCCATTCTTGCCTGGCCCAGTCCCACGCAGGTCGCTGGGGCGTCAGCAAATCTGTTTTCCTCCCGCCTTTTGCTCGAGGAAGGCCCCGCCGGACATCCGTAAATGGTAGAGCGCATCGTCGACAGTGCAACGCGTAGCGCGCAGGTGGCGGAGTTCTTGCCCCTGGTACAGCGAATTGCGCAACGGCTGTTGGCGCGACTGCCTCCTAGCGTGGATCTCGGAGATCTGGTGCAGGCCGGCCTGATGGGCTTGTTGGACGCCCTGGAGCAGAAAGAGGGCAGCGCCAATGAGTTGGCATTTCAGAGCTATGCCGCGATTCGTATTCGCGGGGCGATGCTGGATGAATTGCGCGAGCAGGACTGGCTGCCCCGGCGGGCGCGTCAGCGGGAGCAAAAGATCGCCAAAGGGATGGCACGCCTGGAGCAGCGGCTCGGACGCGCGGCGAGCGAGGAGGAAGTGGCAGAAGATCTGGGTTGGACCTTGCAAGAGTATCAGGAAGCCCTGCGCGATGGCGGCGGGCAACTGTTGTATCTGGAGGATTTGTCCAGCGACAACGAGAGCTTCGTGGCGCAACATTTGCGCGATGACGGCGATGATCTTCCCGAGATTCTGAGCGCCCAGCATTTTCAGCGCGATCTGGTGCAAGCCATCGTCCGGCTGCCGGAGCGCGAGCGATTGGTGATGGCGTTGTACTACCAGGAAGATCTGACCTTGCGGGAGGTCGGCAAGGTCCTCGACCTCACCGAGTCGCGCGTGTCCCAAATCCTCCGTCAGGCCGTTTTGCGCCTGCGCTCGTCGCTCTTCGACTGGCGAGAAGAAGCGTAATGGACATCCTCACCATCATCGGTCTGCTGGTTGCCCTCGGCGGCATTCTGCTGGGGCAGTTCCTTGACGGCGGGAATCTTGCCTCCATCATCCAGCTCACGGCCTTCTGTATCGTCATTGGTGGGACGACCGGTGCCGTGATGATCCAGTATAAGCTTCCGATTTTCCTGCGCTCGCTCAAGATGTTACCGTGGGTACTGAAGGCGCCGTCCATTGATCCACAGCCCTTGATCGAGCAGTTGGTCGAGTGGAGTCACACGGCACGAAAAAATGGTCTGCTGGCCTTGGAGGGGAGCCTCGACGGCGTGGTTGATCCCTTTCTGCGCAAAGGCTTGCAGATGCTCGTCGATGGTACTGAGCCGCAGAAAATTCGCGACACCTTGCTGGTCGAGCTCGAGGCACGGGAAGCCATCGAACGGCAGGCGGCCAAGGTCTTTGAATCTGCCGGGGGCTACTCGCCGACCATTGGCATTCTGGGCGCTGTCCTCGGACTCATTCATGTCATGGAAAATCTGGCGGACCCAGCCAAGCTCGGCGCCGGTATTGCCACCGCTTTTGTCGCCACTATCTACGGCGTGGGCGCAGCCAATATCTTCTTTTTGCCGGTATCCAACAAAATCAAAGGGATCGTCCATGAACGGAGTTATTTACGAGAAATGACGATCGAAGGATTGGTGGCGGTGGCGGAAGGCGAAAACCCGAAGATCATCGAGGCCCGGCTGCAGAGTTTTTATGTGCACTAGGAGCGCGGCGCAACGACGGGCCTAGAGGATGTGCCCTTTCGCCCGCCTGCGACTCAGACTAAGCTGGAAGCTTGCAATAGAGCGAGAGCGAGATGGAAAAACGGCAACTGGCACTGGAAAGCCTGTTTCCCCCGCAAGGCGATCAGCCCAAGGCCATTGAAGGTTTGGTACGGGGGCTGCAGGCCGGGGAGTTTTTCCAGACCCTGCTTGGGGTGACGGGCTCTGGGAAGACCTTCACCATGGCCAACGTGATCGCGCAGACGCAGCGGCCCGCCATCGTCATGGCCCCGAACAAGACCCTGGCGGCGCAGCTCTACGCCGAACTACGCGCCTTCTTTCCCCACAACGCGGTCGAGTATTTCGTCAGCTATTACGATTACTACCAGCCCGAGGCCTATGTGCCGTCCTCCGATACCTTCATCGAGAAGGATGCCTCCATCAACGACCACATCGAACAGATGCGCCTGTCGGCGACCAAGGCCTTGCTCGAACGACCGGATGTGATCATCGTTGCCACCGTGTCTGCGATTTATGGTTTGGGCGATCCGGCGGCCTATCACCGCATGATCCTGCATCTGCGGGAAGGCGACCAGATGGAGCAGCGCGCCATCCTGCGGCGTCTTGCCGATATGCAATACAGTCGTGATCCTCTCGAGCTCAAGCGCAGTACTTTTCGTGTGCATGGCGATGTCATCGATATCTGGCCGGCAGAAAGCGAGGATGAGGCAGTGCGGGTCGAGCTCTTTGGCGACGAAATCGAGCGGGTTTCCCTCTTCGATCCTCTAACCGGCAAGACCATCACCCGCCTGGCGCGCTACACCGTCTATCCGAAGAGTCATTACGTGACCCCCCGCGAGACCATCCTCGCTGCCCTCGAACAGATCAAGGACGAGTTACGCGAGCGCCTGAAAACCCTGCGCGCAGCCAACAAGCTGGTGGAGGCGCAGCGTCTGGAACAGCGCACCCGTTTCGATTTGGAAATGATGGCGGAACTGGGTTACTGCTCCGGCATCGAAAATTACTCCCGCTACCTCTCTGGGCGGGCGCCGGGGCAGCCTCCGCCAACCCTGATGGATTACCTGCCGGCCAACGCCTTGTTGTTCATCGACGAGTCCCACGTGACCGTACCGCAGTTTGGTGGCATGTATCGCGGCGACCGTTCGCGCAAGGAAACTCTGGTGGAGTACGGTTTTCGTCTGCCTTCGGCCCTCGACAATCGGCCACTGATGTTCGAAGAGTTCGAGCGTCTCATGCCGCAGACCATCTTCATCTCCGCCACGCCCGGCCCCTACGAGCTGGAACACTCCAGCGCCGTCGTCGAGCAACTGGTACGCCCCACGGGGCTGGTCGATCCCGAGGTGGAAGTGCGCCCGGCGCAAGGGCAGGTAGACGATCTGGTGACGGAGATCCATCGGGTGATCGCCAGTGGCTGGCGCATTCTCGTCACTACCCTCACCAAACGCATGGCCGAGGACCTCACCGACTATCTGCACGAACTCGGCATCCAATGTCGTTATCTGCATTCCGACATCGAGACGGTGGAACGGGTGGAGATCATCCGCGATCTGCGCGCCGGGGTCTTTGATGTATTGATTGGCATCAACCTGTTGCGGGAGGGGCTCGACATGCCCGAGGTGGCCCTCGTGGCCATCCTCGACGCCGACAAGGAAGGTTTCCTGCGTTCCGAACGTTCTTTGGTGCAGACCATCGGTCGGGCCGCACGCAACTTGCACGGGCGTGCCATCCTCTATGCCGATGTGGTGACGGGATCGATGGAGCGCGCCATGCGCGAGACGGAACGTCGCCGCGAGAAGCAGCTCGCCTTCAATGCGGAACATGGCATCATTCCCAAGGGCATCCACAAGCCCGTGGCCGACATCATCGAGGGGGTCTATCACCGCGGTGGCAAGGGCCGCGCCAAGGCTGCCGAGCCGGTGGCTACCTACGCGTCCGATGATCCGCAAAAATTGGCGAAGCAGATCAAAAGCCTGGAAGAGCAGATGTACCGGCACGCGCGTAACCTCGAATTTGAGGAGGCAGCGCGTCTGCGCGATCAGATTCACCAGTTGCAGGCCCGCCTCTTCGGGCCGGAGGCGACAGTGGCCAGCTGATGAATTTTGCGAGGGGCTTGCCCTTGACCTATAATCTACCGACTGGTTGGTATTTATAAGGAGATGCTCATGAGTTCTGTGAAAGCCTATGCCGCGCAGGCCGCTGATACACCGTTGGCTCCCTTCGTCATCGATCGCCGCGAGCCTGCCCCGGATGACGTACAGATCGACATCCTGTACTGCGGGGTTTGTCATTCGGATCTGCATACCGCGCGCAACGAGTGGCATAACACCCTCTATCCCTCGGTGCCGGGGCACGAAATCGTTGGTCGGGTAACGGCAGTCGGTAGCGCCGTCAGCAAGTTCAAGGTTGGCGAGCTGGCGGGGGTGGGCTGTATGGTCGATAGCTGTGGCCATTGCAGTTCTTGTCACGAGGGCGACGAACAGTATTGCGAGAACGGTTTTACCGGCACCTACAATGGCCCCGTTTTTGGGGGAGAGAACACCTATGGCGGCTACTCGCAACGTATCGTCGTCAAGGAGTCCTTCGTCCTCAAAATTGCCCATGACGAAAAGGATCTGGCGCGCGTCGCTCCCCTGCTCTGTGCCGGAATCACCACCTACTCGCCACTGCGACATTGGAAGGTTGGGCCGGGCATGACGGTTGGTATCGTCGGCCTCGGCGGATTGGGTCACATGGGAGTAAAGTTGGCCCATGCCATGGGAGCTCATGTAGTGCTCTTTACCACTTCGCCGGGTAAGGCCGAGGATGCCAAGCGTCTCGGTGCCGATGAAGTCTGCATATCCAAAGATGCCGAGCAGATGGCCAAGCAGGCAAACCGCTTCGATTTCATTCTCAATACCGTGGCAGCGCCGCATGATATCAATGGCTTTTTGCAGCTCCTGAAGCGCGACGGCACCATGACCTTGGTCGGTGTTCCGGAGCATCCGCATCCCTCACCCGAGGTGGCAAGTCTGATCTTCAAGCGTCGCAGTCTTGCCGGCTCCCTCATCGGCGGCATCGCGGAAACCCAGGAAATGCTCGATTTCTGCGCCCAGCATGGGATTGGTTCCGATGTCGAAGTCATTCCCATGGACTATATCAACACCGCCTACGAGCGCATGCTGAAAAGCGATGTGAAATATCGTTTCGTCATCGATATGGCCAGCCTGAAATAGACTGAGCCTGATGGAGTCCAGATGTCGGCCTCGACATTGTTTGTCTGGCCGGATTTGGCTACCATGCAGGCGTTTTTGCAAAGCGACTGAGGAGCACGATGACCAAGTATATTTTTGTCACCGGCGGGGTCGTCTCCTCTCTCGGTAAAGGTGCAGCGGGTGCGGCCCTGGGGGCGTTACTGGAAGCGCGCGGCCTGCGGGTGACCATGCTCAAGCTCGACCCGTACATCAACGTCGATCCGGGGACCATGAGCCCCTTCCAGCATGGCGAAGTCTTTGTCACTGCGGATGGCGCCGAGACCGACCTCGACCTCGGGCATTACGAGCGTTTCCTTTCCACGCGCATGAGCAAGCGCAACAACTTCACTACTGGCCTCGTCTACCAGACGGTCATCGAGAAAGAGCGCCGCGGCGACTACCTTGGGCGCACGGTGCAGGTTATTCCCCACATCACGGACGAAATCAAGCGCCGCGTTCGCCTCGGTGCAGAGGGAGCGGACGTTGCCGTGGTCGAGATTGGCGGCACCGTGGGCGACATCGAGTCCCAGCCCTTCCTCGAAGCCATTCGCCAGATGGCGGTGGAGGAGGGGCGAGGGAACAGTCTCTTCTTGCATCTCACCCTGGTGCCCTACCTGCCCTCGGCGGGGGAAATGAAGACCAAGCCGACCCAACATTCCGTGCGCGAGCTGCGTGCCATTGGCATCCAGCCTGACGTCCTGCTTTGCCGCGCCGACCGTCCCATCCCGGAAGATCATCGCGCCAAGATTGCGCTCTTTTCCAACCTGCCGGATCGCGCGGTGATCTCCGCTATCGACACCGACAGCATTTATCGTATTCCCTTGCTCTTCCATGCCCAGGGCCTCGATGACCTGGTGGTAGAGAACCTGCAGCTATCGGCCGGGCAGCCCAATCTCTCCGTCTGGCGGGGGATCATCGATGCCCTCGAGCATCCCGAGGGTGAGCTGTGTATTGCCCTGGTGGGCAAGTATGTGGGCCTCACGGAATCCTATAAATCCCTCTCTGAGGCGCTGCTCCACGCCGGCCTGCGGGCGCGACGCAAGATCCGTTTTTTGTATGTGGATGCGGAAGAAATCGAAGAAAAGGGGCCGGAGTGTCTGGCGGATGCCGACGCCATTCTGGTGCCAGGTGGTTTTGGCGGACGTGGTACGGAGGGAAAAATCCGTGCCATCCGCCATGCGCGCGAACAGCGTATCCCTTATCTCGGAATCTGTCTGGGCATGCAGTTGGCCGTCGTCGAGTTCGCCCGCCACTGTGCAGGATTGTCCAATGCCAACAGTACCGAACTCGATCCCAACACCCCGGCGCCAGTGATCACCTTGATGCAGCGCTGGACCGATCCCAATGGCCAGGTGGCTTACCGGGAAGAGGGCGGGAATTTGGGCGGTACCATGCGCCTTGGCGCACAAACCTGCATTCTCGAGGCCGGAAGTCTGGCCGAACGTGCCTACGGGCGGCGGGAAATCGAAGAGCGTCATCGCCATCGTTTTGAATTCAACAATCGCTATCTGCAGCCTCTGGCCGCAGCGGGGCTGCGCTTCTCGGGTCGCTCCGTCGACGGGGCACTGGTGGAGGTGGTTGAGCTACCGGATCATCCCTGGTTTCTGGGCTGTCAGTTCCATCCAGAGTTCACCAGCAATCCGCGTGAGGGTCATCCGCTCTTCGATGCCTTTGTCAGTGCCGCCCAGAGCTACCGGGCCCAGGAGGGCCGCCAATGAAATTACTGGGATTTCCCGTTGGATTGCACCAGCCGTTTTTTTTGATTGCCGGGCCCTGCGCCATCGAGAGCGAGGATCTGGCACTGCGCAGCGCGCAGACTCTGCGCGAAATTTGCGAGCGCCTCGGCATCCATCTCATCTACAAGAGTTCTTATGACAAGGCCAATCGCTCCTCCGGGGAAAGTTTTCGCGGGCCGGGGATGGAGGAAGGCCTGCGGATCCTGCAGAAGGTGCGTAGCGAGATCGCTGTGCCCGTGCTCACCGACGTGCACGAAAAGGAAGACGTAGTGGCGGTGGCCCAGGCGGTAGATGTGTTGCAGACCCCCGCTTTTCTCTGCCGTCAGACCGACTTCATTCAGGCGGTCGCGGCGACAGGCAAGCCCGTCAACATCAAGAAGGGTCAGTTTCTCGCTCCCTGGGACATGGTCAATGTGGTCGCCAAGGCCAAGGCGACGGGCAACGAAGACATCCTCGTCTGTGAGCGTGGGGTCAGTTTTGGGTATAACAATCTGGTTTCGGATATGCGCTCCTTGGCCGTGATGCGCAAAACCGGCTGCCCGGTAGTCTTTGATGCGACCCACTCGGTGCAGCTACCAGGGGGACAGGGCGATCGTTCCGGTGGACAGCGCGAGTTTGTCCCCGTGCTCGCCCGGGCAGCAGTAGCCGCCGGGGTGGCCGGCTTGTTCATGGAAACCCATCCCGATCCTCGCTGCGCCCTCTCCGATGGCCCGAATGCTTGGCCTTTGGGGCAGATGGAGTCCCTGCTGCGGGTGCTACAGCGCATTGACGTTGCCGTCAAGGCGCAAGATTTCCCTGAAGACCATCCTGAGGAGTTACTACCATGACCGCCATCGTCCAGATCCATGCCCGAGAAGTGCTCGATTCCCGCGGCAATCCCACTGTCGAAGCCGAAGTAACCCTCGAAAATGGCGCCATGGGTCGGGCCATCGTGCCCAGTGGCGCCTCCACTGGTGAGCGTGAGGCCGTCGAACTGCGTGACGGTGGCGAGCGTTTTGGCGGCAAGGGGGTGCGCAAGGCGGTCGAAAACGTGAACGGCGAAATCCAGGATCTTCTTCTCGGCATGGAGGTGGAGAATCAGGCGGAACTCGATGCCGAGCTCTGCGCCCTGGACGGTACGGGCAACAAGTCGCGCCTGGGCGCCAATGCGATCCTCAGTGTCTCCCTCGCCTGCGCCCATGCGGCAGCACGCTCTCTGGGACTGCCCTTTTATCGCTATATAGGCGGACTGGGGCCGATCCAGTTGCCGGTACCGATGATGAACGTCATCAATGGCGGTGCTCATGCCGATAATGCCATCGATATGCAGGAGTTCATGCTCATTCCCGCTGGCGCGGAGTCCTTTTCTGAGTCCTTGCAGATGGGAGTCGAGGTCTTCCATCGACTGAAGGCGGTGTTGCATGGTCGAGGCTTGGCCACGACCGTGGGCGATGAGGGCGGCTTTGCCCCCAATCTGCCGTCCAACGAGGCGGCTCTGGAGTTGCTCGTCGAAGCCATCAGCCAGGCCGGCTATACCCCAGGCGAGGATATCTGGCTGGGCATGGACGCAGCATCCAGCGAATTTTTCCGCGACGGGCACTATCATCTGAGCAGTGAAGGCCGCTCGCTGGACAGCGGACAATTTGTCGATTACCTCAATGATTTGGTCGACCGTTATCCCATCCTCAGCATCGAAGATGGCATGGATCAGAACGATTGGGAAGGCTGGGTGCAGCTCACCGATCGTCTAGGCGATCGTCTGCAACTCGTTGGCGATGATATCTTCGTCACCAATACGAGTATTCTGCGGGAGGGCATCGATCGCGGAGTGGGTAACAGTATTCTGATCAAACTCAATCAAATCGGCACCCTGACCGAGACCCTGGCGGCCATCGAAATGGCCAAGACGCATTGTTATACCGCCATCGTGTCGCATCGTTCTGGTGAAACCGAAGATACCACCTTGGCGGATCTGGCGGTGGCTACGGGGTGTGGGCAGATCAAGACCGGCTCCCTGTCGCGCACCGATCGGGTGGCCAAATATAACCGCCTGCTGCGTATTGAAGAGGAACTTGCCGATGCTGCGCGCTTCCCGGGACTTGCAGCTTTTTACAATCTGGACTAATACTGTAGCCGACCAGCTACTGTTTCATAGCAAAGGATGTCATGGCCGTCGTTTGGGATGCTTCTTTGGATTCGGCTCGCGCTGCGGTTTCCCGCATCGGCGGGCTGGGTCGCGTCGATTGGCTCCTTATTGCGGTCCTGGTGGGTCTGCAGTACTTCCTATGGTTCGGGGTGGGTAGCTGGTGGACTGTAGCGAAGCTGCATTCCCAGGTGGGACAGCGCCAGAGCGATGTACAGAGACTGGAAAAACGGAACGACAAGCTCGCCGCTGAGGTCCTCAGTCTGCAAAATGATTCTGCTGCGGTCGCCGGCCTGGCACGGCGAAACCTCGGCTTGGTCGGCAAGAACGAAGTCTTTGTCTGGGTGATCCCTTCTGCCAGGTCTGACTGAGCCTGCGAGCCAGCTCTGGCGGAGTCGTAGAAACAGAAAGCCCGCCATCGGCGGGCTTTCTGCTGGCGGAGCCTTAGCCGTTCAAGCGCGGTCGATATAGCTTCCGTCGACGGTGTTGACGCGGATCTTTTCGCCATTGTTGACAAACTGCGGTACCTGCACGGTGATACCGGTCTCCATTCGCGCTGGCTTGTAGGAGCCAGTGGCCGTCTGCCCCTTGATGGCGGGTTCGGCTTCGACCACTTCCAAAATGACGACGGGAGGCAGTTCGACGCCAATCGGGCGCTCATTGTGCAGGTTGACCTGAATCTCGGTATTGGGCAAAAGATAACCGGTCTGGCCCTCGAGAAGGTCCTCGTTCAAAGTCATCTGTTCGAAGCTTTCGTTATCCATGAAGACATAGCCAGTACCGTCATTGTAGAGGTACTGCATCTTGCGCGGCTCGACCACCGCCTTCTCCATCTTTTCTTCCGAGCGGAAGCGCTGGTTGGTCTTGGTACCAGTTTCAATATTTTTCATCTCCGCCTGCACAAAGGCTCCACCCTTGCCGGGCTTGACGAAATCGGTCTTGAGTACGCGCCACAGGCCCTTTTCGTATTCGAGGATGTTGCCGGGGCGGATATCGAAAGCGGAGATTTTCATGTGCAGTCCTGTGAGGCATTCCCTTTACTGGGCGCGGATTGTACCCTAGAGCCATTATTCTGACCAGCGAGGCCCTCATGTCAGCGCGTACCCAGCCCGTGGAAATTCGTCCCCTCATGCTCAGCAAGGTGATGGAGATTGACTGGGGCGATGGTCACACGAGTCGTCTGACCTTTGAACGCCTACGCGTCGAGTGCCCCTGTGCCGAGTGTAAGGGTCATACCCCGGATCAGGCACAGGTCATTACCGGGAAAGAGGAGATCCAACTCGTGGATATCCAGCCTGTCGGTAATTATGCCGTGCAGCTACACTTCAGTGATGGACATGGAACCGGTATCTACACTTGGGACTACTTGCGTCGCCTCGATGCAACCCAGTCCGACTGAGTCGAGGGAGGCCACGCTGCTGCGGGAGGCGGAGCAGCCCTTCGTCCTGGCGGATTTTCTGCGGCAGCTGAGTGCCGGTCCAGGCATTTATCAAATGTTTTCCGGCGCAGGCCAGATCCTCTATGTGGGTAAGGCGCGTAACCTGAAGCGCCGCGTCAGCTCCTATTTCCATAAGAATCGCCACAGTCCCAAGACCCATGCCATGCTGCAGCAGGTGGAGCGGGTAGAGGTGATTCATACCCACACCGAAACCGAGGCCCTGGTTCTCGAGGCGCAGCTCATCAAGCGCCACCATCCGCCCTACAACATCTTGCTTCGCGATGATAAGAGTTATCCCTACCTGCTGATCGAGACGAGTAGTGCGTTTCCGCGCATGGGGTTTCATCGCGGTGCACAGCGGGCCAAGGGGCAGTATTTTGGCCCCTATCCGGCGGTCAGCTCCTTACGCGAAAGTATGGTCCTGCTGCAAAAGGCATTCCGCCTGCGCACCTGCGAAGACAGCGTGTTCAGCAATCGCAGCCGGGCCTGTCTGCACTTTCAGATCCGCCGTTGCAGTGGTCCTTGTGTTGGGCACATCAGTCAGACTGACTATGCTGCGGATGTCAGGGCCGCGCTGCAGTTTCTGCAGGGGCGCAGCGACGAAGTGTTGCAGGGACTGCAACAGCGTATGCAGTCCGCTGCGGAAAATCTTGCCTTCGAGGAGGCAGCACGCCTGCGGGATCAGGTAGCCGCCCTGTCCAAGATTCAGGAACGGCAGTACGTCGCCCAGTCCGGCGGTGGCGATTTCGATGTGCTTGCCGCCGTCGAAGAAAATGGCCAGTGGTGTATCTATCTCAGCTTCTTGCGGCATGGTAGACAGCTGGGTGGGCGCTCGATCTTTCCCAGGCATGCCGAAGGCGTGCGTGGGCCGGAAATGATGGCGGCCTTTCTCGGACAGTACTACGCCGATCGGGAAATTCCGGGCAATCTGCTGCTCAATCTGTTGCCGCGGGGTGCTGCGGCGCTACAGACGGCGCTGAGCGAGTTGGCCGGGCGCAAGGTGCTGCTCGACCAACCGCAGCGCGGCCCGCGCAAGCGCTGGATGCTGATGGCTGAAACCAACGCGCGCCTTGCGCTGCGCGCACGGGCGCAGCATGTTGGCCAGGGGCGACGGCGTATGCAGCTTCTGCAGGAGCTCTTCGCCCTGGAGGAAACCCCACAGCGCCTGGAGTGTTTCGATATCAGCCACACCCGTGGGGAGGCGGCAACCGCCTCCTGCGTGGTCTTCGATGCCGACGGCGCCCGCAAGGATGCCTATCGCCGTTTCAACATCAAAGGGATCACCCCGGGAGATGATTACGCCGCCATGGAGCAGGCAGTGCTGCGTCGCTATGTGCGATTGCAGGACGAAGGCCAGAGTCTTCCGGACATTGTCTTCATCGATGGCGGACCAGCACAATTGGCGCGCGCTGCGGCTGCGCTCGCTGAGCTGGGGATCGACAGTATCCAACTCTGCGGCGTGTCCAAGGGCAGTAGTCGGCGCCCCGGTCTGGAATGCTTGCATGCACCGCAGTGGCCGCTACCTCGGCAACTCGCCGCCGATGATCCCGCTCTGCTGGTCATTCAGGAGATTCGTGATGAGGCGCACCGCTTTGCCATCACTGGCCATCGGGCGCGGCGCGCGAAAGCACGACAGGAGTCGGAGCTCGATGCCATTGGTGGTATTGGTCCCAAACGACGTGGCGCCTTGTTGCGCAGTTTTGGGGGTCTGCGCGGCATCCGCGATGCGGGGATTGACGATCTGCAGCGGGTAGAAGGGATTCGCCGCGAACTCGCCGAACGAATCTATGACCATTTCCATCCGGGGGCCCGGCCATGATGGCGCGTTTGCCCAATTTTTTGACCATGTTGCGGGTTCTGCTCATCCCGGTCTTCGTCCTGCTGTTTTTTCTGGGTGGTGCGGAGCGCAGCTACGGGGCGACCGCCATCTTCGCTTTTGCCGCTCTCACCGACTGGGCGGATGGCTACCTCGCGCGTCGCTATAACGGCGTTTCACCCTTTGGCACCTTCCTCGATCCGGTGGCCGACAAACTCATGGTCGCCACCGCCCTGGTCCTGATTTGTGCCAGCGGCGAAATGCCGGCGGTCCTTGCGGGTATCCTCACCAGCATCATTGTCGGCCGGGAGATCACCATCTCGGCGCTGCGCGAGTGGATGGCTGAGCTGGGTGAGCGCAAGAAGGTTTCCGTGTCCTGGCTGGGGAAGATCAAGGCCACCCTGCAAATGCTTGCCATCGTTTTCCTGTTGTATGCCGGGCCGGTGGCTTGGGGAATGGCCGCGCGTGACATTGGCATTGCCCTGCTTCTGGTTGCGGCGGCGATGACCCTGTGGAGCATGATCGAGTATCTACGTGCCGCCTGGCCGAGCCTGATGGGCAGACGGGTCGCTGACTAGCAGCATGGCAGGGTCCCAGCTCACCCTTGTCCATAGCCAGCGCGCCGAAGATCTGCGTGACCTGCTGGTGCAATGGTGTAGCCGGCATCCGCTGCCGCCGCTTCGTCGTGAAACGATCCTGGTGCAAAGCAATGGGGTGGCGGAGTGGCTGAAACTGGGCTTTGCCGCCGAGGGGATTGCCGCAGGTCTGGATTTCCTCCTGCCTGCGCAGTTTCTTTGGCGCGCCTATCGCGCCGTGTTGGGGCGTGAGGCGATTCCTGATACCTCGCCGTTCGACAAGGAGCAATTGCGTTGGCGACTTTTTCGCCTGCTGGAAGATCTGCCTGACCCGGTCTATGCGCCGTTACGTCGCTATTTGCAGAGGGATCCTGGGGGGCGAAGGCGGTTTCATCTGGCCGAACGGGTGGCAGATCTGTACGATCAGTATCAGGTGTATCGCGCCGACTGGCTGGCGGCCTGGGAGGAGGGCCGCGACAGTTTGCCCGCTCTCGACGGTGCGCAGCGCCCACTTCCTGCCCAGCAACGCTGGCAAGCCCATCTCTGGCGTGCTCTGCTCGCCGATCTGCAGACGAGCGCGACCGCCGGGGAATCGCGCGGCAAAATTCATCAACGATTCGTGCGTCGCTTGGCGGGACCAGGACCATGGCCGGAGCTGCCGCAGCGTCTCGTCGTCTTTGGCATCTCCTCCTTGCCGCAGCAAACCCTCTTTGCCCTGGCGGCGCTGGCAGAGCATCTGCCGGTACTGATCCTGGTGCTCGATCCGTGCGCCTATTATTGGGGCGATATCGTCACCGGGCACGATCTGCTGCGCCGGGAGGCGCGCGGCCGCAAGCGGTCGCGCCCAGGAGACGACTCCGGCGCGGTGATCGAACATGGGCATCCGCTGTTGGCTGCCTGGGGCAAGACGGGCAGAGACTATCTCGCCGCCCTCGAAGCGACCGCCAGCGCGCTGCGCTTGCAAGTGACGGACGAACGTATCGAACTGTTCCGGTCTGGCGAGACGCGCACCCTGCTGCAGCAATTGCAGGATGACATTCTTTTCCTGCGCCCGGCATCCGAAAGCCGCAGCCTGTGGCCGCCTATCGATCTCGCTTGCGACGATTCCCTGCGTTTTCATGTGGCGCATGGTCCCTTGCGGGAACTCGAGGTCCTGCAGGATCAGATTCTCGAATCGCTGCGCCTGGACGCCAGCCTGCGCCCACGTGACATCCTGGTGATGCTGCCAGCACTGGATGGCTATGCGGCGCGCATCGACGCAGTCTTTGGCCGCTATTCTGGGTCGGACCCGCGGCATTTGCCCTATCGTATCGTCGATGCGCCAGTCGTACGGCAAAACTCGCTTCTCCACGCCTTGGACCTGCTGCTCGGGTTGCCGCAGTCGCGATTGCCGGCCAGCATGCTTTGGGATCTGCTTGAGGTTTCCGCCTTGCGGCGGCGCTTTGGCATGGACGCCGAGGATGTTCTTCTGCTGCGCTCCTGGTTGCAGAGGGCGGGTGCTCGCTGGGGCTTGGATGATAACCAGCGGCAAAATCTGGGTCTGGGTGGCAAAGGACAGGTAGCACACACCTGGTTTTTTGCGCTGCAACGTCTCTTGCTCGGTTATGCCGTCGGTCATGGCGAGGCCTGCGGCGATTGGGAACCCAGCTATCTGCCGGTGGATTCAGCAGCGCGGCTGGCTCCTTTCATCGAGTTGTTGGCACGCATTTCTTATTGGCAGACCCGCTTGCAGACGCCGGCCACTCCAGAAGAATGGCAGGGCAAACTGGAGGAACTACTGGCCGATTTTTTCCTGGCGCAAGGCGAGGAAGAGCAAGAATTGTTGCTGGCGCAAGGTGCCCTGCAGGCATGGGTCGAAGAATGCGCGGCAGCGGGTCTGGCTGTGCCGCTCTCCCTCGAAATCCTCGGTGAGGCCTGGCGTGCTGCCATCGATGTCAAGGCAACGCGGGCTTCAGCATTCTTTTCCGGGGGTCTCACCTTTGCCACCCTGATGCCCATGCGCGCCATCCCTTTCCGACGGATCTATCTGCTGGGCATGAACGAGAAGGATTACCCGCGGCGGCAAATACCGTCGGAATTTGATCTGTTGCGCAGTGACTATCGCCCGGGCGACCGTTCGCGGCGGGAGGATGATCGCTATCTCTTTCTCGAAGCCCTGCTGTCCGCGCGCGACGCGCTGCAGATCTTCTGGTCTGGGCGCAGCCCGCGCGACGACAGCGAGGAGCCGCCTTCCGTTCTGGTGGCACAATTGCGTGACCATCTGGCGCGAATCTGGTCTGCCCGCCAGGGAAGCGAGGAGCTGCGCGGTGGTGGCTTGCTGGCCGCACTGACGACCAGTTATCCCCTGCAGGCTTTCAGTCAGCAATATCTCGGCGAAAATGCCTCGCACTTCACCTTTGCGCGGGAATGGTGGGAGCAAGACTCCGTGCCGGCGTCGGAAAAGCTTCTGCCGCTTGTGGAGCCGCGATCTCTGACCCTGCGCGACCTGCAGGAACTGGGAAAAAGGCCAGCGCGTTATTTCTTGCAGCAGGGGCTGGGCGTCCGCCTGCGCGAAAGCGATGCAGAAATCGCCGAAGACTCTGAACCCTTCGCCCTGGATACCCTGCAGCAATGGCAAATCCGCAGGGAGTTCATTCAGGCGCTGCAGCAGGAGACAGTAGACGCCGCTGGCGCTGCGGCGGTCCTGCGGCGCGAGTCGGCGCGCCAGTGGCGGCGTGGCGACCTGCCTCCCGGGGCGGTTGGCCGCTTGCTCGGCGAAGAACTGGCATGCGCCCTGGAACGGCCGCTGCAGCGCTATCTCGCCCTTGCCGAACGCTATGCTGAAGAGCTGCCACTGCAGGGCCTGTCTCTGCAGTACGCCGATACGGAGCTGGTGGGAGAGATCGATGGTCTGCGCCGCAGTGCCGATGGTGACCATGCCCTGCTCCGCTGGTCTGCCAGCAAGCTGGGTAGTGGCAAAAACATCGAATGGGCGAAGATCTGGCCATACTGGATCGAACATCTCGCATTGCATGCTGCAGACCGGATCGTCAGCACCCATCTCCTGGGCATGGATGCTGGCGATTTCCTTCTCGCGCCCGTGGACCCCGCCTGGGCACGCGCTCATCTCGCAGAGCTTGCCGAGCTCGCGTTGGAGGCGCGGCGGCGGCCGGTGCCCATGCTACTGCCGCTGCTGACTGCAGGTGATAAGGACGATGCCACGGGGCAGATCGATCTCCGCTCCGTCCGCAGGCTACACGCTGATCTCGTGCAACAGGACGAAGAGTTGCGACGGGTCTGGCCGCAAGTGCAGATGCTGCTGACCGACGACGCCGAGGAGCTGACAGACCTGCGCCGGCGTTTTCTTCGCCCTTTGCAGGACGCTGCGGAGAATGGCGTTCGGCTGCGCAAACAGGGGGACGGCAAGGCGTGACTGACAGCGATCTTCTCGACCCTCTGCGCTTTCCTCTGCGCGCTGGACGACGCCTGATCGAGGCCAGTGCCGGAACCGGCAAGACCTACACCATTGCCGCCCTCTACCTGCGCCTGGTGCTTGGGCATGATTGTGCGCGACCCTTCCTGCCGGAAGAGATTCTGGTGATGACCTTCACCAACGCCGCCACCCTCGAATTACGCGCTCGTATTCGCCGCCGCCTGCACGAGGCGGCAGGATTCTTTGCCGGCCAGAACGATAACGACGATGAATTCCTGCGGCAGTTGCGCAATGGCTATCCGCCAGAAGCCTGGCCAAGACTGGCCCGTCTTCTCGATGGTGCGGCGGAAGGGATGGACCAGGCCGCCATTTTTACCATCCATGCCTGGGCCCAACGGGTCCTGCAAGAGTATGCCTTTGCCAGCGGCAACGATTTTGCCTTGCAGGTGCTGACTGACGAACGGACGAGAGCGGTGGACTTGCTGCAGGATTATCTGCGTCTTTTCCTGCATCCTCTGCCATACCCAGAGATGAAGGAGTTGCGGCGTTGGGGGAAGGACCTTCTCGATCCCGAAGCGTTCCTGGGCGTGTTGCGCGAGTATCTCGACAGGAGCGAAGGTTTTTCCCTCGGGGAGGCACCCGCAGTCCTGCTGCACCGCTTGTGGGCAAGCGCCACGACCGAATTGGCCCGTCTGCGCATGGGTTTGGCGGAGCAGCTGGATTCTCTCGAGCATTGGCTGGACGAGTTGTGCAGCACCAAGCAGGTTGATGGAAGGAAGCTGAATGCCGGGCATTTTCGCAAATGGATGGCCGGTCTGCGGGCGTGGACGGCACAGCAGGATCTCGACGAACCCTCGCTGACGGATTCGGCTTGGCATCGCCTGAGTCTGGCGGGGATGCAGGAAGCCCAGCGTGGCGGCGGGCAGCTTACCCATCCAGCGCTGTTGCTGATCGAGGAGCTGCACACCTATCTCCATACGTTGCAAGAGCAGCGCGAAGAAGCCCGGGCGGCGCTTCTCACCCACGCCTTGGCGTGGATCGATGAGCGGAAACAGCAATTACGCGAAGAGCGCGGCGAAATCGACTTTCAGGGGATTCTGCGGCAGTTACGCAATGCCTTGCAGGGGGATGCTGGCAGAGTTCTGGCTACCCGCCTGGCTGAGCAATATCCCTGGGCCCTGGTGGACGAGTTTCAGGATACCGATCCCTACCAGTATGCCATTCTGGATACCATTTACCGGAGCGGGCAGGCAGAAGGCGGGCTGTTGCTCATTGGCGATCCCAAACAGTCCATCTACCGCTTTCGCGGTGGAGATCTGCACACCTATCTGCGCGCCCAGCGGGACTGCGGCACGGAAATCTATCGACTCGGCCGTAATTATCGCTCCAGCGAGCAGCTGGTGGCGGCCTTGAACGCCTTTTTCGTTACCCTGGAAGCGCGGTGCCCGCAAGGCGTCTTTGGCCTGCGGCAGGGAGAGGAGAATCCTGTCCCCTACCTGCCCGTAGACGCAGCGGGGCTGCAGGAAGAGTTTTTTCTCGCGGGAGAAGAGCTTCCCGCTCTGCAATTTGCTGTTCTAGCGGAGGATGTGGCAGGGAACAAGGGCGAATACACCGACTGCATGGCCGCTGCCTGTGCCGAGCGGATTGTCGCCCTGCTCTTGGCCGCCCGCAGCGGTCGGGCGGGGTTTCGTTCAGCTTCGGGCCAACGGACGCTGCAGCCCGCCGATCTTGCCGTGCTCGTCAATGAGCGCGCGGAGGCGGACAAGCTGCGCGCAGCTTTGCGTCACCGTGGGATAGCCAGTGTCTACCTCTCGGAGCAGCAATCGGTCTACGACAGCCCGGAAGCCGCGGATCTCGAACGCTTGCTCACGGCTTGCCTGGCTTACGACGATGAGCAGGCGGTGGGGACCGCCCTGGCTACCTCGCTACTCGGTCTCGCTTGGTCGGAGCTTGCCGCCTTGCGCCACGATGATCGGCTGCGCGAGGAGCGCCTGCTGCAATTTCGGCGCTACGCCGAGATCTGGCGGGAGCGCGGTGTGCTCCCCATGCTGCTGCGGCTTTCCCAGGACTTTTCCTTGCCCGCGCGGCTGTTGCATGGCGGGGTGCCGGGAGGGGAGCGGCGCTTGACCAATTTCCTGCACCTTGCCGAGCTCTTGCAGCATGCCGCGCAAGAATTGCAGGGCGAACACGCCGTGCTTCGTTTTTTGGCGGAGCAGCGGCAGAGCTCGGCAGGCCGCGATGAAGAGACCCTGCTGCGGCTGGAAAGCGATGCCGCTCTGGTGCGGGTGATCACCATCCATAAGTCCAAGGGGCTGCAATATCCCGTCGTGTTTTTACCATTCATGCTGAACGCCCGGACCGATTCCGGCAAACGCTTGCAGATCACCGAAGAGCGGGGGAAGCGGGCATTGCGGCCAGCCGATGCTGCAGAGCAGGAACGTGCCGAGCGGGAACGCCTGCAGGAGGATATTCGCAAACTCTATGTGGCCCTGACGCGTGCCCAATTTGCCGTCTGGGTGGGGGTTGGCAGTTGCGCGGATGCACAACAATCGGCCCTGGCGCAACTACTTCTGGCAGCAGCCGAAGAGGGGAAGGGCTCTGCGGAACTGGTGCAGGATCTCTTCGCCCACGTTCCGCAGATCGGCACGACCCCGATCGCTCTGCCGGATCCCCCCAGCATCCTGCCGCCGCAGATCGCGCCGGCGCCCGAATGGCGCCCGCGCATTGCCAGAGTGCAGGAAAACGACTGGTGGATTGCCAGCTATTCGGCCTTACAGCGTGGCCATCATCATCCCGTGGAACGGTTTGCCGAGTTATGGGAAGAGGAGCAGACGGATGGATCGGTAGAGCCGGCTACGCACCTGCTGTTCCCGCCTGGAGCGGCGACGGGCATTCTCCTGCATGATCTCCTGCGCTGGATGGCGGAGCAGGGCTTTGCCGCCATTTCCCGAAATCCGCACATTCTGCGGGAGGAGATCCTGCGTCGTAGCCACGGTCAATCTTGGGCACAGCATGCGTCCGCGCTACAGGACTGGCTGTTGCGAATCCTCGCCCTGCCGCTCACCCTGGCAGAAGGGGAAACGGTCCGTTTGCAGGATCTGCAGGAGTATCAGGCGGAGATGGAGTTCTGGCTGCCAGTGCAGAACATCGATAGCGGCCAGATCGATCGCATCGTCAACGCCTTCCTCCTTCCCGACCTGCCGCGTCCCGCTCTGGATCCCCGTCGGCTCGGGGGAATGTTCAAGGGCTTCATCGATCTCGTGTTTTTCTGGAAGGATCGATTTTACCTTATTGATTACAAATCCAATGTGCTGGGTCTGGGGCCTGCCGCCTATACTCCGCTGGCGCTGAGCGATGCCCTGCTCGCGCAACGTTACGATCTGCAGCTGGGACTCTATCTGGTCGCCTTGCAGCGTCTGCTGCGCAGCCGGGGATGGGGGGGGAACCGGCGGGGGCCTTGGCATTGTTTCTGCGCGGTGTGGCAGAGGGGGGAGTGCCAGTATCTTGCTGCGGCCGGAGGCAGAATTTTATCCTGCTTTTGCGCCGCTTTTCGCGGCGCCCGAGGTCAGAACATGAAAATCCCAGCGCTGGACTGCCGGAGTGGTGGGCAAGATGCGCTCCGCCGCTTGCTTTGCGAAGCCGTCGAGCAGGCATGCCTGCGCCCGTGGGATGCGCAATTCGCCCTATTCCTGCGTAGCCTGGAGCCTGCGGCGCCGAGTGAGGTGCTGCTCGCCGCCGCGCTGTGCAGTAAGGAAGCCGCGCAGGGACAGGTATATCTGGATCTGCTGGCCGAAGCCATCCCAGAAAATCCTTTTTCTCAGCTGTGGTGGCCGCGCTTTGCCGAGTGGAAGGCTTGGCTGCACCAATGGCCGTCCTTGTTGGCAGCAGGGGAGGGGACGACGCCTCTGGTCCTGAGCGAGGGAAGACTTTATTTGCGACGCTTCTGGCAGGATGAACAGCGAATCGTCGAAGGAGTGCGCGCCCGGCTCGTGCCCCTGCCACTGCCAGCAGCGGATTTGGTTGCCGCCCAGCTTGACCGATTGTTCGCCGCGCCTTCGCTGCGGCCGGACTGGCAGCGCATTGCCTGTACCCTGATGTTGCGGCATCGGCTGGGGGTCATCAGTGGTGGCCCGGGAACCGGCAAGACCACCACGGTGTTGCGCCTTTTGCTTCTGCTGCAGGGGCTCGCCCTGCAGGGCGCCCTGCCGCAAGCACAGGGACCGTTGCGTATCCGTCTGGCAGCGCCGACCGGCAAGGCCGCTGCGCGCCTCAGTCAAAGCCTGGCCGAATCCTTAGACAGCCAAGCGCAGGATTTGGCGCGGCCGGAAGTCATCGCCCAGATCCCGCGGACGGTGGAAACCGTGCATCGTCTCCTAGGTCTACGCGCCGATGGTCGAGCTCGCCATCATCGCGGGCAAATGCTCGCTGCTGATCTACTGGTCATCGATGAAGCGTCCATGCTCAGCCAGGAGCTGATGGCCCGGATTCTCGACGCCCTAACGCCATCCTCCCGTCTGATCCTGCTCGGTGACAAGGATCAGCTCGCTTCGGTGGAAGCTGGGGCAGTCCTCGCAGAGCTCTGTGCCGATGCGGAATTGGCGCGCTATGACGAGGACACACGACGCTGGATTGCCGCCACCGCTGCCCATGTCATGCCCGCTCCCGAGACGGTGGGTAGCGCCCGCGAGCAATCCGTAGCCCTGCTGCGCCACAGCTATCGCTTCTCGGCGAGCAGTGGCATTGGCCGGCTCGCCGAACAGATCCGCCGTGGGCAGGACACGCGGATCGCCGCTTTGCTGGACGAGCCAGAATCTGATCTTCGCTGCTTCGTTCCCGCGAACCCGCAGGAACTCGATGCACTTCTATTGCATGGTTGGGGCGAAGACCAGACGGACGCGCCTGGTTACCTGCATTTTTTTCGCCAGATGCAGGCTGGCCTGCGCCGGCATTTGCCGCCCGAAGAACTCGCGCGGCAATGCCTGCAGGCATTTTCCGAGTTTCAGGTGCTCTGTGCGCGGCGCGATGGCCCCTGGGGGGTAGACGCAATGAATCGGCAAGTTACACGGCTCCTGCAGCGCCAGGGTGTTGTGCCACCCAACACCGAGTGGTTCGCCGGTCGGCCAGTGATCGTCACCCGCAATCTGTATGCTTTACAATTGATGAATGGCGAGGTTGGCATCACCTTGCCGCTCAGGTTGGCGGATGGTCGAACGGAGATGCGCGTCGCTTTTGCGGGTGCAAGCGGGGAGATCCGCTGGTTTTCGCCCTTGCGTCTGCGCGACGTGGAAACGGTTTTTGCCCTGACGGTACACAAATCCCAGGGTTCCGAATATCGCCATTGCGCTTTCCTGGCGGCAATGGAAGAACGGGATTTTCTCCATCGGGAATTG
Source organism: Acidithiobacillus sp. AMEEHan (assembly GCF_030996345.1). Classification (NCBI taxonomy): domain Bacteria; kingdom Pseudomonadati; phylum Pseudomonadota; class Acidithiobacillia; order Acidithiobacillales; family Acidithiobacillaceae; genus Acidithiobacillus; species Acidithiobacillus sp. AMEEHan. The sequence goes on along the minus strand of NZ_CP118747.1, from coordinate 2,513,082 downwards.
TTATACACCGCCGTCACGCGGGCGCGTTCGCGCTTGAGCCTTGCCATGGTTGGCGGTCAGGAACTTTTGCACGAGATGGTCGCTCATCCCCTGCGTCGCAGGCAACGGATGTTTAGTGGAGAACGGTATGAATGAGCAAAAAAGCAGTATGCGCTTGGCCCAGATCCTTGGTGGAACGGGGTTGATCCCCCTCATTGTCGCTGATATTGCTGCGGTGCGCGGTTATGGCCTCATTGCCGTAAGCCTGGGAAACATTTACGCCGCCATCATCCTCAGTTTTCTGGGTGCCATCCATTGGGGCCTTGCCCTGGATCGAACGCAGCGCGCCGATGAAGCTGGACCTTTACTGCTGTGGAGCGTCATCCCTGCGCTTTGGGGTTTTTTCGCCTTGTGGTGGTCGCCGCTGTTGGCAACGCTATTGCTCATGTTGGGATTCATTGCCCAATGGTTGGCCGATTATCGCTTGCAACGTCGCGGGATCTCCTGGCCGGGCTGGTTCTTTCCTCTGCGGAGCGCCCTGACCCTGGGGATCCTGATCCTGCTGGGGATTCTGGCGGCAGAGATCTACTCTTTTGCTGGATAAGGATTGACTCTGTAGCACGGTACAGGGGGTATTCTATCCTAACCAAGTTTCATTGCATGGAGGTGAGTGGTGGCGGAAATCCAGCTGAAGATTACCGGAATGACCTGTGAACATTGCGTGCGCGCGGCGACCCAGGCACTACGGTCGGTGCCTGGCGTGCAACAGGTGGAAGTCAGACTTCCCGATTCCGCGACCGTAGTCGGAGAGGTGGCGCTTGCGGACCTCCAGGCTGCTTTGGCAGAGGAAGGCTATCAGGCAACTGTACGGTAGGGATTGCGGTGGCCTGTCGCCAAAAGGCGACAGATTTTTCGCCGCAAGGAAGCCTTAACCCATTGATTTATAGTCTTAGAATTCTATTTTTCGCTCATATTCTGAAATTCCTCGCTGATCTGTACAAAAATTTACGGTTTTTGATGATACTGAGCGAGTTTTGTCGGGATACGGCGACGCTTCTCTCGGTGAAATTCGCAAAATAACAATAAAAACAGAACGATATATTCTGGCATGTCCTTTGCTTCTGTGCTGCCATGAATAATTTTCCCTGTTCTGTCGTTTCGCGCCGGATGCTTTTGGGTCTGGCGCTCTTCGTCTCTGGCGCCGCGCTTGCGCAGGCCAACGACTTCGGTTTTGCCCAAGTCGAAGCGCGGGCGCGCAGTCTCGCGCACGAAACCTATGACGCGACGCCGCCGAAATTGCCGGCATTCCTCAAAGGTCTCGACCCCGCGCAGTATGCGCAAATTCAGGACATCAATCCCTATTGGTCGGATAGCGATAGTCCGTTTCAGGTGCAGTTCTATCTGCCTGGGTCCTATTTTCCGCGTCCGGAAAGGATCTCGGTGGTAGCTGATGGCAGCGTGCGTCCCATTCCGTTCCGGATCCAGGATTTCACCTTCGGCGACCTGCATCCGCAAGACCTGCCCAGTGATCTGGGCTACGCCGGATTCCGTCTGCTCTATCCGCTGAATACTCCGCCCAATTACAATGAATTCATCTCTTTTCTCGGCGCCACCTATTTTCGGGCGGTCGGAAAAAATGCAATTTACGGCACCTCGGCGCGGGGAATCGGCATCGACACCGCGCAGCCCTCGGGAGAAATCTTTCCCTATTTCCGCCATATCTGGCTGGTGAAGCCCGCGCCCGGGGCGACGGAGATGACGGTTTACGCACTCATGGACAGTTCTGTAGTCACCGGTGCGTATCGTTTTGTGATCCACCCCGGAACCGACTGCGTCGTGGACGTCGAGGCGACGATTTATTTGCGCAAGCCAGTGCAGGTCCTGGAACTGGCACCCCTCACCAGCATGTTTTGGCATGGCCACGGACGTGGAGTACGAGCTGGAGACTGGCACCCGGCCCAACATGACTCTAGTGAGTTGGTTCTGGCCAACGGCAATGGCGAATGGATCAGCCGTCCCTTGGATAATCCTTTGCAAATCCAGACTACCAGCTACGAAATGCAGCAACCCCAGGGCTTTGGTCTGATTCAGCAACCACGGGATTTTGCCGCGTACCAGGGCATCGAGACCCAGTATCAGCGTCGTCCGAGTGTCTGGGTGAGCCCAGTGGGTGACTGGGGCAAAGGGCAGGTGCGCCTGGTCGAGTTGCCCACCAATAATCCGGACATGGACAACATCGATGTCTTCTGGGTGCCGGCAACGCCGCCACAGCCCGGTGCTGCCTACCATTATGCCTATCAGTTGCGTTTTTTTAATAATCAGCATGGTCTGATTCCATTGGCACACCCCACGGCGACCTATCTTGGGCATGACGTGAAAGAGCCGGCCTGGCAGCATGTCGTCATCGATTTTTCCGGTGGCGCGCTCACCCGCCTTCCAGGAAGCATGCCGGTGCAGGCACATTTCAGCGCTGCTGACGGTGCGCAGGTCCGCGATCAGCGGCTTGAATATTCCGCCAATGGTCACTTCTGGCGCCTGCTGGCCGATGTCAAGGTGGCGGGCCAGACGCCAAGCAATTTACGCGCGTATTTAACCCTCGACGGTCAGGTGATGACCAACACCTGGACCTTTCTCTTGCAACCCGCCCAAGGAGGTCGCTGACATGTACGTTGATCACTGGCAATCAGGTTCCGCGGTGGATCTTCCTTTGCCTCAGGCAACAGATCCCGTGACCGCCGAAGACACCGTTCTCTTGTCACGCATGGAGGCCTACTTGTCGCGCTTGCCTTTCGACGATGCGCAACGCTTGTGGCTACAAGCTGAACTCGCCCTGCAGTTGCGTCAGTTACCCATGGACGATCCGACGGTGCGCAGTGCGCGTATCTTTGCCACTTTGCAGAATCGTATCGCCACCCTGCATCGCGGTGATGAGTGGGAAGCGCGACTAGCACTCACCTTGCGTCCGGTGTTGCCTGCGGAAATCGAGCAGCCGAGCCGTTGGTTGCGTGGGCACCAGTTGCAAGCACAACGCAGCAAAATGGCTTCCGTACCGATGCAGCGCTCGGTCTCTGCGTTTCTGCAGCGTCGGATGCAGTCTCTACGCGACGTCTGGAATCGCAGCCGGCGTTTGGTGCCTTTCTTCGGGAATGTGCGATGAACCGCCGTCCGACGCGTGCCTGGGAGGCCTTGAGTCAGGGCAGAAGACGCTGGTTGACGGCGCTGATTGCGTTTCCGGCGGCGGCGCTGGGAGTGCTGTTGGAACATGCGCTCTCACTCTCGCAACCGCTGTGGCTGGAGGTGTTGACTCTCAGCGTCTTCGTCTTGCTCTTCGCATGGATCTCCGCGGGTTTTTGGACTGCCCTGGTGGGCTTTTTCGTTCTGCTGCAGGGTCGTGCTCGCCGCATCGCCCACGACCCCGAGGAGCTGCGTCGTTCCCCGCGGGCAGATGCTCGGGTGGCCGTCATCATGCCCATTTACAATGAGGAAGTTGCACGCACCATAGCGGGATTACAGGCCTGCTATCGCTCTGTGCAGCGAACCGGCAAGCTCGACCATTTTTCCTTTTTCCTGCTCAGCGATAGTCGCGATCCGCAGTCTTGGGTCAGCGAGGAGTTGGCGTGGGCGAGTCTTTGTGAAGAGCTCAACGCCTTTGGTCGTATCCATTATCGCCGCCGGCCAGTCAACAACCACGCCAAAAGTGGCAATGTCGCCGATTTTTGCCGGCGCTGGGGTAAGCACTACGAGTACATGGTCGTGCTTGACGCCGACAGCGTGATGACTGGCGATACGCTGTATCGGATGCTAGAGATCATGGAGGGAAACCCACAGGTGGGCATCCTGCAGACCCAGCCCGTCTCCGTCAACCGGTCGACTCTCTATGCCCGCATCCAGCAATTTTCCCAACGGCTCTATGGCCCACTATTCAGTGCTGGCCTGCGTTTCTGGCAGCTCGGCGATGGTCACTTCATTGGTCATAACGCCATGATTCGGGTGGCGCCGTTTACCCAACATTGCGCCTTGCCGATTCTTCCGGGTCGCGCGCCTCTCGGTGGCCAGTTGCTCAGCCACGATTTTGTCGAGGCGGCCCTGATGGCGCGCGCGGGATGGGAAGTCTGGTTTCTTCCGGAGCTGGGCGGCAGCTGGGAGGAGTCGCCTCCCACGCTGATCGACGACCTGAAGCGTGACCGCCGCTGGGCGCAGGGAAACATGCAGCATCTTCGCCTGCTGGCCGCAGATCGCCTGCGCTCGGCACATCGCTTCCTCTTCATCAACGGCGCCATGTCCTTTCTGGCAGCACCATTGTGGGGTATTTTTCTCATACTGGGAGCGATTTCCGGTCTGATTTATTGGGCCCACGGGGGCTCCAGTAGCTCCATGAGCCTGTTTCACTACGGTATGGATAATCCTCTGCCAGTCTGGCTTTTTGCCATCACCCTGACTTTTCTGCTGGGTCCCAAGCTGCTCGCGGTGCTTTGGGTGCATTGGTCACGCCAGGCAAAGTATTTCGGTGGAACCGGCGCCATGCTGGTGGGGGTGATCCTCGAGAGTACCTTTGCCATCGCTCTGGCTCCGGTGCGCATGGTTTACCACAGCATCTTCGTGGTACAGACCCTGACCGGACGGGGAGTGAAGTGGGGCGCGCAGGTGCGTGGCGACCAGGAAACTCCCTGGCGGGTCGCCGTGCGTCAGTTCGGCGTACTTAGTTTGATTGGCATCTCTTTTCTGTTTGCTGCCCAGCCGTTCTTGGGATTCTGGCACTTTGCCTGGCTTTTGCCGATTTTTCTGGGGCTGGCCCTGTCGGTACCGCTGGCGGTGTTCACCAGCCGTAGCTCTTGGGGCTTGTGGGCCCGGCGTCGCCGCTTGTTCCTGATTCCCGAGGAGATCCAGGTGCCCCGGGAACTGCGTGAACTCGGACCGGAGTATGTGGATTTCTTGCCGCAGGTGGCGGGTGATGCCTTCATTGCCACGGTCGTGGATCCGCGTTTCAACGCTGTCCATGCGGCCTTGCAGCGAGATCGTACGGGACTTTGGGGAACCACCGCTGCATTGTGCAACAAGGCCCTTACCCTGGGCCCCGCAGAGCTGAGTCGGCGCGAACGAAATATCCTGCTCAGCGATCGACAGGCGATGTTGACCTTGCACCGCGCCGTCTGGTCGCAGCACGAGCCGGAAAAGCTGGCGGCCTGGGGGTTGTCCTAGTATCTTTAGGCCATGGCGGACGATCATGTCGATTTGATGGCGATGGCGGGTCTGCGCGACGAGCTCGAGGCGTTGCGCAAAATGGCTCAGGAGGGTGACCCCGTCGCCCAATTCAACATGGGCGTGCGCTTCGCCAATGGGCAGGGGGTGGCCCAGAATTTCGTCGAGGCGGCACGTTGGTACAGTGCCGCCGCCGATCAGGGAGACGCTCCGGCACAGTTCAACCTGGGTCTGCTTTTTTATCAGGGACAGGGCGTCGAACGCAGTCTGGAATACGCCTACGAGCTCTTTCGCTCGGCGGCCCTGCAAGGCGACGCCCGTGCCCGTGCGGGTCTGGATGCAGTATTGTTGGAACTTGATGCAGAAACTCGCGAGCGCCTGCTGCGCGAGTTACCCCTCCCCAATACACACTGACCAGGCCGCGTCAGGCGTCCTTGCGCTGTCCCGCGCGCCGTTGCCGGGCGGCGGATAGCTGGGCCGCGCGTCCCCCGCCGATGTACTCCGGTACCACGCTCTCCAATGCTGTTGCCTCGATGCCAAAGGCATGCAGTAGATCATTGCGCTGACAAACGTTATCCACGGACAGGGAGAGGAGATTGTCGCGGGTGATGATCTTGCCCGGCAGCTTTTCGAAGACGCTGGCTTGCACAGTGGCGAGCAGATCACATAGGGGAATGATGGCCTGGTGCTTGCCGATCAGGCTCTGGGTATAGCGCAGGATCTCCGCCAGGGTATAGACCTTCGGGCCACAGAGATCGAACGACTTGCCGAAGGTCTTGGGGTCATCGATGGCCTGGACGAAGGCGCTGACGACATCCTCAACCCAGACGGGTTGTAGTTTTGCGTTGGCTTTGGCGAGGGGGATGAACAAGGGAACGGAGCGCAGCAGTTTGGCAAACTGATTGAAAAAACTGTCTCCGTCACCAAAGATCACCGAAGGCCGGAAGCTGGTAACGTGCAGTCCGCGCCCCCAGATCAGTTTCGGGCCGTTGAGGTAGGTGAAATGTCCGAGTGCGGCGCTATTTTCACCGGCCTGACGCACGATCTCCTCGCCGATTCCTTTCGAGCGCAAGTAGGCGCTCGGCCCCACCGGACTCGCGCCCAGCGCGCTCATATGCAAGAGCCTTTGCACGCCCAGGCGGGCACAGGTATTGGCGAGCAGCCGCGGCAGCTCGATATGGTTCTTCTCGAAGTCGCCATGGCGCTCTGGGGGCAGATCGTTGCGTCCGCGCCGACGCTCATGGAGGATACCCACCAGATTGATGGCGACGTCGCGATCCTGAAGCTGGCGCTCGAGTTCCACGGGATCGTGCACGTTCGCCTGCACCAGCTCCAGCCCGGGCAAGACCAGAAGATCCTCGCGGTGGCGTTCACGATTGCGGGTCAGTATGCGAACTTGGTGCCCTTGCTGGCACAGTCGCTCGGCCAGGTGCCGGCCGACGAAGCCGGATCCACCAAGAATGACGATACGATGAGACATGGGTGACGCTCCTGCACGGTAACTACGCGTTTAGGATAGCATGGCTCTTCCACACGGTATTATCGCTGAATTTTATGCGCGGATTAGGAGAAACGGAATGCAGCAAAGAGAGGAGCACAAAAAGTATGGTTCATCGTGGGCCGCGCTGGGAGCGCTGATTTGTTCTCTGGCGGTGATTCTGGCGGCGGCGGGCGATCATCTGGTGGCCGGTGATGTCAGCCATCACGCTTTACGAATCTATGACATCGCGAATCGCTTCCAGTTTTTCCAGGGCATCGGCCTGATCCTGTTAGGCCTGTCGATAGCGCAGTGGGGACCACGGGCGAGTTGGACTTGGGCAGGAATCCTTCTTCTGCTTGGGGTATTATTCTTCAGCGGTGGCCTCTATCTGGTCTCTCTGATCGGTCAGAGCTGGGCCTTTCTTGCTCCCATTGGTGGTATGGCCATGATCCTGTCTTGGCTGGTTTTTGCCTTTGCTCTCTGGCGCAGCCGCTCAGGCTAGGGGCGGGGTCCAGATGCCGTCCCAGACCTGTTGAGCCTTCAGCCCCAGGCGTTGCGCCAAGCTGGGTCGCTCGGCAAAACCCAGCAGCAGCACCTTTTGCGTCTCTGCCGCGCGCTGAATCCATCCATCGCTGGTGGCAAGCTCATCCACCAGCCCCAGCTCCAGCGCCCGTTCTCCCAACCACGCTTCGCCGGTGGCCACCCTCTCCAGATCGAGTTGCGGGCGATAGCGGCCGATCAGTTCGCGAAACTGCCCGTGAATCTCGCCAAGTTCCTCGCGCAGCTTTTCTCGACCTGCTTCGGTGTTCTCGCCAAAGATGGTGACGGTGCGCTTATATTTGCCGGCGGTGAATTGCTCGAAATCGATGTTGTGTTCCCGCAGCCAGCGATGAAAATTGGGTACCTGCGCGATGACGCCAATCGATCCGACCAGGGCAAAAGGGCTGGCAACGATGCGTTGCGCAACAGCGGCCATCAGGTAGCCGCCGCTCGCGGCCACACTGTCGACAAGAACGCTCAGTTCGAGCCCGGCCTCGCGCAGGCGCAGTAATTGCGCGGCCGCCAGACCGTAGGTGTTGACCATGCCACCGCCGCTTTCCAGGCGTAGGCAGACACGATCACCGTCCTGCCGGGCAGCGAGGATCACGTCGATCTCCTGGCGCAGGGTCTCCACCGCCGAGGCGCGGAGATCGCCTTTGAAGTCGAGCACATAGAGGCAGCTTTGCGGTCCCTGTTTGGCGCGCTCCTGAAGAGCCTTTTTGCGCTGCTTGAGGATGGCCTTGGCCTCCTTTTTGGGTAGGCGTTGCCGGAGCAGCCGGCTGGCCCGCTCCTCGTAGCGCTGCCCGAGATCGGTGATCCGCAGGTTGGCGCCCTTGTCGCGCTGGCGCCTGAAGGGGAACCAAGAGAGAAAAAGGAGACTCGCCACGACGACGGTGGCGCTTTCAGCGAGAAAGAGAAGATAGGCAAGGAGCATGCGAGGATCCGTCTTGCAAGGCCAGGGGCCAACGTCTACCATCTGTGGATGGATTGCAAAGGGTGCTCGCCGAGATGATTTCCGTCAAGTTCTTTGCCAGTGTGCGGGAGCGCTTGGGATTGAATGCCATGGATCTGGAGATGCGGGACAATATCACCATCGCCGACGTTCTGGCACAGGTGGAAGCCGTTTCGGGTACTTCCCTGGCTGGGCAGCATCTCCTTGCAGCGCGCAATCAGGTGCACGTTTCCTTCTCCGAGCCGGTGCTGGATGGTGATGAAATCGCCTTTTTCCCGCCGGTCACCGGAGGATGAGATGACGGTACGGGTGCAGCAGGAGGCCTTCGATGTGGGTGCCGAGCTGGAAGCGCATGCCCAGCCCAGCGCGGGTGCGGTGGTAAGCTTTCTGGGTACCGTGCGCGACTATAGCGATGCCGCCGACATCCTGGCGATGGAAATCGAGCATTACCCCGGCATGACCGAACGCGAGCTGGGGCGGGTGGCGCGGGAGGCGCAGCGGCGCTTCGAGATCCTGGATAGTCTCATCATCCATCGCTACGGGCGTCTGGCGCCGCAGGATCCTATCGTTCTGGTCGCCGTCTGGTCCTTGCACCGCGCTGCCGCCTTTGATGCCTGTCGCCATCTCATCGACGTGCTCAAGACCTCAGCGCCGTTCTGGAAAAAAGAGATCACCCCGGCCGGTGCGCGCTGGGTAACCGACTGCCCCGGTTGTCGGGCCGGCACACAGCACGGCCATGTCCATCCTGATGTCTTAGAGGAGTGTTGATTTTGCCCAGTTTTGATGTGGTTTCCGAAATTGACCTGCAGGAAGTGGACAATGCCTTGCACACGACCAGCAAGGAAATCGGCAATCGCTATGACTTCAAAGGCAGCAAGGCAAGTATCGAGCGTAAGGGGCATGAGCTGATCTTGCTGGCGGAAGATGAATACAAGCTCGGACAGATGATCGATCTGCTCTCCCAGCGTCTCGTCAAGCGGGGGATCGACCTCAAAGCCCTCGAAATTGGCAAGGTGAGCGACGCGGCTGGCGGTATGCAGCGTCAGCTCTGTACCCTGAAGGCCGGCATCAGTGCCGAATTGGGCAAAAAAATGGTGAAGTTACTGAAGGATGGTCGCTATAAGGTGCAGGGCAGCATGCAGGGCGAACAGCTGCGGGTGAGTGGCAAGAGCCGCGATGATCTGCAGGCCGCGATCGCCGCATTACGCACCGAGGATTTCGGGATCCCCTTGCAATTCAATAACTTTCGCGATTGAAGATGAACGCCGACAGCAATTCGTTACGGGGCTTTCTGCGCAGTCACTACCAAGGCGCCATTGCCGTCCTGGCGCCCGACGGTAGTCCCTACACGGCAGTGGTGCACTACGCCTGCGATCACTACGGTGGCCCGCATTTCCTGTTTTCCAACCTGGCGGTGCACCAGCAATATCTGCACAAAGACCCGCGTGCCTCGTTTCTGGTCTGGGAACCGGGAGACGACCTGATGGAATTGCCGCGCATGGCCGTGCAAGGCGAAATCCACCGTGTACATCCCGATCCCGCTCTGGAGGGACGCCTGCTTTGTCTATTACCGGGCGCAGACGGCTACCGGGATATGCCGGATTTCCATTTTTACCGCCTCGAGATCCAGCGCATTCGCTGGATTGCCGGTTTTGGCAGCATGGGTTGGCAAGAGGCGGACATCCGTCTTGCCGGCGATCTGCGTGAGCTGGAGCTGGCGGAGGCCAGTGCAGTGGCGCACATGAACGCCGATCATCGGGAAAATCTGCGCGACTATTGGCGATACTTTGCCGGCACAGAAGCGGCAGAGCCGGTGCGCCTCCTGGCCCTCGACGCCGAGGGTGCCGACCTCCAGGCGGGCAGCCGACGCTTGCGGCTCTCCTTCCCGCAAAGGGTACAGGAGCCGCAGGGCTGGCGTAAGGTTCTGGTGGACATGGCGCAGCAGGCGCGCGCGAGTCTCTCATGAACGACGCCCTACAGCGCACGGCACTATATTCCTGGCATCTAAGGCATGGAGCACGGATGTCTCCCTTCGCCGGTTGGGAGATGCCCCTGCACTATGGCTCGCAGTTGCGCGAGCATGAGGCCGTGCGGCGGGCTGCGGGGCTCTTCGATGTCTCGCACATGCGTCCTCTCGATCTACAGGGGCCGGCCGCTCGCTCCCTGCTTCGCCGGGCCTTGGCGAATGATGTCGCCAAGTTGGATGCGGAGCCCGGTCGTGCCCTTTATACCTGCATGTTGCAGGAGGATGGCGGCATCCTCGATGACCTGATTGTGTATTCTCTGGGAGAGGACCGCTATCGCATCGTTCTCAACGCCGCCGGGGCGCGGACAGATACCACCTATCTACAGGCTTTGGCGCAGGAGCAGGGCGGTGGGGTGGAGTTTCAGCCGCGCGACGACTGGGGCATCCTGGCCTGTCAGGGCCCCAAGGCCGTTGCCTGGGTCGCGGAGGCATTGGCCTTGCCCGAGCTTTTGCCGCTGAAGCCTTTCCGTTCTGTCGCGCCGCGGGCCGATCTCTTCGTCGCCCGCACCGGCTACACGGGCGAGGATGGCGTCGAGGTCCTCGCTCCCCATGGGCAACTGGCAGACATCGCCGATGCCTTGCTGGCGCTGGGGGTGGTGCCCGCCGGACTGGCGGCACGAGACAGTCTCCGGCTGGAGGCGGGGCTGAATCTCTACGGTCAGGACATGACGACGGCCGATAGCCCGGATCGTAGTCATCTGGGCTGGACGGTGGACCTGCGCGATCCGGATCGAAATTTCATTGGTCGCAAGGCCATCGAGTCGGAGCGTGCGCGGGAACCAGCACAACGCCTCTGCGGCCTGCTCTTGCCGCGCGACGCCATTCCGCGCCATGGCTATGAGCTGTTGAGCGCCGCCGGTGCAGTGGTTGGTACGGTCACCAGCGGCTCCTATGCCCCCAGTCTGGGTCTGGGCATCGCCCTCGCTCGCCTGCAGGCCGAATTCGTCCCGGATACCCCGGTGTTCTTGCAGGTGCGGCAGCGTCAGGTGCCGGCCCGTATCGTTGAGCCCCCCTTCTGGCGTCGTGGCCAAGCCGTTTATTCCGCAGAGGAGAGTCTACCGCAATGAGTCAGGTTCCCGCGCAGCTTCGTTACAGTACCACCCACGAATGGGTCGCCGAACTGGCCCCGGGACGGTTTCGCGTCGGCATCACCGATCACGCCCAGGAGCTTTTGGGCGATGTCGTCTTTGTCGAATTGCCGCAAACGGGGCAGGCGGTGCAGGCCGAAGCCGCTTGCGGGGTGATCGAGTCGGTCAAGGCCGCCTCCGATCTTTACAGCCCCCTGTCTGGCGAAGTGGTCGCGACCAATGCGGAGCTCGCAGACAACCCCCAATGGCTGAATGAAGAACCCTATGAGAAAGGCTGGATCTTTGAGATTCAGGCTGACGAAAAGGACGTTGCGCAGCTCCTCGATGCCGAGGCCTACCAGAAAAGCATCGGCGCATAAGCATGCCCTACATTCCCCACGATAGCGCCGAGGTGGCGGCGATGCTGGAGGCGATTGGCGTCGCTCGTCTGGAAGATCTCTTCGATGAAATTCCCACTGCCCTGCAGTCCAGAGACTTGGCGGTGCCGGAAGGATGCAGTGAGGCGAGACTGCGCCGGGAAATGGAAGATCGTGCTGCCGAACAAGCTCCATTGCGCTGTTTTGCTGGCGCTGGCGCCTATGCGCACCATATCCCGTCCATCGTCTGGGAGATTGCGCGACGCGGGGAATTTTATTCGGCGTATACCCCGTACCAAGCCGAGGCCAGCCAGGGAACCTTACAGCTTCTCTACGAATTCCAGAGTTTCATGACCCGGCTCACGGGAATGGAAGTCAGTAATGCTTCACTTTATGACGGCGCCTCGGCCCTGGCGGAGGCCTGCCTGATGGCCTTGCGCCTGCGTCCAGCGGCACGGGAAATCCTCGTCCCTGAAGGGCTCTGGCCGCACTGGCGCCGGGTGCTGGATGCCCTGCTGCCAATGCAGGGGATCCGTCTGCGCAACTTGCCACAGGATCCCCAAAGCGGTCGCCTGTTGCTGCCCGAAGAGGACTTTCCCGATGCGGCGGCGTTGATCCTCCCGCAGATCAATCGTTTTGGCGTACTGGAAGAGGTCGATGCGTTGGCGCACTGGGCCGAGTCCCGCAAGCTGATGCGTATCGCCGTTGTCAACCCGCTGGCACTCGCGCTGCTCAAAGCGCCGGGGCAGTGGGGAGAGCAGGGGGCCGATATCGTTGTGGGTGAGGGACAGCCCTTGGGCGTGCCCCCGGCGGCCGGCGGACCTTACTTCGGCTTTTTGACCTGCCGGCGGGACTATGTGCGGCAATTGCCCGGTCGCCTGGTCGCCAAGTCCGTCGATGCAGCAGGTCAGGTCGCCTACTGCCTGACCCTGCAGGCCCGGGAACAGCACATCCGGCGTGCCGGAGCGACGAGTAACATCTGTACGAATCAGGGACTGTTGGTGACCGCGGCCACCATCTATCTCGCCACCTTGGGGGCCAGCGGCCTGCGCGCCGCGGCATCGCGGGCGCATCAACAGGCACAGCGCCTGCGCACCCTGCTGGCGCGCCTTCCGGGCGTCGAACTTCCCTACGCATCACCGGTTTTCAACGAGTTCGTATTGCGCTTGCCGCGGCCAGCGCAAAGTGTTCGTGACGCCCTGCTCGCTCGCGGGTTGCTGGCGGGAGTGCCGTTGATCGAGCTGAATCCGGCGGACGATCCCCACGACCTGTTGGTAGCGACCACGGAATTGAATGAGGATGAGGACCTGGACGGCTACGTGACTGCCCTCACTGGCGTATTGGGAGAGCTGTGATGGAAGAAACGATTTTTGCCTGTCATCACGAACGGGAGATGGGGGAAGTGCAGCTGGCAATTCCCGCGCATCTGTTGCGCCGCGATCTCCCCCTACCCAATCCATCCGAGCTGGAGGTCTTGCGCCATTATACGCGGCTCAGCCAGAAAAATTTTTCCATAGACACCAATTTTTATCCCTTGGGCTCCTGCACCATGAAGTACAACCCGCGCATCGCCCACGAACTGGCCACCTTGCCCGGATTTTCCCGCCTGCATCCGACGACCCCAGGGTCGGCCGCGCAGGGCCTGTTGCGCAGTCTCGCAGAACTACAGGACTGGTTGGCGGAGCTGACCGGCATGGCGGCGGTGAGCCTAAGCCCTGCCGCCGGTGCCCAAGGAGAGCTCGCGGGGGTGGCGATGATCCGTGCCTATCATCTAGCGCGCGGCGATACCCAGCGACAGCGCATTCTCATTCCCCGGGCGGCGCATGGGACCAATCCCGCCAGTGCCCGCATGGCCGGCTTTACGGTCACGGAGTTGCCCAACTTGCCGGATGGAGATCTCGATCTCGACGCCTTGCGCGCGGCTTTGGGCCCGGATGTTGCCGGGATCATGCTCACCAACCCTTCGACACTCGGTGTCTTCGAGCGCCAGATTCAGGAAGTTGCTGCCCTGGTCCATGGCACCGGTGCTTTGCTCTATTATGACGGCGCCAATCTCAACGCCATTCTGGGGCGGGTGAAACCCGGCGAAATGGGTTTTGACGTCATGCACTTGAATCTGCACAAGACCTTCGCCACCCCGCATGGGGGGGGTGGTCCTGGTTCCGGGGCGGTGGCGGCGGCGTCACGTCTGGCGCCCTATCTGCCGGTGCCGCGGGTCGTCGGCGAAGCCGGCTCCTACCGCTGGGAGAGTTGGGCAGAACGCCCTGAGAGTATTGGTCAGCTCAGCGCCTATGGCGGTAACATCGGCGTGCTTCTACGCGCCCATGCCTACGTCCGACGTCTCGGTCGCGACGGTCTCCGACGAGTGTCCGCCTACGCGGCGCTCAATGCCAATTATCTCCTGCACGGTCTGCGGCGCCAGGGCTATACGCTGGCGTTCCCCGAGCGGCGTGCCAGCCATGAGTTCATCATCTCGGTGCAGGATCTGCACAAAGCCAGCGGCGTGCGGGCCCTGGATGTCGCCAAACGTCTTCTCGATTTTGGCATCCACGCACCGACCATCTACTTTCCTCAGTTGGTACCGGAATGCCTGCTCATCGAGCCCACGGAAACCGAAAGCAAGGCAAGCCTGGACCGCTTTCTGGAAGTGATGGGTCAAATTCGCCGAGAGGCGTTGCAGGAGCCCGAGCTGTTACGTGACGCACCGCATCATCTGCCGGTTCGCCGCGTCGATGAAACCCTGGCGGCCAGGCGCCTGCAGGTCGCAGAGTGACGGAAACGAGCCCCGCTGCATTGCTGCGGCAGCTCGCACAGATCGTTCTCGACAAGGAGCCGCAGATCCATCTGGTGCTTAGCGCCCTGATCGCGGGCGGGCATGTGCTTTTGGAAGATCTGCCCGGAATGGGCAAAACCACCCTCGCTCTGGGCTTGGCGCGCTCGCTGAATCTTGCCTTTGCGCGCTTGCAGATGACGGCAGATACGCTGCCGGGTGACATTCTCGGCAGCAATTTCTACGATCCCGCACAGCAGGCCTTCGTCTTTCGCCGCGGCCCCATTTTTCATTCTTTATTGCTCATCGACGAGATCAATCGCGCTCCACCACGGGCGCAGTCGGCCCTCATGGAGGCAATGGCCGAGGGCCAAGTCTCTCTGGAGGGAGCGAGCTATTCTCTTCCCAGCCCGTTTTTCGTCATCGCAACCCAGAACCCGCAAGAGTTTGATGGCGTATTTCCTCTGCCGGAAAACCAACTGGATCGCTTTCTATTGTCCCTGTCTCTCGGCTACCCGAGTCGGGCGGCAGAGGAGCGCCTACTGCAGGGGGAGGCGCTGTCGCCAGAGGCGGTGCCCGTTCTTGCATCGGAGAGTACGCTGCGGGAATGGCAAAAGAGTGCAGCCCAGGTTTTTCTGAGCCCCGAGATTCGCGGCATGTTGCTTGACCTGGCCGAGCGCAGTCGCCAGGAAAGCAGCCTGCGCTTTGGCGTTTCCCCCCGCGGGCTGTTGGCTTTGCAGGCAGCTCTGCGCGGCTGGGCCTTTGTGCAACAGCGAGATTTTGTCGCCCCCGAGGACCTCGCTGCCGTTGCCCCTGCGGTCTTGGGACACCGCCTGCGCTGGCGTGATCCTGGCGAGTCCCGCGTCCAGCTGGCAGCACTGTTGCAACGATGCTGGGGTTTGGGCGGGTAAAACGGCGGGAGGTAAAGCTCTCCCGCGCCGGCAAACTCTTTGTGGTATTTACCCTGGCGGTCGGCTTTGCCGCCGTGAATACCGGTAACAACATGTTGTTTTTGCTCGTTTCAATGATGTTGGCGCTGATGATTCTGTCCGGTCTCGCAGCATTGCTGAATCTCCGCGCCCTGGGCGTTTCCCTGCTTCCAGGACAATTGTTGACCGTGGGAGAGTCTGGGCAACTTCGCTTCCGAATCTCCAATCCGCACCCCTGGACGGTCTGGTTGCTGGAGCTGCGTCTGCCTCCGGCGCACGGACAAATCGCGCGACTGCCCGGGCGGGCCAGCAGCGAAGTGACCCTGACTTGGTGTCCAGACCAGCGCGGCCCGCTGGCCTTACCCCAACTGTTGCTCGGCTCCTCGTTTCCTTTTGCCTTCGTCTGGCGTGGCCAGCAGGTCGAGCTTCCCGACGCCGATGCCCCATGGGTCGCCCCTCCCACCGGGGGCGGCTCCGCCGCGGTGCTGCCAGACCGAGATAAGGAAGACCGCGAACAGGACGAGCGCTGGCAGGGAAGCGGGGAGGTGATTGCCCTGCGCCCGCGTTTGCCCAATGAAAGCCTCAACCGCGTCTACTGGCGGCGCAGTGATTGGCGAGGCGGTTTTCTCCTGCCGCCGGCTTTGCCGGTCCTGCAGCGCGAGGAAGAAGAGGGCCGCGTTGTGGTCCTCGATTATCGTGCGCCGGAATTGCAGGACCAGGACCACGAACAGCGGCTTTCTGCGCTGCGCGCCGGTCTCGAAGGGGCACGATCGCGAAACCTGCACTGGCGCCTTCTACTGCCGTCCGGAACCTGGCAGGGACACGGCCCCAGTGGCTACCGAGAGGCATTGTGGGCACTGGCACGGCTGGCGCCGTTCCCGGTCGCGCCCATTATCGCGCAAAAGCCACGGCGCTGGTGGAGTTGGCGATGAGGACCCCAACCCTCATCCCCACCCTCCTTTTGCTGATTGGCACGATCCTTTTTCTCGCCTTGGAGCATCTGGCTTGGCAATGGCCGACTCTACTCTGGTTGTTGGCGGAACTGTGGGTGCTTTTACGGGGCGGCGAGCTGCCATTTGCTGCGTTGCAGGGTGGCACGCGTTTTCTGATCACGATCGCGCTGGTTTTGCTGGCAATCTTCAGCGCCGGCTGGGGAAATTGGTTGGCGATGGGTGCCGGGACTCTGTATGTGCTGCTTGCCGTCAAGACCCTGGAACTGCGAGGGACTCGCGATCTTTTTCAGATTGCCGCATTGCTGTTGTTGGGCATGGGGCTTGCGGCGTGGATCCGAGTGGATCTCTCCTTGGGGATCTATTTCCTGCTCGAACTGTTCCTGCTGCTGCTGGCGTTACTTTGGCAGGGGTTTCTCGATGCCCGACGTGAGGAGGGAAGAGCGGTGACGAGCGCCGATCTGTTCCGTCTCCTGCTCTTTGCCTTCCTGTTTCTGCTTCTTCTTTTGCCGGTAATGGGGCTGTTCTTTCTCCTGCTGCCGCGCACGCCCACACCGTTATGGCATTGGGGTGGCGGGGTTGGAGTCGCGGCCAGCGGTTTCTCGCCGAGCCTGGATCCGGCGCATATCCAGTCTCTGCAACTCGACCCTGCCGTTGCTTTTCGTGCTCAGATCCAGGGGCCAGTCTTGCCGGCCAATCAGATGTACTGGATGGGCGCGATTCTCACGCAGGATGATGGCGGAGTGCACTGGCAGCCAGGTCCGGCGCTCGAGACCGAGTGTCGGGATCGTGGGCAGCCGCTTTGGCGGCAAAAAATCGTTCTGAGTCCCGGTCATCATGATTATCTCTTTGCGCTGACCAGCCCGTTGCGTTTCGCTGCCAGTCTCCCCATCGTGGAAAGTGCTTCCGGTACTCGTCTGCGCAGCGTTCAAGATGGCGCATTGCGATATGATGTCTGGTCGAGTAAGTCCGACAGATGTTTCTCGGCGGCGCAACAGCGAGCGGCCTTGCAAGTCCCCGCCCGGATCGATCCGCAGATCCTTCGCTTGGCCAAGCGCTTGCGCGGCGACACCCCGGAGCAGACGGTACAGAGAGTCCTGAATTGGCTGCGCGCCCCTCTTTCCATTACAGTCTGCAAACTCCGGCAGCCTACCCACATGGACAGAGCCTGGCCGATTTTCTTCTCCACAGCCATACCGGCTTTTGTGAATATTATGCGGCAGCTCTCGCCACCTTGCTGCGCCTCGACGGTGTGCCTGCCCGGGTGGTGGTCGGCTACCATTGCGGGCAATATGATTCGTATGGCAATTTTTGGGTGGTGCGGCAAAGTATGGCGCACGCCTGGGTGCAGGCCTGGTTAGATGGCGAATGGATGTTGCTCGACGCCACACCCGCCGCCGCAGTCGGTGACGCGAAGGGAGCCATTATTACGGATGCGGGTCGGCTTTCGACCGCCGGACAGCTCTGGAGTTGGCTGCAATGGGAGTGGCTGAACTGGGTGATCAACTTCACCCCCGCCAAACAGCGCGCGGTTTGGCGGGCGGTCGGAAGCGCTTTGCGAGGAGAGGGCGCGCATTCCCAGTCGCCACTGATGGACTGGCAGAAACAATGGTCTCCTTCTTGGCTCTGGTACCTGGCGCCGCTCTTTTCGGCTGGACTCCTGTTCTGGTGGTGGCGACGCCGTCGGTTTAGCGCAAGCGATGCGCAGGCCCACTATCGCCGGCGGGCAGTGCGCCTCCTGCAGCGCAAGGGCCTGCGTGATACCCGGCCGGGGCAGGAAGGAGTCTGGTTGCAGCGATTGCCCTTGGCGGCGGGCCAGCGGGACGAACTTTATGCAGCCATCCTTCGCCAGCGTTACGGGCGTCATCCCGATGCCGCCGGCGAGGAGGAGCTCAGGTACTGGCTGCAGAAGATTCCGCGCTGGCCCTGGCGCCGGAGAGAATACGCCCGCGTTCCAGGCGGATGACCTGATCTGCCAGAGTCAGGCTGGCCTCCCGGTGCGCTGCGACGATGATGGTGATCTTGCCGCGCAACTCCGCCAGGGTGTCCAGGATGTGTTGTTCGCTCTCGCTGTCGAGCGCACTGGTCGCTTCATCCAGCACCAGAAACGGCCGTCGCTGGTAGAGGGCGCGGGCAATTGCCAAACGCTGGCGCTGGCCGCCGGAGAAGTTGCTGCCATGGCCCTGCACCGCCGCATCCAGGCCGCCGGCGTCCTGCAGAAACTCCCAGCAGTGCGCGGCACGTGCCGCATCTTCCGCCCGTTTCCGGTCCGGCTCGGGGTCGGCATAGGCGATATTCTCCCATACCGTGCCGGAAAACAGTAAGGGCTCTTGCGCCACGTAGGAGAAATGCTGGCGATAGCTACGCAAGGAAAGCTCTTTGGTCGACCGCTCGCCAATGCTGATTTCTCCGGAGTCAGGCGGCAGCAATCCCAGGATGACCCGCAGCAGACTGGTTTTGCCGCTGCCACTGGCGCCAGCAATGGCGGTGAAACTGCCTGGAAGGATCGCTATGTCGATGTCCTGCAGCACCATGTCGCCGGCGTAGCGCAGGCGCAGACCCCGGCAGCGCCAGGAGCCGGGACTCGTCTGCGGGGCTTCCGCCGTGGCGCTTGCCGTTTCGGCTTCCTGGTCCAGCCAGTGAAACAGTCGATCAGCGGCGGAGAGGCCCTGCTGCAACTGATTGTTGGCAGAAGACAGCTGACGCAGAGGCTCGTAGACCATGGCCAGGGCGGTAAGAAAGGCAAAGAAAGCGCCTGTAGTCATCGCCCCATTCACCACCTGATGGCCCCCGAGATAGATGGTGACGGCAATGCCGAGGGCGGCGATCAGCTCCATCACCGGTGTGCTGGCTTTTTGAATGCGGACGATGCGCATCATCAGGTGATAGTAGGTCTGCGCCAGTCCCGCAAAGCGCCGCGCCTCGAAGTCTTCGGTGCCCTGGCTCTTGATGACCTCCACCCCGCGCAGGCTTTCGGCAAACTGGCCGAGGATGTCGCCCATCTGTTCCTGTTGCTCATGCCCGCGGCGACGCAGACTCTGCCCGAAGCGAATCAGCGGATAGAAGGCGAGGGGCAGGGTGCCGAGGCAGATCAGTGCCAGCGACCAACTCATATAGAAAGCGACGCCGATCAGGGCGAGGATCTGTACGCCGGAAAGGAAAAATCGGGCGAGTACGGAGAGGCTCTGTTGTAGCAGGGTCAGATCCAGACTCATGCGCGACAAGGTGCTGCCCTGGCTCTGTTGCAGCAGGGTCGGCAAGGGCAGGCGGAGGGTGTGGGCGTAGAGCTGCTCGCGCAACTGGCGCAGAATCTTTTCTTCCATGCGCGCCAGGATCACGCCACCGGAGTAGTCAGAAAACCCTTTGATGGCATAGATAGCGATGACCAGTAGCGGGAGCCACAGTAACATCCCTGCCTGGCGGTCGATGAAGATGTGGTCGAGGATGGGTTTGACGACATAGGCGCTTGCGCCACTGGCGAGGCCCGAGAGAGTCATGAAGAACAGCGCCGTGGCGATGGCACCGCGATAGGGCTGGAAAAACTGCAGAAACCGCCGGAAATTGGCGGAGCGCAGCCAACTCCGCCGCTGGCCTTTCACTCCTCGAGCAGGGCCCGCTTGTCTTGCACCTGCGCCCATTCGTCGGCATCGGCGGGAGCGTCTTTCTTTTGGATGATGGCCGGCCAGACCTTCGCAAGGCGGGCGTTGATGGCCACGAAGTCCTCCTGCCCCTCAGGCAGATCATCGTCGCGAAAGATGGCCGCTGCCGGACACTCTGGCTCACAGAGGGTGCAATCAATACACTCATCAGGGTCGATGACCAAGAAATTGGGTCCTTCGCGAAAACAATCCACGGGGCATACATCCACACAATCGGTGTACTTACATTTGATGCACGACTCGGTAACCACGTAGGTCATGGGCAGGGGCTCCTGATTCTCTGGAAATGGGCTACGCCACGAATAGCCGCGTATTCTATCCTACGCGGCAGTGCTTTGCCTACTGCACAAGGTTCGTGCATCCCTGCGGCTTGCTTGCGCAGGGTCTCGGAGATGGTGTATCTTTTGCGCCTCTTGCATTGAGGCCATCGCTCCCATCGTCTAGTGGCCTAGGACACCGGCCTCTCACGTCGGTAACAGGGGTTCGAACCCCCTTGGGAGCGCCAAAGTAGGGTCCTTTTGGTATTCCGCACTGATTATGCTAGGGTTCCCTCGGTATTTGCCTGGGTGGAGAGAATCTTGCGAAAAATTGCACTGTCGATTCTGACGATATCGGTCTTGAGTACCCCGGCATTGGCTTGGGCAGCAGCGTCGCAGTCGCAGGGATTCAGTGGCAACGTCGGCCTGGGGTTCAGCAACAGTACGGGTACCAGTCAGGCTCTTAGCATCAATACGGAAGATGCTCTGAATTGGCTGCGCGGGCCTTGGTCCAACGACACTTCCCTCGCCTACAATTACGCTCGCAACAGTGGTGTGGTTTCGGCCGACCGTCTTGCACTCAACAACAGCACCAAATATCTCTGGCAAAAAAATACGTACGCATATGGCACGCTGGATTATGTGCGTAACCATTTCGACGGCTATTTTTACCGCCTCGATGAATTTGCTGGTATCGGTCATTATCTGTTCCCGGCGGAGAACATGCGCCTAGCCCTGCAGGCCGGTGTCGGTGCCCGGGAATCGCATCGCATCGGCTATGCTGCTGTCACCAATCCCAGCGCCCAGCTCGCCGCCAAGTATCGATGGCAGATCAGTAAGGGAGCGCGCTTGACCGAGGATCTCGAGGCGGTTTTGGTGGAAGGGGGTGCCAACACCTACCAGTCACTCCTGGGTTTGAACACCCCCCTGGTCGGTGCTCTGGGCATGCGTTTTTCTTTTCTGGCGACTTACAATACCCAGGTGCCCGTCGGCTACAACGCACTGAATACGCTGACCGCGGTCAATCTGGTGTACCATTTCTGAGGGAAAATCCATGCGCCATTCTGGTCGCGCCAGCGATGAATTACGCCCACTGCATGCCGAGAGGGGGTATACCAAGCATGCCGAGGGTTCGATACTGATTGGCTTCGGCGATACCCGTGTCTTGTGTACGGCGACCGTTGAAGAGAAAACTGCGCCCTTTCTGCGAGGTTCCGGCCAGGGCTGGGTCACTGCGGAATACAGCATGCTCCCGCGAGCGACGCATACCCGCATTCCCCGAGAGGCCGCCAAGGGCAAGATTGGCGGGCGCACCCATGAAATTCAGCGACTCATTGGCCGTAGTCTGCGCGCCGCGATCGACCTCAAGGCCCTGGGGGAGCGCACGATTTGGCTGGACTGTGACGTCCTGCAGGCCGATGGTGGTACCCGCACCGCCAGCATCACCGGTGCCTGCCTTGCCCTGGCCGAGGCGATCGACGGTCTCTTGCAGCGCGGCGTTCTGAGCAGCAATCCCTGGCGTCATTGGGTGGCCGCGGTGTCTGTGGGTATCGTGGCGGGCGATCCCGTGCTCGACCTCGATTATGCGGAAGACAGCTCGGCCGAGGTCGATCTGAATCTGGTCATGACCGACACCGGGCACTTTGTCGAATTGCAGGGTACCGCCGAAGGGGATCCCTTTTCTGCCGGGCAGATGGCGGACATGCTGCTCCTCGGTCGCAAGGGGATCACCGAAATCATTGCCTTCCAGCAACAGGTATTGCCCAATTGGTCGGCTCCGGCACGCTAGTACTGGCGTCCCACAATGCCGGCAAACGGCGGGAGTTGGCACCAGCCTTCGCGGCCCTCGGTTTGCAACTGATCGACCTTGATCTGCTGCAGCTCGAGAGTCCGGAAGAAACGGCATCGACTTTCCTGGAAAATGCTTTGCTCAAGGCTCGGCACGCTGCTCAACACTGCGATCAGTGGGTGCTCGCCGAGGATTCCGGGATCTGCGTTCCGGCGCTGGGCGGAGCGCCCGGAGTGCGCTCTGCCCGCTTCGCCGGTGATGGGGCCTCCGATCTGGAGAACAATGAATTACTGTTGCAATGTTTGCAGGCCCTGGACATCGCCCAGCGCGATGCGTATTTCCTCTGCGTGATGGTCTTGCTACGCGGTCCGGAGGATCCCGATCCGCTGGTGGCGCGCGGCACCTGGCAGGGACAGATTGCTACCGAGAGGCAAGGGGAGGGGGGCTTTGGCTACGACCCTGTCTTTCTGCCCCGCGGCTTGGGCGGACGCAGCGCGGCGCAGTTATCCTTGGCGGAAAAAAATTCCCAAAGTCATCGTGGGCAAGCGCTGCGCAAGCTGCTGGCGGAGATGCGGGAGCAGGAGGGTGTCCGTCAGGGCGCGTCGTCTTCCCAGCCGCCATCCACGAGCAGTTGACGCAACTTCCCAAGAGCACGGACCTGCAACTGGCGCACCGCTTCGCGGCTGACGCCGAGACGATCGGCTACCGCCTCCAGGGTCATCGGGCTATCACCGTGCAGGCCAAAACGATAGATCATCACCTCGCGCTGCTTGGCATTGAGCTCCGACAGGAATCCGCGCAAAGCACGCGCGCAAGATTCGCGATCGTACTCCTGGCAGGGAGAGGCCATCACCCCTATGATCTGATCGATCCGGTGAAAACCGTCTTGCGTTTCCTCGTCGAGGGAGGAAACTCGAATATCGGCAAATTCCAGTGCGCGTACGGTGCTTTCTCGCACCCCCAAAGCCTCCACGCGTTTTTGTCGGATTTCATCGCTGTTGCTCAACGTGCTCTCGTCTTCCCTTTGGGTGTGCGCATGCAGCGACTTCGCGAGGTAGTCCGGCAGGCGAATGAAGCGCGAGCGAATCAGGGCCCGTTGCATGGCTTCGCGAATCCACCAGGTGGCATAACTGGAAAAGCGCGTGCCGAGACCTTCCCGATACCGTTCGGCGGCACGCATCAGACCCATGTAGCCTTCCTGAAAGAGATCTTCCTGGCTAAGACCCTTGTTTCGGTAGCTACGGGCAATGGAGCGGACCAGTGGCATGTGCGCGGCAATGAGCGATGCTCGGGCGCTTTCATCGCCCTCGCGTTGCCGCTGGACCAGTATGGCCTCCTGCTGCGCACTGAGAAATGGGCCGGACTCAGCGATGGTGTCCGCCGGGATTTCCGGCGCCGCCGCCTGGGGCAGATCGGGTATCTCCGTGGCGAACTTCGATACTGTTTTCTTCGCGCTGTGGGTCTTTGGCATACAATCTCCGAGATGATTACCGATCCTCTAGAACCGAGTTCAACATTGTCATCTAATATCCTAATTCGACGAAGTTTCTTTCTCAGTGTATTAGGAACCTCTGGCGTGCTCATGTCAAGGAACTGTTGTATCTGTGACAATAGGTTGTTGCGCTTTGGGAGATTTTGCTAACCCTGCGGCAATGTTTTGACTCATCATCTACGAGCGGGTATCCTCTTGCGCCTCTAGACCAGACCTTTTTTGGAGAGGACCCGCTTTTCATGCCAACCATTCGCGTCAAAGAAAATGAACCCTTCGAAGTTGCTCTGCGCCGATTCAAGCGCTCTTGCGAGAAAGCCGGTGTGCTGACGGAAGTTCGTCGTCGTGAGTTTTACGAAAAGCCCACCGAAGAGCGTAAGCGCAAGGCCGCAGCAGCGCGCAAGCGTTCGCTCAAGCGGATGCGGCGGCAGCAGATGCGTTTGGTGCGGATGTACTGATGTCCCTGCGCGAGCAGATTCAGGAAGACATGAAGGCGGCAATGCGCGCCCGGGATACGGAACGCCTCGGGACCATCCGTATGCTGCTTGCCGCCATCAAGCAACGGGAAGTCGATGAACGTCGGGAGCAGACCGACGCCGATGTACTGGCGGTGGTCGAAAAACTGATCAAGCAGCGCAAAGAATCCGCGCGACAGTTTCGGGAAGGCGGCCGCCCCGAACTGGCAGACAAGGAAGAGGCCGAGATCGTTTTTTTGCAACCTTACATGCCCGCAGCCCTCAGTGACGCAGAAATCGACGCGCTGATCCGCGCCGCAGTCACCGAGAGCGCTGCCCAGGGGCCGCGCGACATGGGCAACGTGCTGAGTATCTTGCGGCCGCAGGTACAGGGTCGCGTTGATATGGCGGTCCTTTCCGAAAAGGTCAAGGCACAGCTCAGCGCCTGAATATGGAGGCGGTGATCGCTGCGCCCGGGAGTCCCGAAGCGCTGCGACTGGCAGCGCAGAACGCCCTGGAATTGCCCCTACTGCGCCAACACTGGCGCGAACGTTGTGCGCACCTCTACGCCAGGCGGCATGTTTCCCAGCTGGAACCCGCGGTTTCTGCGCAAGAGATCCGTCTGCGCCTGGAGCGTGCTGCGGCCTTGCAGCGGCGGCTTACCGATGGCCCCGCGCTCCCCGCGACGGAACTGCCAGACATTGCCGATCTCGTCCTCCTCGCCAGTCGTCCGGGCGCCGTTCTGAGCGGCATAGAGCTGGTGCGGGTGCGCCGCGTCCTGGAGCTGGCGGCGGAGTATGTCCGTTTTCTGGCGGCTTCGGAAGATATTCTGAGCAGCGATGCGGAAATCCTGGCGCCGAATGCTGTTCTTCTCAGCCGCCTCCAGGATGGTCTCGATCTGGATGGCGTGTTGCTGGATACTGCCAGCCCGGAACTTGCGCGCCTGCGTCAACAGCTGCGGATGCAGCGCGCGCAGGTTCATCAGCAGCTGAAGGGATTGCTGCAGGAACGGGAGCGGCGGGACATCTGGCAGGATCCGCATATCGTGCAACGGGGCGGACGGTTTCTCTTACCGGTCAAGGCCAACTTCAAAGGACGTCTGCGCGGCATTGTGCACGACCGCTCTGCGAGCGGTGAGACGCTCTTCATCGAACCTCTGTCGGTGGTAGAGCAGAATAACCTGCTGGTGGAGCTGGAAGCGGCGCAGCGTCAGGAAGAAGAACGCATACTGCGCTCCCTCACCGCCTTGCTGGGCAGTGAAGCGGGTCGGCTGCAGCTCGCTCTGCAACGCATGGGACGACTCGAGGCGATGCGCGCCGGGCTGGAGCTCGCCGCCGTATGGGGCGGCACGATTCCGCTGCTGCGCGACTCGCCGTCCTTCTCCCTGCGCGCTCTGCGTCATCCCCTCCTGGTGCTGCGGCACGGGGAC
The DNA here is from genome assembly GCF_030996345.1 of Acidithiobacillus sp. AMEEHan. Lineage (NCBI taxonomy): Bacteria > Pseudomonadati > Pseudomonadota > Acidithiobacillia > Acidithiobacillales > Acidithiobacillaceae > Acidithiobacillus > Acidithiobacillus sp. AMEEHan. The sequence continues at coordinate 2,487,735 of NZ_CP118747.1, read as the reverse complement.
GCAGTCGTGGCCAACGATCTCGCGCTGGGTAGCGAGGCCAAGCAACTTCTCATTACTGGGCCTAATACCGGCGGCAAGAGCGCCTTGCTCAAGGCCGCGGGTCTGGTGCATCTGGCCGGTTATCTCGGCTTGCCCATCCCGGCGGAAGGCGAGCTGGGGTATTTTTCTTCGCTCTATGCCGTGATCGGTGACGCCCAGGACTTGCAGGCCGATCTCTCCAGTTTTTCCGGGCAGATGCGGCAGGTGCGGGACATCCTTGCGCAGGTGACCTCGAACAGCCTGGTACTCCTGGATGAACTGGGCAACGGTACCGATCCGCGCGAGGGGGCGGCGCTGGCGCAGGCCGTGGCGGCCGATCTGCGCGCTCGCGGTGTGGTGACCATTCTCACCAGTCATATGGCGGTGCTCAAGCGCTATGCCTTGCGTGAGGACGGAGTGCTCCTGGGTGGCATGGGTTTTGACGTCGAGCGGCTGCAGCCTACCTATCATTTGCAGTTGGGTCGCGCCGGTGCGAGTCAGGGCCTGCTGATCGCGCGCAAGATCGGTCTGCCAGATCAGCTCATGGCCCTGGCGGAAGCGATTCACGCTGGCGAACAGGAACATTGGGAGAGTTGGGAGGACCGTCGTGATGCCTTGCTGCGCGCCGCCGAAGAACAGGCGGCGCGAAGTCAAACGGCAGCCGAGGAGCAAGATCGTTTGCGTGCGCAATTGCAGAGAGAAGTGGAAAAGGCAGCGGCCCTGCGTCTGCGCGCAGAAGAGGTGGCGCGTCAGGAATGGCAAAAACTGCTTGCCGAAGCGCGCTCGCAGGTGCGCGCGGCCATTGCCGGGCTAAAGCAAGGGCGCGATACCCAGGCGGCAACGGCCACCCTTGATCGACTCGACCAGCAGCTTGCTTCGCCATCCACGGAAGCGCAGGCGCTGCCGGCGCCGGGAACCCGTGGTCTCTTTCTGCCGTTGCGGCAGGTGGTGGAGGTACAACGTCTGGACGCAACCGGGCAACGGATCCAGGTCGATCTGCGTGGCAAGCAGTTGTGGATTCCGGTGAGTCAGTTCCAGGCCGACGCAAAACTTTCCGTGCCCAGGGAACAGGGACGCAGCCAGTATGTTGCGCCGGAGGAGCATCCCTGGCGCCTCGATCTCCGCGGCCAGCGGCGTGATGTTGCCGAAGCGGCCTTGCTGCGCCATCTCGACGCAGCGGTTGCGGCCGGACGCAGTCAGGTGGAAGTGCTGCATGGCAAGGGAAACGGTGTTCTCGCTGAGCTGGTGCGCGAATTCGCCGAGCAGGATCCGCGGGTGCGTGCCTGGCGCATGGCACGCCCTGAGCAGGGTGGTGGCGGCGTGTCAGAATTGGAACTACGCTGAAACATGGCCCGCTACTCCCGGCAAATCATCGACCGTGTTATCGAGCGCACCGATCTGGTCCGCTTGATTGATGCCCGTGTGACTCTCAAGAAAAAGGGTAAGGATTACTGGGCCTGCTGTCCTTTTCATCACGAAAAAACCGCTTCGTTTTCGGTAAGTTCCGACAAGCAGATTTACTACTGCTTTGGTTGTCACGTGCACGGCAATGCCCTCGATTTTCTCATGGCCTACGAGCGCCTCAGTTTTGTGGAGGCGTTGGAAATGCTCGCCGACCAAGCTGGGATCGAGCTGCCGAAGGACCAGCAGGTGGCAGAGCCAGACCGACGTCTACCGGCTTTGCGCAGTATGTTGGAACGGAGTCTGGAGCTTTATCAGCAGGCGCTGGCGCAGGCACCCCAGGCGCTCGAGTACTGGCAATCGCGTGGGGTAACCGCCCAGACCATCGCGGATTTTGGCTTGGGCTACGCGCCGGAGGGGCAGCGCATCCTGGGACAGCTGGGAAAATCGCCAGAGGATCGCGAGCTCTTGGTCGATGCCGGTGTTTTGGGGAAGGCTGCTGACGGGCGTTTCTATGAGCGATTCCGTGGCCGGGTGATCTTCGCCATCCGCGATGGTCGCGGGCGTCTTTGTGGTCTGGCCGGACGCAGCATCGACGGCCGTGAACCGAAGTACCTCAATTCCCCCGAGACCCCGCTCTACCACAAGGCGCAAGTCCTGTTTGCCCTGGATCGCGCGCGCGCGGGGATTCGTCGCAGCGGGAAGGTGCTCTTGGTCGAGGGCTATCTGGATGTCATTACTTTGCACCAAGCGGGGATCGATAATGCCGTGGCGGCGAGTGGCACGGCGCTCGGTGAAACCCAGTTGGAGACCCTGTTTCGTGCTAGCAGCGAAGTGATTCTCTGTTTTGATGGTGATCGTGCCGGCAGAGCCGCAGCGCAGCGAGCGGTGGCGCTGAGTCCAACGCACCTGCGCCCCGGTCGTTTGCTGCGAGTGCTCTTTCTGCCCGAGGGGGAAGATCCGGACTCTCTGTTACGGCGTCAAGGTGCTGAGGTCTTTACCCAGCTTCTTGCTGGTGCCCGGCCAGCGGTCGATGTCTTTCTGGAATTTCTGGCAGCGGAACATGATCTGCAGCGAGGAGATGAATTGGCGCAGTACCGGCGCCTGGCCCGTGATTTCCTCGACAAGCTCGCCGATCCGGATCTGCGCGAGGTCTACCGGCAACGCTTGCAGTTGGCGTCTGATGCGCCGCATCTGAACTCGGGACGCCGTTCGCCGGTGCTGGCCCGAAAAATGACGAGCTGGCGTGGTGAGTGGGCTCGATGCCTTGCCCTCTTTTTACGCCATCCTGCGGCGCCTGCCTGGGCAGCCCTCGACCGAGAACTTTTGCAGCGTTTTGCTGGCGAGCGTGCAGAGCTGAGTGCCCTCGCTCGCGCCCTTGAAATTTCTGCCAAGATCACCCATCTAAGTAGCCAGGCGCTGTGTTTGGCATTGGCCGAGGAACCTGATGGTGAGCGCTACCTGGCCCTGGCAATGACGGGCGAGAGCGAAGCGGAGGTGGCGGAGGGGTTGGAAATTGAAAAAACGTTGGCGCGGGCGAATGCTGAATTGCGGCGCCTGCGCAGCCTGTCGCTTGGTAAGCTCGGCGATCGTGCCGGCATCGGCGCCTTGAGCGCCGAGGAGCGTGCAGAGCTGCGCCAACATTTACAACAGAAACGCGGAATAAAGACCGCGAGGAGGTAGAGAAGGATGCCGGGCATCTTTTCACCTGCCTTGGTTTATTTCTATAATGGGCGGCTATGCGTGCCGTTGGATCCCCTATGACAGACAACGAAACTTCTTTGGATGCAGAATCCCAGCGTTCCGAACTCAAGGCCTTGATTGCACGGGGCAAAGAGCAGGGATATCTAACCTATCGCGAGATCAACGATCTCCTGCCGGAGGAAATCTTCGATCCCGAGCAAATGGAAAACGTCATTTCCATGATCAACGACATGGGGATCGAGGTTTTTGAAGAAGCCCCGGAAGATGACGGTCTTCTCCTCGGTGATAGTGAAGGGGGTGCGGTCATCGCCTCGCAGGAGGTGGAAGAGGCGGCGGAAGAAGCTCTGGCAGTGGTGGAGGCCGACATTGGCCGCACGAGTGATCCGGTGCGCATGTACATGCGCGAGATGGGCAGTGTCGAACTTCTCACCCGCGAAGGGGAGATCGAAATCGCCCGCCGCATTGAAGATGGACTTCTTCAGGTACTGCGTGCGGTATCCACTTGTCCCACCACGATCGCTTTGCTTCTGGAGGCAGCGGAACGGGTGGAACGTGGTGAGTTGCGCCTCGATGAAGTCGTCGATGCCTTCATTGACCCCAATGCCATCGAAGAAAGTGCCGATGCCGAAGACGAAGAAATCCGTCTGGAGGCGGGCGACGATAGCGCCGATGACCAGGATGACGAAGAGGACGAAGAGGACGGCGGCTTGTCTGCAGCAGATAAGGGGCCGCAGATGGAAGAAGCCTTGGAGCGCTTTGCTGCGATTCGTGCCGACTATGAAGTATTGATGGCGTTGCGTGCAGAGGGTGCAGGGCGCAGCGCAGCCTATCAGGAGCAGCGGCAGGTGCTGGCAGCTCGCTTTCTGGAGATCAAGCTCAATGTGCGGCAGATCGACCTCATGGCTGACGCGCTGCGCAGTCTTACCGAGGAGGTACGGCAAGCAGAGCGAAAGGTTATGCACTTGTGCATCGAACGGGCGGGCTATCCCCGTAAGGAGTTTGTGCGCAGTTTCCCTGGGCGAGAGAGCGATCCGACCTGGTTGGATGAGCAGATTGCCGCTGGCAAGACCCATTCCAGCAAATTGCAGGCGCTCCGGGAGGACATTCTGGCGGTGATGCAATGCATGAGCGACATCGAGGATCGGGCGGGATTGCCCATCGCCGAAATCAAGGAAGCCAGCCGACTGATGTCCATCGGCGAGGCCAAGGCGCGGCGGGCCAAGAAGGAGATGGTCGAGGCCAACCTGCGTCTGGTCATTTCCATTGCCAAGAAGTATACCAACCGTGGCTTGCAGTTCCTCGACCTCATTCAGGAGGGCAACATCGGCCTGATGAAGGCGGTGGACAAGTTCGAATATCGGCGCGGCTACAAGTTCTCGACCTATGCGACCTGGTGGATTCGCCAGGCCATCACTCGCTCCATTGCTGATCAGGCCCGCACCATTCGCATCCCGGTGCACATGATCGAGACCATCAACAAGCTCAATCGGATCAGCCGGCAAATGCTGCAGGAGATGGGGCGCGAACCGAGCCCGGAAGAACTCGCCGAACGCATGGAAATGCCGGAGGACAAGATTCGCAAGGTGCTTAAGATCGCCAAGGAGCCCATTTCCATGGAGACCCCGATTGGGGATGATGAAGACTCGCATCTGGGCGACTTCATTGAAGACCGCAACGTCCCCGCACCGACGGATTCGGCCATCAATGCCGCCATTCGGGAAGTGGTGGAAGAGCTTCTCGACAACGGACTCACCGCGCGCGAGGCGAAAGTGTTGCGGATGCGTTTTGGCATCGGCATGAACACCGACCATACGCTGGAAGAGGTCGGCAAGCAGTTCGATGTCACGCGCGAGCGCATCCGGCAAATCGAGGCCAAGGCCCTGCGTAAGTTGCGCCATCCCTCGCGTTCCGATCGCCTGAAGAGTTTCGTGGATGGGGAAGTCACCATCCTCAGTTGACGTGTTTTGCGCTCCCCTGATGTGGGGCGCACAGTTTTGGGCCTATAGCTCAGTCGGTTAGAGCAGGGGACTCATAATCCCTTGGTCCTAGGTTCGAGTCCTAGTGGGCCCACCAAGTAACTCATTGCTCCTTCGGGAGTTTCATCGCAATTGGCGCAGTTCGGGTGCCGTCCGGATATTCTCCGCCTCAATGATGAGCACCCCCCTTAATGGCACTGCCACACGCGGTGGCTGCAAGAGAAAAAACTGCTCGGCCGTTCCCTTTCTTGGCATCATGCTTGCCATGGCTGAACGCCCCATGGATATTTCTGCAAGGTATTTTTGCGCCGTGCGAGCCGGCCCCTTACAATGCGGGCTTTCGACGCAGGATCAGGACGCAGCTCATGAGTACTCCTTTCCCTTTTGGCCATTCTGCCGCAGCACAGTGGTCCGACGCGCTGCAACAGGCCTTGGATAGCTGCGACTGGAGGCAGTTCCCGAGTACCTTGGGGTTTTTGTATGTCAACGAGGCCTATGAAGCGGCACTCCCAGAAATTCTCACCGCGCTGCAGCAATCCACCGGCGTCCAAGATTGGGTTGGCTCGGTGGGAATTGGCGTGGCAGCCACCAATCACGAATACCTCGATGTTCCCGCGCTGGCCCTTCTGTTCACCGATATAGCGAAAAGCGAGTATCGCATTTTCGCTGGCATGGATGCCTTTGGTAGTGGGGAACTGCAGTTGGACGATGGTCGTCAGGCGGCCTTGGCCATCGTGCATGGCGACGCTCACAGCCAGGACTTGCCTGAACAGGTGCGGCATTTGGCGGCACGCTGCAGCACCGGCTTTCTGATGGGTGGGGTAACCAGCTCGCGAAAACAGGGAGCGCAGATTGCCGGGCGTGTTCTTCATGGCGGCTTGAGCGGAGTGGCGTTTTCTGATGGCGTAGCAATCCGCACGCGCTTGAGTCAAGGGGTCACGCCCATAGGTCCGGTGCACCGAATTCAGGAGGCGGAGCGCAACATCGTCGCCACCCTGGATCGACGTCCGGCCCTGGAGGTTCTCTACGAAGAGGTTGGCGAGGTGCTGGCAAGGGATATTCGCCGCGCCGCCGGATTCATCTTCGCAGCGCTGCCCCTGCCAGGATCGGATCGTGGGGACTACTTGGTGCGTAACCTGGTAGGGGTGGACGAGCAGCATGGTCTGGTAGCCATCGGTGAGTACGTTGAGCCAGGTGGCGAACTGATGTTTTGCAAACGGGATGGTGACAGCGCTGTGGCGGACCTGCAGCGTATGCTCCTGGATTTGCGCAGACTGGCAGCAGAGCGTGTCATTCGTGGTGCGATCTATGTATCCTGCCTGGGACGCGGAGAAAATCTCTTTGGTGCCAATTCTGCAGAGTTGCGGCAAATCAGCGCGGTGCTTGGCGATGTGCCGCTGGTGGGTTTCTTTGCCAATGGTGAGATTTACCACGATCGCATCTATGGCTATACCGGTGTACTGACGTTGTTCTTGGAATAGTCCATCAGCACTTCATTATCTGTGCTACACTGTGGGCCTTGCGAAATAAAGGTTGAGTTTTGGCGAAGGCAGAGCGCATCGATCAACGACTGATGAGGACCGGCAGAGGGGCCCGTGCTGCGCTCTACTTTGCCATTGGTCTCGGCCTCGTGGCTGGCTTGCTGATCATTCTCCAAGCCTGGATCTTGGCGTATGTCGTCAACGACGTGTCCTTCCGTGGACTGGGGATGGCCGCGGTATCCGGGTTTTTGGCTGCCTTGCTGGGTCTCTTCGTGTTACGGGCACTGCTGTCCTGGGCAGCGGAGATCGTTGCCTTTCGTGCCAGTGCCAGCATCAAGACGCAACTGCGGCAAGAGCTCCTGCAGCACCTCTTTCGCCGGGGACCGGTGGCGCTAGCGGGTGAGCGGGCAGGGGATATCGCCAGCACCCTGATCGAGGGCATCGAAGCGCTGGAACCGTATTTTTCGCGTTATCTGCCGCAGATGGCCCTCGTGAGTCTGGTGCCCCTCGCCATTCTCGTATTTGTCTTTCCGGTGGACTGGATCAGCGGGCTGATCCTGCTCATCAGTGGCCCCTTGATTCCCTTTTTCATGGTTCTGGTCGGCTATGCGGCAGAGGCCATCAACCAGCGGCAGTGGCGCCAGATGTTACTGATGAGTGCCCATTTTCTCGATACCCTGCAGGGCCTGACCACCCTCAAGATCTTTGGCCGGGCCAAGGATGAGATCGAGATCGTCGCCCACATTTCCGAAAATTATCGCCGCAGCACCATGGCCGGCCTGCGGGTGGCATTTCTGACCTCGGCGGTGCTGGAGTTCTTCGCCAGCCTTTCCATTGCGCTGGTCGCCGTGTCCCTGGGTGCGCGTTTATTGCAGGTGCATGCCTCGGTGGATTTTTACGCGGCCTTCTTCGTACTGCTTCTGGCGCCAGAGTTTTTTGCTCCACTGCGCGGTCTGTCTACCCACTATCATGCACGTATGAGCGCGATTGCGGCGGCCAAACGCATCTTCGAAATCCTCGATGCCCCGGCTTTGACGCTTGTCGAAGGTGGGCAGGAGCTTGAGGCGTCCTCCGCGGCGCTGGCGATCGAGTTGCAGGATCTGCATTTCCGCTATGGTCCGGAGGATGCGGAGGCCCTAGCTGGATTCACCGCCAGCTTTCCCGCCGGTAGTTACACCGCCATTGTCGGAGCCAGCGGCGCCGGCAAGAGCACCGTGGCGAATGCCATTCTTGGTTTCATCCAGGCGGATAGTGGGACGATTCTGGTTGATGGGCAGGACCTGCGCGCTGTCGATCGGAATGTCTGGCATGCGCAACTTGCCTGGATCCCGCAAAGCCCGCGCCTCTTTTACGGCAGCATCGCCGACAATCTCCGCCTCGTGAAACCACAGGCCAGCGATGCGGAATTGCGCCAGGCGGCGCAGCATGCCCATGCCCTGGAATTCATCGAGCGTCTGCCGCAATCCTGGGACACGCGCATCGGTGATCTCGGGCAGGGTCTTTCGGGGGGCAGATCCAGCGTATCGCTCTCGCCCGGGCCTTTCTCAAGAATCCCCGCCTGCTTCTGATGGATGAGGCTACCGCCAACCTCGACATGGAAAGCGAATCCCTTTTTCTCGATTCCTTGGAAAAGCTGCGGCAGGGACGCACCGTGATCGTCATTGCACATCGTCTGGCCACGGCGCAGCGCGCCGAACGCATCATCGTCATCGATGCGGGACGGGCGATCGAAACCGGGAGTCATCCGGAGTTGTTGGCGCAGAAAGGGACCTATGCGCGTCTGGTGGATGCCTATCGGGGGCGCTATGGCCAATAATCGCGATCTTTGGCGTTTGTTGCGTCTTTTCGCGCCTTATCGCTGGTGGATGCTCGGCGGTGCTCTGCTCAGTCTGCTGACCATTCTCGCCAACTTTGGCCTGATGACCTTGTCCGGCTGGTTCCTTGCCAGTGCCGCCTTGGCTGGACTGGGGGGCTGGGCCACCCTCAATCAGTACAATTTCTTTTTGCCAGCCGCCGGTGTGCGTGCCTTTGCCACCACGCGCGTCCTGTCCCGCTGGCTGGAACGCATCGTCACTCATGAGGCCACTTTTCGCCTGCTGTCCCGATTGCGGGTCTGGTTCTACACCCGCATCGAGCCGCTGGCTCCGGCGGGGCTGCAAGGGTATCGCTCCGGCGACCTGCTCTCGCGCCTGGTTGCCGATATCGATACCCTCAACAATTTCTATTTGCGGGTATTCACGCCCTTCCTAGTGGCGGGATTGGCAACCCTCCTCATGGCCGGCTTTTTTGCCCTCTATGCCTGGTCGATTGGCCTCGCGCTCTTGGTGCTGCTGGCACTCACCGGCCTGTTGCTGCCATTGCTCAGCGAGCGCCTGGGCGCGCGCAGCAGTGCCGAGATCACGCGCATACAGGCGGAGATGCGCACGCAGATCGTGGATGCTCTGCAGGGTATGGGGGAGATTTTGACTGCCAATGCCGCCGGGCGGGTGCAGGAACAGCTCCTGCAGGAAAATGCGGCGCTCCTGGCGCGGCAGCGGCGTCTCGCCGGGGTGGCAGGCATCGGCACGGCAGGCATGAGTTTCATGGCCAATCTCACCCTCTGGGTGATTTTGCTCCTCGCCATTCCCCTGGTCGCGAGGCACTCCCTGCCGCCGGCGGAGTTGCCGATGTTTGCCCTGGGTACGATGGCGGCCTTCGAAGCGGTGTTGGCGCTGCCTCTCGCCTTTCAGTTTCTCGGCCAAACGCAGGCCGCGGCGAGACGCATCTTCGAGATTGCCGACCAGGAGCCGCTCTTCCCCGACGCGCCACTACCATTGCCCGAGCCGAGTACCTTCGACATCGAGATCAACGAGCTGTACCTGCGTTACCCAGAGGCTCGAGGCGATGCCCTACGCGGGCTGAATCTGCAGGTACGGCAGGGGGAACGCATCGCCATTCTCGGGGCTACGGGTGCGGGTAAGAGCAGTATCGCCAATCTGCTGCTGCGTTTTTACGACTATCAGGCAGGCTCGGCGCGGCTGGGCGGCCGGGAACTGCGTGACTACCCCGGCGATCAGCTGCGCCAATACTTTGCCCTACTGTCCCAGCGCAGCCATCTCTTTCACAGTACCATCCGCGACAATCTTTTGCTGGCCAAGGGCGATGCGGAAGAGGATGAACTCTGGGCAGCATTGCGTCAGGCGCAGTTGGCGGAATTCGTGGAAGGACTGCCACAGGGCCTGGACAACATCGTCGGCGAAGGTGGTGTGAATCTCTCTGGCGGGCAGGCACGGCGTATTGCCATTGCCCGTACTGTGCTCAAGAATAGCCCCATCCTGATTCTCGATGAACCGAGTGAGGGGCTCGACGCGCTCACCGAGGCAAAATTTTTGCAAGATCTTCGCAGCCTGATGAAGGGGCGCACGGTGATCTACATCACCCACCGTTTGTTGGGCTTGGAGGACATGGATCGCATCTATGTCATGGCAGAAGGGCGGATACAGGAGAGCGGGAGCTACGCGGAACTGCTCGCCCGGCCTGACAGTCTCCTGCATCGCTTTGCCCAGTTTGGCGGCACCCTCATCAGTTCCTGATTCAGCCCTGCCGTTGTGGACCCATTTCCGTGCTGAGCATTTGTTGCAGAAGTTGGTGTGCCTCTGCAGCGTTCTTCTGGCATTGGGGATTATTCGGTTCGCGCACACAATGCAGGGTGCTGCCGAGGAGCTGCATCGTCTTCTTTTGCATTTGTGACTGTGCCTGCAGGTGCTGCGGGCTGCTGGTCAGGCTTGACACCGCATATCCCAGGCCGGTGGACAGCGCGCTGGCGACGATGAATACCAGCAGCTTGCGGCTGAATCCGGGTGGCATGCCGTGTTCATCGAGATAACGATGGCTATACCAGGCAAACGGAAAATAGCTGACAACGCCGGTGATCAGACCCCACATCTGGCGCTATTTTTCCTGTTGGGAAAGGGGCAGTGGGTAGGGTAGGGTGCCGAGCTGCAGTAATGGACCATCCGGCTGTCCCAGATGCAGTGGCTCTTGATCGTTGGCAGCGCGCAGCACCGCGAGGGCGATGCTCGCGGCATCTTCCTTTGCCACATTGATGAGCACACCGACCGCCTGCGCTCCCATGCTGGGGGCAAAAATTTCCTGGCCGGCGTGCATTCCTGCCGGCCCGAACAGTAGGTAGCACTGGCGTTTCAGCGCGCCCAGATAGTGTGAACGAGCCACGATCTCTTGCCCAGGATAGCAGCCCTTTTTGAAATTGATGCCACCCAGCACCTCTAGGTTCAGCTCTTGCGGAATGATCTGCTCGCTCGTGGCGCGGGTGATGAAGGCCGTCCCGGCGCGGATCGCTTCTGCCCACCAGTCATTGGCACTGCATTCGCGAGCGCCAGTCTGCTGAAGGCGCTGGCTGTCTTGTGCCAGCAGCAGGGCCGCTGGCTCTGTCCAGGGAAGAGCTGCAAGGATGGACGAGAGGGCGTCTTCGCCCACTGGTCCCGTCTGCACTTCTTCCATCCGCAGGTCCGCACCCCAGATACCCCAAACCGGCTCGGCGCAGACTTCGATCTCGGCCTTGGCCATCAGCCGGAACTTGCGCAGGCGCTGGCTGACATCCTCGGCAAGGTCTGCGGCCAGAAAGAGATAGAAACCAGAATGCTCCCGCTGCAAAAAGAAGTTGGCAATCATCCGGCCCTTGGCCGTGCTGTAGCTGCTCCACTGTCCCGCACCTGTTGGCAACCGCAGGAGATCGTTGGAAAATTGACCCTGCAGAAATTTCTCCGCATCGGGGCCATGGATGTGAATGGCTCCCAGGGTGCCGGCCAAGGGAGCGTAATGGATGTCAGCCATGGGCATGGTCTCCGGAAAGGAATCAGTGAGCGCCGCTCATGATAGCGCGACGGCGGACTCCGACCAATCTCTGCCGGTCCTGCGCCTGGGGTCGCGCAACGCGCAACGAAAGCTGTACCTCTTACCCTGCTTCCTTGCCGTGCTTGCCGGTCTTCTGACCTTCCTGCTGGACTGGCGTGCCGCCATGCTGGTCCTTGCATTGTCCGGCGCCTGGGTTTTATGGCGCTGTCCCTGGTCCCGCGAGCGCCAGGGCTTCCTGCCACGGTTGCTGCTCCAGCAAAGCGATGGGCAAGTCACTGTGCGTCTGCAAAATGGCGAGCGCCGCTCGGGCCGCGTGCTCGCGGGCGGAGTCTATGCTTATCGCTTTCTGCTCCTGCCGGTGCAGGCGGACGACGGCCACCTCTTGGTGGTTATGGCCTCTTTTCGTCCGGGAGAGCGCAACTGGCGACACTGGCGCCTGCATGCCCGACGGCACTGGTCTGTAGCCGCGACCAGTCGCAGCGCTGGCGCAGATGCCGCGCCGGCTCCTGCAGCTGCGGGTAATCCTGATCGTGATGGCAACCGCGTGACTCGTGCCGTTGTACGGCCCCCTGGGTAATCAGTAAGGCGTTGCGCAGCAGGCTGTGCCACTCCAGGTCGGCGCGCGAGGAGGGTAGTTGTTGCGCCGGCCAGGGGGTTTCCGCTGCCCAGTCCTGCAATTGCGCCAGGGCTGCCGCCATGCCGCGCTGGTCGCGCAGGATGCCCACCTTCTCCCAAAGCAGGTCTTGCAGGGCCTGGCGTCGTAGTGCCAGATCCGTGTCGGCCAGGGGCGGCATTGCTTTGGGCGGCCTGGCTTCCGCGCGAGGGAGGTCGGGGAGGGTTGGGCCCCCGGCGAGATCCGCGAAGACATCATGGGCAACGACGATACATTCCAGCAAAGAGTTACTGGCCAGGCGGTTGGCGCCATGCAGGCCCGTACTGGCGACTTCGCCGACGGCGTAGAGGCCTGGAACCCCGGTTCGTCCGCGCGCATCGACGCTGATGCCACCACAACTGTAGTGCGCCGCCGGTACCACCGGCAGCGCGCTGCTGCGTGGATCCAGACCGCGGGCCCGGCAGTGCGCAGTGATGGTGGGAAAATGCTCGACCATGAGTTGCGCCGGGGCATGACGGATGTCCAGCTCGACATAGGGTAGCCGATGTTTCTGCATCTCGCGGATGATCGCCCGACTGACCACATCCCGGGGGGCGAGTTCGCCACGCGCATCGTATTGATCCATGAAACGCTCGCCACCCGGAAGCCGCAGGACGGCGCCTTCCCCGCGCAAGGCTTCGCTCAGCAGGAAGGCTGGTTCGCCCGGGCTGTACAGTGTGGTCGGATGGAATTGCACGAATTCCAGATCACGGATTTCCGCGCCCGCCCGCCAAGCCAGCGCAATGCCATCACCGGTGGCGACATTGGGGTTGCTGGTATGGCGATAGACTTGCCCCAGGCCGCCAGTTGCCAGGATGACCACGCGGGCTCGCAGGCTCTCCCAGGCTCCGTCGCCGTGGCGCAGCCATACGCCGCTGAGGCGAGTATCGTCCTGCTGCAGGGCCCCGACCAGGGTGTTCGCGCGCAGCTGGATGCGCTCGTTGGCCTGGGCGCAGTGGAGGAGGGCGCGGGTAATGGCGCGCCCGGTATGATCGGCGCGGTGCAAGACGCGTCGGGCCTGATGGCCACCCTCGCGGGTCAGTTGCCAACTTTCTCCCTCGCGATCAAAGCGCGTGCCCCAGTCCAGCAGGCGCTGGATGGCCGCTGGCGCTGCCGACAAAATAGCATGTACCCGGGCAGGCTCGCACAGGCCGGCGCCGGCACGTACGGTATCCGCTACATGCTGGGCGATGCTGTCGTCGCTCCCGGGTAGCACCGCCGCGATCCCTCCTTGCGCCCAATCACTCGCCGATACCTCCAGCGGTCCCTTGCTGAGCACGGTCACCTGCCCCAGCGCTGCAAGTTCCAGGGCGCAGGCGAGGCCCGCACTACCGGCACCAATGATGAGAAAGTCTGTATGGGGCATGTTCGCGGGTATTGCTGTTCTAGCGCAAAGACGAGGCGCTCATGATACGATGACAGCTGTGCCGGTGAAAGGAAAAACCCCTTTTGCGGGTGACACAGGCCAGCAGAATCATGCAAAAAGGAAACGGCGAATGAGCAAGACGTCAGGGCAAGCCGTCGATAGCGCCAAGGATGGCGGGGCCCAGACCGATCTCCTCTTGGTACAACGCGTGCAACAGGGCGAACGGCAGGCATTCGACTTGTTGGTGCGGAAATATCAGCACAAGGTGGTGGCCTTGATTGGGCGCTTCGTGCGTCAGCCCGAGGAGGCAGAAGATGTGGCGCAGGAGGCCTTCGTGAAGGCCTATCGTGCCCTGCACAATTTTCGGGGTGACAGCGCTTTTTACACCTGGCTCTATCGGATTGCCGTCAATACCGCCAAAAATCATCTCGTCGCGCAGGGGCGCAAGGTCAGCATCGCCGATGTGGATACCGACGAAGCGGAACAATTCGACAGTGCCGATGGACTAAGGGAGTACGATACTCCAGAAGGTTTGCTGCTGACCAAGGAAATCGCGCAGCACATCGATGCAGCGCTCAAGGCATTGCCAGCGGATCTGCGTGAGGCGGTGAGCCTGCGGGAGTTGGAGGGTCTGAGCTACGATGAGATCGCTCAGGTGATGGATTGCCCGGTGGGGACGGTGCGTTCTCGTATTTTTCGGGCGCGTGAGGCAATCGCCAAGGTGTTGGCGCCTTTGTTGGAGCAAAGTAGTCATGAACGATGAAACGAAATCGGCCTTGATGGCGTTCATGGATGGTGAACTGGGCACCTTGTCGGCGCGGAGAATGGCGGCGCGCCTGGAACAGGAGCCAGCTCTGCGCGACGCGTGGGAAACGCAGTACCGCGTATCCTTTCTGCTGCAGCAGGGGCGAGTGGGCGCCGCTCTGGCCAGTCCGGACTTTGCCGCCCGTGTGCAGCAGGCCATCGCTGCCGAATTGCCCCAGGGCCAACGCAGCCGGCACAGCGCGGCGCAGAAATGGGGCTGGTCCTCGGTAGCTGCGGTCACGCTGCTGTCGGCTTCGCTCTTCGTTCTGGCGCCCTGGCAGAGCGGTAGCCCGACTTCTTCTTCGCTGTCGGCATCTTCTTCCAGCGCCGTCGTTGGCGTTTCGCGGCAAGCGTTTGCCCTGCGTCCGGTGCGTTTTTCGGTGACATCAGACCCCCTCTTGCATGCGGATGACACCATCCAGCGCGATATCCAACGAATCTGGCGGCCAACGCCGGAGCGCTATCTTGCCTGGACGCAATCGAGTCGTCGCAGTTTTTCTGAATATCCCGCAGCCGGATTGTTGCCCGTCGGACTGCGTTCGGAAGAGGGAATCTATCCCAGAATCGCCACTTACCAGCATTGACAAAACGCCGTCTGGACAAGCTCCGCGCTCCCCGCTACCCTCTGTAGCTCGTTGAACAGTGCCAGAAAACGTCACTGTGTAGGGGCTGCAGGGGCTGCGGTCATGCTGCCATGGGGCGCTCTTCAAACAATTCAAGGTCAGTGATCGACCTAAGGATCAGGTTATGGGAGGTTGTGTGCAAGGGAATCATCGGCGGTTGCGGCGGTCTATCGGTGCGGTTCTGGTGGCTTTGGCGTTTAGCGGCATGGTGGTAACGCCTGCGTTGTCTTTCGCCGATACGGCCAATCTCGTGACCTTGCCAGATTTTACGCCAATCGTGAAGCGCTATGGCCCCGCCGTGGTGAACATAAGCACTACCGAAACCAAGGAGGCACGGCAGCCGCAGTCGCCTTTCCCGCCCGATTCGCCGTTTAACCAGTTTTTTGCCCCGTTCGTCGGGCCGACTGGGCCGGCACAAAAATACCAAGTGCAGTCTCTGGGTTCAGGTTTTATCGTCAGTCCAGATGGCTACATCGTCACCGCGGCGCATGTGGTCCGTGGGGCGCAGAAAATCATCGTCAGCCTCACTAATCACCAGCAGTATCAGGCCAAGTTGGTCGGTCTGTCCACGCGGATCGACGTGGCCCTGTTGAAGATCGACGCCAAAAATCTCCCGACGGTGCAGATCGGCGATTCCGGTCGCCTGGAGGTGGGGCAATGGGTGCTTGCGGTGGGCGCCCCCTTCGGTTTTGAGAATAGTGTCACCCAAGGGGTGATCAGCGCGACCTCCCGGCCGTTGCCGGACGACCCCTACATTCCCTTCATTCAGACCGATGTTCCCATCAATCCGGGCAATTCTGGCGGGCCGCTGTTCAACATGAAGGGTCAGGTCATTGGCATCAACGATCAGATCTACACCAACAGCGGTGGTTACATGGGGTTGTCCTTCTCCATACCCATCAACGTTGCGATGGATGCGGTCAAGCAGCTCAAACTGCACCAGAAGGTTCACTTTGGCTGGTTGGGCGTGATGGTGCAGGACGTCAGTATGGATCTCGCCAAGTCCTTCCACATGAAGGAACCGATGGGGGCCCTGGTCTCCCAGGTGGAGCCGGACGGCCCGGCGGCCAAGGCGGGCTTGAAGCCCGGTGATGTCATCGTCTCTTTCAACGGTCAGCCGATTTACAATTCGGCACAGTTGCCACCGCTTGTCGGCGCCCTGCCGGCGGGGTACACCGCCAAGGTTGGCATCATTCGGGACGGCAAGGCGATGACATTGCCGATAACCGTGGAAAGCCTGCCTGGCGATATGGCGGAGGAAGCAGGGGCGCCGCATTCCGCTCAGGCGCCAGAGCAGAAGGGCAGCATCGCGCGCATGCGCATTCAGGTAGGTCCGCTCAGTGCTGCCGCCCGTCAGCAGCTTGACGTGTCCTCGGGTGTGCTGGTTCTGGGAGTTGCCAACGGGCCGGCGGCGTTGGCCGGCATTCGTCCCGGTGATGTCATTCTGCAGGTAGCGCAGCAACCGGTAAGTAGCGTCGCTCAGTTGCAAAAACTCGTGGCCAGTCTGCCGGCCGGCCAGCCCGTGCCGGTATTGCTGCATCGTCGCGAGGGGAATTTCTACGTCGTCCTGTCCCTGCCCAAGTAAGGCGCAGGAAGCCCCAGGGGGGATGGCCGGCCGCCATCCCCTTTTCTATCGGAATTTGGGTGCATGAGTTCAGAGCAAGAAAGAATCCGGAATTTTTCCATCATCGCCCATGTCGACCATGGCAAGTCCACCCTTGCAGACCAGTTCATCCGCCTGTGCGGCGCTCTCAGCGAGCGCGAAATGGCCAACCAGGTGCTGGACAGCATGGATATCGAGCGCGAGCGCGGCATCACCATCAAGGCACAGAGTGTGCGGCTGCAGTACCGGGCCGACGATGGTCAGGATTACACCTTTCATTTGATCGATACCCCAGGGCATGTCGATTTTGCCTATGAGGTCAGTCGATCTCTCGCGGCCTGTGAGGGCGCCCTGCTGGTGGTCGATGCCTCCCAAGGCGTCGAGGCGCAGAGTGTGGCCAACTGCTACACAGCCCTCGAACACGACCTGGAAATCATCCCGGTGCTCAACAAGATCGATCTACCGGCCGCAGAACCAGACCGGGTAAGGCGGGAAATCGAGGAAATCGTTGGTTTGCCAGCGGCCAATGCCATCCTGGCCAGCGCCAAGGACGGACGCGGCATTCGCGAGATTCTCGAACAGGTAGTGAAGGATATCCCTGCGCCGAGGGGTGACCCGGCGGCGCCCTTGCAGGCCCTGATCATCGATTCCTGGTTCGATAATTATCTCGGTACGGTGGTCTTGGTGCGGGTGATGAACGGGAGCTTGCGGCCCGGGCAGCGGATTCGCACCATGGCTGGAGGGAAGGAATATCTCGTCGAAAAGACCGGGGTATTTACCCCCAAGCCGGTGCACGTGCCCGCTCTGGAAACGGGTACCGTGGGCTTTGTCATTGCCGGCATTCGCAGCATCGAGGGTGCCAGGGTTGGAGATACCCTGACCGACGCTGGCCGGCCGGCTGCGGCGCCGCTGCCGGGCTTTCGTGAAGTGCAGGCACAGGTCTTTACCGGACTTTATCCCATCGACTCGGCCGACTATGAGCGCTTTCGGGAGGCCCTGCAGAAACTGCGTCTGAATGATGCCGCGCTACAGTTTGAGCCGGAGACCTCGCAGGCCCTGGGCTTCGGTTTCCGCTGTGGTTTTCTCGGTCTCCTGCACATGGAGATCATCCAGGAGCGCCTGGAGCGAGAGTACCAGCTCGATCTGCTGAGTACAGCGCCGACGGTGGTTTACGAAATCGAGACGACCGATGGCGAAACCCTGCATCTGTCCAATCCTGCGGATCTGCCGCCCACCAACCGCATTCGCGAAATTCGCGAGCCATTGATACGGGCGAATATCCTGGTACCGGAAAAATATCTGGGGCCGGTGATCACCCTTTGCGAAGAGCGGCGCGGGCGGCAGATCAATCTGCAATTCACGGGTGGGCAGGTGATGGTGAGCTACGAATTGCCGCTGAACGAGGTGGTGCTGGATTTCTTTGACCGTCTCAAATCCGTCAGCCGCGGCTATGCCTCCATGGATTATGAATTTTCGCGTTTTCAGGCGGGTCCGCTGGTCAAGATGGACATTCTCATCAATGGCGAAAAACTCGACGCCCTCTCCTGGATCGTGCATCGCGATTTTGCCGAACGCCGCGGCCGGGAACTGGCCGGTCGATTGAAGGATCTTATTCCCCGACAGATGTTTGAAGTGGCGATCCAGGCAGCGATCGGTGCAAAGATCATCGCCCGCGAAACAGTCAAGGCAATGCGGAAGGACGTGCTTGCCAAATGTTATGGCGGCGACATCACCCGCAAGCGCAAACTCCTGGAAAAACAGAAGGAGGGGAAAAAGCGGATGAAACAGGTGGGCCGGGTGGAAATCCCGCAAGAGGCATTTTTGGCTATTTTGCAGACCGAGAAAAGAAACTGAGCGCAGTACGCTAGCACGAGGAAAGCGGCATGGATTTTACCTTGGGATTATTTTTGGCCGTTGTGGCTACGGGCCTGATCTGGTTTATTGATCGCCTTTTTTTGCGTCGCCGCCGTGCCGCCGATGAGAAAGTGCCGCTGCTGGTGGACTATGCGCGCAGTTTCTTCCCCGTTCTGCTGCTGGTGTTCCTGGTGCGAGCCTTCGTAGTGGAGCCCTTTCAGGTGCCCTCGGGTTCCATGCTGCCCACCATCCGGGTCGGCGATTTTCTGCTGGTGAATAAATTTACCTGGGGATTGCGACTGCCGCTGATCCATACCGAGTTGACCCAGGGTAATCCGGTACAGGCGGGTGACATCATGGTCTTTCGCTTTCCCAAGAATCCCCGCATCGACTACATAAAACGGGTGATTGGGCTGCCGGGCGACACCATCGAAGTCAAGGGGAACGAGCTCTACATCAATGGCAAATTGATCCCCCAGAAATATATTGGCCCCTTCAATTATCGCCCTGAAGGACAGGGCGAGGACGGCATGGTCATTCCCACCAAGGAATACGAACAGACCATCGGGGGACATACCTTCCACATCATCGAGTTTGATACACCGGAAGCGCACATGGATTTTGGTCCCTACAAGGTGCCGCCCAATTGTTATTTCATGATGGGTGACGACCGTGACAACAGTGACGACAGCCGCTTTTGGGGCTGTACTCCACGTCGAAATATCGTCGGTAAGGCGATGTTTATTTGGTTTTCCTGGGATGCGGAAACTTGGTCGATTCGCTGGAATCAGATTGGCCGCGCCCTGGATGGTCCAAACAATTGATAGCGGTGGCTTGCAAAGGGTGGGGTTTCGCCTAAGTAGCCCTCGTGAGTCGAGCTGGAGAGAGATGGCGATGTCGCGCATACAGAGTCGTGAGGCTGGTATCGGTCTGATTGGAGCGATCTTTTGGATCGTGGTCGTGGCAGTGGTCGTGGCGATCATCGTGAAAGTTGGTCCGATTTATTACGACAATATGTCGCTGCAAAACATTCTCCGGGACCAAGCGCGGCATACGAGCCCTTCCGAATCTGCGGGAGAGATCATGTATAACCTGCAGGATCGGCTCAATGTCGCGATGATCAAGATCAACCAGCAGGATATCCACATCATCAAGAATGGTGATGCCCCGGTACAGATCGTTGCCGACTATGACCGGACAGTACCCCTGGTCGGCAACATCAGTCTGCTGATCCATTTTCATACCAGCAGCTAGGTCGGGAGTTGCGGGGCCGGTTGACAAGGGCGCCGGCCGCAACGTATCATGCGCCCCACATTGCGGGAATAGCTCAGTGGTAGAGCACAACCTTGCCAAGGTTGGGGTCGCGAGTTCGAGCCTCGTTTCCCGCTCCAATCGCAAGGGAAAGGTCTCTTTCCCTTTTTCTTTATGGCTGGGTGGCAGAGTGGTTATGCAGCGGCCTGCAAAGCCGTGTACCTCGGTTCGATTCCGGGCCTAGCCTCCATACAACTCTGGAGCTGTGTTCCTGCCGGTCTACTCATCCACCGACCATGCGTCTCGCGGGGTCTCTCGTGGTATCGTTAGAGGCACAATCACTCGTTTGCTGGGAACGATCGGGAGAAGATGGGGATGGCACAGGAAATCGTGGTTCAGGTCAATGGGGCGGCCTATGTGCTACCCGAGGATAGCAACATCCTTACCCTGCTCAATGCCTTGGGTCTCAGCGATCAGCGTGTCGCCGTGGAACGTAACGGTACCGTCGTGCCCCGCAGCCAGCACGCGGATACCCGACTGCTCGGCGGCGACAAGCTCGAGGTCATCCGTGCCGTAGGCGGCGGATGAGGGTATAGTATCCGCTGGTTTTCGTTTTGGGTTCGATGTCATGGCAGACCTCTTGCAAATTGGTAATCGCAGCTTTCGCTCGCGCTTGCTGGTCGGTACCGGAAAATATACGGATTTTCAGCAGACCCGCGCGGCCCTCGATGCCGCGGGGGCCGAGATCGTCACGGTCGCCTTGCGGCGAGTAAATCTGGGCCAGCACGCCGGAGAAGAAAATCTGCTCGACTATCTTCCCGCCGAGCGCTTCACCATCCTGCCCAACACCGCCGGTTGTTATACCGCCGAAGACGCGGTGCGTACCTGTCGCTTGGCGCGGGAACTTGGAGATTGGACCCTGGTCAAGCTCGAGGTCATTGGCGATCCGCAAACCCTCTTCCCCGACATGCGGCAAACCTTCATCGCGGCGGAGACGCTCATTGCCGAAGGCTTCGAGGTGATGGTCTACAGCAACGACGACCCGGTAGCCTGCAAGGCCTTCGCCGAGATGGGCTGTGTGGCGGTGATGCCTCTCGCAGCACCCATTGGCTCAGGGCTCGGAATCCGCAATCCCTACAACCTACGCATCATCCTCGAGCAGGCAACGGTACCGATCTTGGTGGATGCCGGGGTGGGAACGGCCTCGGACGTAGCGGTGGCGATGGAGTTGGGCTGTGACGGCGTATTGCTCAATACCGCCATTGCCGGCGCCAAGGATCCCATCCTCATGGCCGAGGCCATGCGCCTGGGGGTGGAAGCCGGACGCAAGGCTTTTCTGGCCGGGCGTATGCCGCGCAAGCTTTACGCCAACGCCAGTAGCCCCTTGGAAGGAACCTTCTTTTGAACCCCGAGGAAGGTTTGGAATATGCTCGCCAGGCGCCCCTCGATCGCGATTATCTGATTCTCATCGAGAGCCTGGTGATGGATCAGGTTCCCCTCGGGACCCCCTCTGCCTACGCCGAGGATTGGGAAGAGACCGAGCGCCTGATCGCGCGCTTGGCGGACCGCGGTGTGGGCACCCGCATCGAGCATCTCTTTGATGAGCAGGGGATGCGTTGGCGTGCCTACCTCGACTGGCAGGATCCCATCAGCTTCGAGTGGCAGATGGTGGAGCAGGAGGAGCAGACCGCCGCGCGTGCCGTCACTCGCGCCGCCTTGGTTTGGTATTATCAACAAGAACTGAGCGCCGCCAACTCCCAGCCGCCGGATCCCTGGTCTTATTTTGAAGTGGTAGAGCGCCTGAGCATGATCCGCGAACTCTTCAATCGATCCTTGGAAGAGCATCCGGTGTTGAGCGCCGAGGCGGAACTGCAAAAGCGTTACCGCGAGGCGCAGGAGAAGATCAACGCTCTGTATGAACTCGCCGGGCAGATCTTCGATCAGCGGCTCGACGGTCCCAAGCCGGGCACCATGCACTGAGTGTTCCCATGCGCATCCATATCCTCGGCATTTGCGGCACCTTCATGGCCAGTCTGGCCTTGCTCGCGCGGGCGGCCGGCCACGAAGTCACCGGTGTCGATTCCGGGTTTACCCGCCCATGTCGGAGCTCCTTGCCCGTGAGAGCATTGAAGTCGAAGAGGGCTACGAACGCAGTCTGCCGCAGCCGTTGCCGGACCTGGTGATCATTGGTAATGCCCTGTCGCGCGGTAATCCTTTGGTCGAGGCGGTGTTACGCCAAGGATTGCCCTACCGCTCCGGGGCCGAGTGGCTGGCGCAGGAGATCCTGCAGAAACGCTGGGTCTTGGCAGTGGCAGGAACCCACGGCAAGAGCAGCACCAGCGCGATGCTGGCCTGGATACTCGAATATGCCGGTTTGCAACCGAGCTTTTTGGTGGGAGCGGAGCTCAACAACTTCGCCAATTCGGCGCGGCTCACCGATAGCCCCTTTTTCGTCATCGAGGCCGATGAGTATGACACCGCTTTTTTCGACAAGCGGGCGAAATTTGTCCATTATCACCCGCGTACCTTGATTCTCAATAACCTCGAATACGATCACGCCGACATCTACCCCGACCTCGCCGCCATCGAAACCCAGTTTCACCACCTCTTGCGCACGGTGCCGGATAATGGGCTGGTCCTCCGCCCACAGGATGATGCCGCCCTCGAACGAGTCTGGCAGCGTGGCCACTGGACCCCGGGGCTCACCTTTGCCGATCCCGACGGCTGGCACGTGCGCAGCGAATCCGCTGATGCCAGCCACTTCAGCATCTGGAATGGGCAGCAGAGGCAGGGCGAGGTCCAGTGGCAGGCGATGGGAGAGTTCAACGCACAAAACGCCCTTGCGGCTATACTTGCCGCTCGCCATGCGGGTGTGCCGATCGCGACTGGCTGCGCCGCCCTGGGCGAATTTCGCGGCTTGCGTCGCCGCTTGGAGTTGCGGGGTAGCGTCCGTGGTATTTTCGTCTTCGACGACTTCGCCCATCATCCCACTGCCATCGCCAAGACCGTTGCTGCCCTGCGCAGTCGGGTCGGGCCGGAGCACCGTATCCTCGCCGTACTGGAGCCGCGTTCCAACACCATGAAACTGGGGGTGCACAAGGATACCCTCGGCCCCAGTCTGGCGGCAGCGGATGCCGTCTATCTCTATGCCCCGGCGGAACTCTCTTGGGAGCCGAAGTTACCTGCGGGTGGTCGCATCTATCGCGATCTCGAGACACTCCTTGCCGATCTGTGCCGCGATGCGCGCAGCGGTGATCAAATCCTGGTCATGAGCAATGGCGCTTTTGGGGGAATTCACGAACGCCTGCTGCAGGCCCTGGAGAAAGCGCAATGAGCGAAGGTCGCCGCATCGGCCTCGCCATCACCGGCGCCTCGGGGGCGGTCTACGCTTTGCGTCTTCTGGAACTGCTGCTGGCGCAAGACCTGGAATTGCACCTGGTCGTGTCGAGTGCCGCAAGGGTGGTGCTGCGCGAAGAACTTGACCTGCAGCTACCGCCGCAGCCGGAGCAGCTGGCGACCTTTTTGCGCGCCCAGACCCAGCAGGAGGGCGGCGAGTTGCACGCTTATGCCCAGGAGGATTGGTTTTCTCCCCTGGCCTCCGGCTCCCATGCCCCCGAGGCCTTGGTCATTTGCCCCTGCTCTGGGGGGAGCCTCGCGGCCATCGCCCAAGGAGTCTCGAACAATCTCATCGAACGCGCTGCCGACGTCATGCTCAAGGAAGGCAAAAAGCTCATCCTCGTACCGCGCGAAACACCGCTTTCCGCTATCCATCTCGAAAACATGCTGAAACTCGCACGTCTCGGCGTGTCTATTCTACCTGCAAGCCCCGGCTTTTATCATCGACCCCAGGGCATCGACGATCTGGTGGATTTCGTGGTCGCACGCATCCTCGATCAGCTTGGTCTGGATCGTAACATCGGCCCGCGCTGGGGGCTTGAGAAGGCTTAGCAATGCAAATCAGAGCGGCACAAATCGACGATCTGCCAGCCATACTTCAACTATACGCCCAACCTGGGATGGACGATGGCAAAGTTCTCGACGTCAGCCGTGCTGAGTCGATCTTTCAGCGCATGCAACAGTATCCGAATTACCGGCTTTTTGTCGCCCAAGAAAACGATAACATCGTTGGCAGCTATGCCCTGCTAATCATGGACAATCTCGCCCATCGCGGCGCGCCCTCTGCCATCGTCGAGGATGTGGTCGTTTCCCCAACTCGTCACGGACAAGGCATCGGCAAACAGATGATGCGACATGCCATGAATTTGGCGCGAGAGGCGGCTTGCTATAAGTTGGTATTATCGTCCAACGCCAAGCGTGATGCCGCACATGCTTTTTATAAATCTCTTGGCTTTGATCTCCACGGCTTCAGTTTTCGCGTTGACTTTGAAAGCTGACTGATAGGATTATTTATTCCGCAGTCTTTATCTTTGTCAGTAAATAAAAATTCTTGCTGGGCTAAATACGTTTAAAAAGTCAGCAGGCCATACAAAGTGAGTGGTCGTGTAACTTCTAACTTGTGCGACACTTGGACCCCTGATGCGCTGTCTGTAGGTTAGCTATCGAGCAAATCTCCATAGTTCGAATTTATCACAGAGCACAGTTGTTGTTAAAAAATGGTCACTCTCCATCAACGCCTGGTGTTGGTTCGTTTGCGTAAGTTCCTATAGTGACGGTGACCTCTTTCCCGTACGGGGTTGGCGGAAATGGCGATGATTCGACAATAGCCTGCCTTTCAATTTTTCCCAGGGCCTCAGAATCGCATTGAGCGAGTTGCAGATGAACTAATTCTCCGCTCGGTAACACGGTGATTACTGCTCTACAAATACCGCCAGGCACAGGAATTGGATATCCATGCTTTTTTATTTCTTCGTTTTCCTCTTTAATTCTAATAAATCTTACCCTTCCTGCTACAATTTCTGACAACTGGCTTGCATAAGAGTCTATATTCTTTTTTGCAATGTTGTCGGTTTGTCCTGGTTGAGTTAATGCCGGTTGGTTATTGATAGCGCAGCCAGTCAACAAAAACAGAAGTAAAGATGAAAGCGAGAGCGCACTTTTTTTCACAAAACCTCCTATGCAGTTCTTCTAACTCATGCGATACCCGGCACCCTGCCGGATTCCTTGGCCTGGCGGCGTTGCGCCAGCCAGTAGCATAACTTGGCACCTCTGCAGCAAATAAAGTGACAAGCCTGCATTACCCATGTTCTGCCTCTGGTAGCCATCCCTCCTGCATGACGCTTGCCAGGTCCCAAGGGCATGACTCGGGGAAGATGTCTGGATCCATTCCAGTCTCTGCGGATGCCCCGGCCCTTGCCTTGGACCAGACGAGGTCCAGCCACTCAGAATCGTTGAAAAGATTCTTCAGGCTTGGAGAGTGGGCCAGCTCGTATCGAAGCTCTTTCCGCTGGGTGGCGATGGTGAGAGACCAACTCTTGCCGTGTAGCTCGGGTTGGTGCTGCCATTTCAAAAGGTGAACCAGGAGGACCGTCATGTGGCTCGCGAGAGCCCGTTTTTCACTGCGGCCCAAGTCCTCTACCTCCTCGGCCAGGTTTTTGGTATCCAGGGCGGATAGCTGTCCTGCGCGGAGCTTTTGCGCTTGTTGCTGCGTCCAGGCGAAGAAGTCCTGTTGGTACAGGTCACGTGCCGATCGTTCCATCTGCCTGGCTGTACTCATGTGCATGCCCCCTGTTGGCATGGGCTATTCTTTGCAGAATAGCTGAAAAAAGCTTGTGTGGTGAAGTGATCAGGCCGAAAATGATACCCGCGACTACTTCGCGAGCCCCTCCAGGAGGTGCTCGCCGCGGCTGCCGTGGAAGAAGTCGCGCACGTAGGGATCGTCAACCTGGGCGACTTCCAGTAGCGGGCCGATGCTGAGCACCTTGCCGCCAGAGAGTACGGCCACCCGGTCGGCGGTGGCGGCGATGCTTTCCAGGTCGTGGCTGATCATGACCACCGTCAGCCCAATGTCGGCCTGAATCTGCCGCAATAAGCGATCAAAATCGGCGGCGGCAATGGGGTCGAGGCCAGAGGTGGGCTCGTCGAGCAAGAGGATCTCGGCATCCAGAGCCAGGGCGCGGGCCAGCGCCACCCGCTTGACCATGCCACCGGAAAGCTCGGCAGGCAATTTGTCTGCATCCTCTGGCCGCAAGCCGACCATCTGCAGCTTGAGCGCCACCAGGGCACAGATGTCCTCTTTGCGAAAGCCGCCCCATTCCCGCAAGGGAAAGGCGATGTTTTCAAAAACCGTCAGCGCACTGAACAGCGCGCCCGACTGGAACAGCACTCCCCAGCGCTGGCGCAAGGCACGACCGGCTTTGCTATCGAGAAGATCGAGGGATTGCCCGAAGATCTCGATACTGCCCTCGGCAATGGGAATGAGGCCGATGATGCTGCGCAGCAGTGTGGTCTTGCCGCTGCCGCTGCCGCCAACGATGGCGAGGACCTCGCCGGCCCGCACTTCCAGGTCCAGATGACGATGAATCCAGCGATTGCCAAAACGGGTGCCCAGATTGCTACAGCGAATGACCGTGTTCATGAGGGCGACAGCCCCACGTCGGCGAAAATGATGGCAAGGATGGCGTCAATGACGATCACCAGGGTGATGGAAAGCACCACGGAGTTGGTGGTTTCCCGGCTCAGGCTGTTGGTGTTGGCCTTGACTCGCAGGCCGTGGAAGCCGCTCACCCAAGCGATCAGGACGCCATACAGCACGCCTTTGATCACCCCCAACCAAAAATTGAAGGAGGGCACCATTACCGGCAGTTCGCGGAGGAAAAAACTCGGGTTGATGTTGAGGCTGAAATTGGAGACCAGCATGGCACCGAAGAGTCCCACCAGATCGGTCCAGATCACCAACAATGGCATGGTGATGGCCAGCGCGATGACCTTGGGCAGCACCAGTCGCTGCACTGGCGATACGCCAAAGGTTTGCAGGGCGTCGAGCTCTTGGGTCACGCGCATGGCGCCAATCTGGGCGGTAAAGGCCGAGCCCGAGCGCCCGGCGATGATGACGGCGGTGATCATGGGACCGAATTCGCGCAGGATGCTGATGCCGGCAATGCTGATGACGTAGATGTTGGCGCCGTACTGGGCGAGAGTCGGGGCCGACTGGTAGGTGATGACGATGCCGATCAGGAAACCGATGAGGGTGAGGATCGGCAACGAGTCCGGGCCGGTCTTGACGACGGTGGCGGAGATCTCCTTCCAGGGGAAATGCGCTGGACGGCGCAGGGCGAAGAAAAACTCCTGCAGCAGATTGCCCCAAAGCAGAAAAAGCCCCCACAGGTCGGCAAGCACGGAAAGGATGTGGGCACCCAGCATGTCCAGAAGGGCGAGAACGCCGGGAACCCGATGCCGAGGACGCAAGGGTTGGGTCTGTGCCAGACGCTCAAACAATGGACGGTGTTGTTCCCGAATCTTGAGATGCTCGGGAAACCGGCGTCCCATACTGCGCCAGATCAATAAGGCACCGAGGTTGTCGAGTTTTTCGATCGCGTCCAGATCCCAAGCCTTTCCCTCTCCCAGGCGGTGCAGTTCTCGCTCAATCGTGGCAAGACGCCGCGACAACTGCGCGAGCGTCCAGCAACCCTCCAGGCGCAGGGTATCGGTATCGAGATGCCAGCTTGCAGAGCTGAAGTTTTCGGGATTGGCGCGCATGGACTCGTTACTCATCGGGCTTACGACAGTATGCCTGTCGTGTCCGCTTCGCCCAAGTTTTTAGCGGTGTCCTGCCACTGTAGACGCGCCATCAACGGGAGATGATCAGAGCGCTGCCCGGCGCAGGTCCAGACCTCCGCAAACTGCAATTCCTCGCTGATCAGAATGTGATCGAATTGCCACTGCGGTGACCAGCTGGGAAAGGTAGCCGGTTGATGCGTAGGCGATTGCAGGCCGCCCTCGTCGCGCAACAGACGAAGCTCGCTGGCTTCCGGCCCGCAATTGAGGTCGCCGAGCAATATGGTCGGTAGAGAAGCCTGCAGAAAGGGCAGAAGCTGACGAACTTGCCGCATGCGGCCATGCTTTGCCAGGGCGAGGTGGGTAATCAGGACCTGCACGGAACGCCCTTCCACTTCCATGATTGCCCGGAGTAGTCCGCGGCCCTTGAGGGTGCCTTGAAAGGCGTGACGTTCGATCTCGTGCAATGGCCAACGCGACAGCAGACTGTTGCTGTGCTGGGCAATGTCGCCCCAGTCGCGTGTGCGTTGCTGGACCCAGTAGGTGGTGCCGATCTGTTCTGCCAGGAATGCCGCCTGATTGAGATACTGGCTGCGGAAAGATCCGGCATCCACCTCATTGAGACCGACGATGTCCATGCCGCGAAGGTTGGCGGCGATCTCCCGCAGATTGTGCAGGCTTTGCTGGTGGGGCAGCAGATAACGCCAACTATGCGAGACAACATGGTGCTGGCGGTGCGAACCGATACCTACCTGGACGTTTTGGGTGGCTACGAGAAAGCTCGATGTGTCAGTCGCCATAGATGGCCAACTCACACGGGGTAGCATCCGCACCCTCTGCAGCGAGAGTCAGCACCCCTTTTTCCGCCTCGGCCATACGAAAACGCCACAAAGCTTGGCCTGCTGGTTCCCGCACTTTGCCAAAGCGTGCAAAAAGGGTCTCACCGCGTTGTTGCAGGGACGGAGCCAGCGCCGGCCAGTCCTGATCTGCGCCTTGGTAGAGAAAATAGTCCTCGCCGCGGCGGGTGATCCAGCCGTTCCCTTTTCCGACCTGCAGTGCCGAGAGCAGATCCTGGGCGAGGGTACGGGGAATGCTCAGGCGCTTGTGCAGACCGGACATTGCGGATCCTTTTGCAGGGAAATCGTGCGAAAAGCCAGATCGATGGCATCCACCAGCAGCAGCTTGCCGGTAACGGGAGAGGCGAGGCCCAGCAACAGACGGATGGCCTCCAGCGCCTGCATACTGCCGAGTATGCCGGTGAGGGGGCCGATGACGCCAAGGGTGGCGCAGCGATCCTCCTCGTCAGCGCCGCCCTGGGGGTAGAGGCAGGCGTAGCAAGGGGCATCCGGCAGACGAAAATCGAAGACCGCCAACTGTCCGCTCCAGCGGATGGCGGCAGCGCTGACCAAGGGCTTTCGTGCTGCCAGACACGCGCGGTTTACCGCGTGCCGCGTGGAAAAATTGTCGCTGCAGTCGAGTACGAGATCATAGTTAGCCAGCACGTTGGCAAGAAATTCCGATGTCGCGGCCTGCGGGTAGGCAATGCACTCGACGCTCGCGTTGTGGGCGCGAAGATGCTCTGCCGCGGCGCTTACCTTCGGACGGTCGAGATCGGCCTCGGTGTATAAAATCTGTCGCGCCAGGTTACTCAACGAAACCAGATCCGGGTCGCAGATGCCAAGGGTGCCAACGCCGGCCCCGGCCAAATAGAGTGCTGCCGGGCAGCCCAGGCCACCCATACCGATGACCAGTACCCGCGCCCGCCTCAGGCGCTGCTGGCCCGCCACATCGATCTCGGGCAGCAGGATCTGCCGCGCGTAGCGCAGCAGTCCGGTATCATCGAGCTCAGGGTTCATTGTAAAAATCGTAGTCGATGCGGTTATCACTCACGTCCATGCCGCGCTCCGCCAACAGCGTGCCCGCCGAGCGACGCAGCCGCGCGTGGTAGCGTTCGCCGATGCAATCCATCATCCACAAAATCTCGCTGGGGTGCCCAGCCGTTTTCCCCTGCACCAGATGGCGAACATAGAGGTCTTCTTCCCCTACCTTGATGAGTAAGGGGAGGGGTAAATCCAGTGGTAGAATTTGCTTGTGGATCACCCAATCCATGGGGGAAGGCGGGTTGCTGGGGGCGAGACGGACATCCACACGGAAATGGCCGCCGCCACCCGGTTGCTTCAGCAGTTCCGCGAAGTAGCCCGCCGGGAAACCCGCATGGACGATAATGCTGCGCCGGGCAAAGCGCGAAAAAAACCGATCGAGCAAAGAATCAGAATTTGCTGGCATGCCAGAATAGTAGTCCAAGCCCAGAAAAAGTGCATCCGCCGGTCATTTTTGGATATCCGTGCCTCGGCCGGCGGGTTCGGCATTGGCACTTTGCCCCAGCCCCATCTGCAAGCGTCCGCCATAACCGGTCAGCTCCAGATAACCGCTGCCGATGTCTTTGCCGTCGTCAACGGCGCGGACGGCGCCTTCCCAGTAGATACTGCCGGTGCTGCGGGTGGCGACGAATTCCTGATTTGGCATCAGCGGTTGCAGGGTAAACTGCAGGCCGGGGATCTGCACCTTCCAGGCGATGGGGTAGCGGTTGCCGGTCTTGGGCGATTGCCAGAACTGCAGCGGCTGCAGCGTAATTTGTTCGCCATGGAGATACTGCACCCGGCCATCGGCATGGCGCCAGGTCCCCTCCAGCCATAGCGCATGCCCATCCGCCTTGCGCATCTGAAAGAGCATCAGCGCCCCGCCATTCGCCAGATTGATGCCTATCCAGTCCCAGCCCACCGCTTGCTTGGGCAGGTAAGCGGCGGACCATTCATGATCGAGCCAGGCAGTTCCCTGCACCGCCTCCTTCTTGCCCTCGAGCTGCAGGGTACCGCGCACGCGCAATTGCGGAATGCTGTAGTAATAGCTGGCATTTTTGGGGTTCGGTCCCTTCTGACTGACGCCGTCCGGCCCTTCCAGTAACGGCGCCTGGGTGCTTTGCAAATCCAGGTCATAGGAAAAGTCCCGGGAGCGCATCTGCGCCCGGTAGTTGTTGCCGAGTTGCCGCAGCCGCCAATCTCCTATCCAGACATCGGTCACGTCCTTTTTCGCCCCGGCGAGCCCCATCCCGCCACGCGCAATGCGTTGCGCGGTGAGAAGATGGCCGAGGTGCGGATCGCTGATGGCCGCCTGGGCAAAATAGATCTGCCGTGGATTGAAAGCGCTGGGGTTGTCCCAGACCTGGGGCGGCCGCAGGCGAAAAAAGGTGATCTGGAAGCCTAGTGTTGCCCCCGCCGCAGTATGCAATTGGCCGGTGACGTACCACCACTCGAGGGGAAATTGCGGATGACTCCCATAGGCATTGGGAAACTGTAGGGGCTGCTTGGGGCTGACCTCCACCTTGGGGGTGGGGAGCAGAGGCAGACGAAGAGGAGGGACGGCCGCAAGGCCGAGCCCCGGCAGGACGCAGAGGAAAAATGCGAGGAGCTTACTCGTCATGCAGGAGCACCGTCTGCTTGCCCATGACCGAGCGCGCCGACCACAGCATCGTCAAGAGACTGGCGAAGAGGAGGACGACAGCGAGGAGGCCGAGCTGCAGCAAGGGAAGATGAAAGCCCATCTGCCAATGGAAGGAGAGGGGATTCACCCGCTTGATCAAAATCAGGCTGATCAGCAAGCCCAGACCGCTCCCCAGCAGTATCCCGAAAACGGAGAGTACAAAGCCCTCGCCCAGCAGCAGGCGCAGAACGTCACGCCGGCGCAGGCCCAGGCAGCGCAGCAGGGCAAACTCCTGGCGCCGCAGCAGGGTTTGGGCGCCAAAACCATTGCTGATTCCCAGTAGTCCGATGATGATGGCGACGGCCTCAAGGGCATAGGTGGCGGCAAAGCTCTGATCGAAAATTTCCAGACTGCGGTGGAGGATCTCGCCGGGGGTGGCAATCTGCCAGCCCCGACTTTCGGGGTAACGTCGCTGCAATTCGCCGACGACGGCAGACGTGCTGACTCCCGGCTGCAGCCAGAGGGCGACCCCATTGAGGCGATCATCGCCGGTCCAGCGCCGGTAGCTATCGAGGGGCAGGGAAATGGCCCCTTCCTGATAGGCATAGTCGCGGTAGATCCCGGCAATCCGCACTTTCTCCGCCTTTTTGCCGAGAGGCAGATCGATCACTTGGCCAACACGCCAATGACTCAGCCCGGCGAGGATCTCGGAGATCCAGATGGGCGGGGGTCCGTGGGGATCAGGCGGGGCGGAGTGGAGGATCTCGAGGGTGCGACCGGGGTGTTGCGGATTCATACCCCGCGCCAGGACGACGACGGGGGGCCGCCCCGGCAGCAAGGCGAGTTCCGTCCGCCGCAGGGGCGAGCAGCTGCGTACCCCGGGGAGCTGGCAGAGGGTTTTCCCGGCACCGACCGGCAACAATGCTTGGTCGCTGCTGCCCGCCTGCACATAGACATCGGCTTGCAGGATGTCGCGCAGCCAGCTGGCAACGGAATCACGAAAAGACCCCACCATTACCGCCATGGCCACCACCAGGCTGAAGGCGACGACGATGGCAGCAAGACTGCGACTGGCCCGACCGGGGTTGCCGCGCAACTGGGCGCCGGTCAGGCCGGCCAGGGGCCCGCTGGGAAGAGGAAGAATGCGTGCGAGCAGGGCCAAGAGACCGGGCAGCAAAAACAGGCTCGCCAGCAGGAGCAGGGCGATGCCGACGTAGGCGGCGTAGGGAATACCGCCCCAGGCGGGCAGCAAGGCCGCAATAGCCGCGATCAGTAGTAGGATAATCCCGGGACCGAAGTGACCGCCTCCGCCTTCCTCCTCGCTGCCCTCGGACAGGATGCGCACGATGGCGAGATGACGACTGCTCCACGCCGGCCAGAACGCACCGAAGAGTGCCGCCGCCAGTCCTGCCAGGGCAAAGCCGGCCCAAAGTCCGGGCCGCGCCGTCAGCAGCGATCCGGTATCGGAAAAATAACCCGCGCCCAGGTTCCCTCCCAATTGAGCCAGGGCCGTCTGCGCCGCAAAAATTCCCAGCGGCACCCCCAGCAGTGCCCCGGGGATTCCCAGCACCAGCCCCTGCAGTTGGCTGGCGATGAGGATTTCTCTCTCTCGCAGCCCCAGCACCCGCAGGATGGCGAGGCTCCGGCGCTGACGCACGGCGCTGAAGGCCAGAGTGGTGTAGACGAGAAAGGCGCCGGTAAAGAGGGCAACCAAAGACAGGACCAAGAGATTGACGCGGTAGGCGAGGGAGGCACGGGCGGCCACGGAGCCCGCCTCTTTTGGCGTCCGCAGGACGGCACCAGAGGGAAGCAGGGGCGACCAATGGGCGGCAAATTGCCCAGGATCGACCCCGGGAGCGAGGCGTAGGGCGACTTGCGAGAGCTTTCCTTCCTCGCCCCAAAGCCATTGCGCACTGGCAATATCGGTAATGGCCAGGGCCTGTCCGGGAACGGGATCGGGAATGCTGCCGATGACGCGAAATTGCCGCTCCACCCCGGCCACGCGCAGGGAGACCGTGTCGCCGCTATGGGTATGCAGCGCTTGCAGTGCCGTCTGGTCGAGGACCAAATGGGAGGGATCGAAGAGACTGAAGGGATTGCGCAGCGGCAGCGGTATCAGGGGCTGGCCCAAGGCGAGGCTCTGGAAGGCATCGATGCCCCAAACGGGTAGGGTCTCCCCCGTCGCGGTGTAGGCGCTGACCCGCAACTCGGGTGCCGCGACTTCCACCCCGGGCGCCCGTGCCAGGCGTGGATACCAGCCTTGCGGCAGACTGCCGCCGGGACGGGTGAGCAGGAGGTCTGCCTGTCCCGCCAAGCGGCGCAATCCGCCGGTGACATTGTCCACCGCCTGCACGTTGATCAACGCGATGGCAAGCCCCAGGGCAACGCCCAGGGCGATGCCGAGCACGGCGAGCAGGGACGCGCCAGGATGGGCGCGCAGGGGTAGCCAGACAGCGGCGCGCCAGGGAATGCGCCAATCTTTCATAGAGGGTGCAGGCCGTCTCGACGCATTTCCAGTTGACGTTGGGCAATCGCTGCCGCCTTGGTGGAATGGGTGACCATCAAGACCGCCGCCCCGGCTTCGGTACCCATTTGACCGAGAAGACGGAGAACCTCGCTGGCGCGCTCCGGGTCGAGGCTACCGGTGGGCTCGTCCGCCAGTATCAGGGCCGGGCCATGAATCAGTGCCCGCGCCACCGCCACCCGCTGCTGTTCGCCGCCGGAGAGATTGCGGGGCAGGGCATCCAGGCGTCGAGCGATACCCAATTGCTCTGCCAGCGCCTCCACGCGCCCGCGCAGCTCACGCCGTGGCAGGGCATTCAGACGCCAGGGCAGGGCGATGTTTTCCCGCGCCGAGAGCTGCGGCAGCAGGTGAAACGACTGGAATACGAAGCCAATCTGGCGCCGGCGCAGCAGGGTGCGGGCATCATCGTTCAGTTTGTCCACGTTCTGTCCGCACAGGGTTACCTCGCCGGCATCCTTGCGTTCGAGACCAGCGATGATATGCAGCAGGGTGCTCTTGCCCAGGCCGCTCTCGCCACGGATGGCGACGAATTCGCCGGCCTCCAGTTGCAGTTCGATCTGCGCAAAGAGCCAGCTTTCCGGGGAATCCGGCTGGCGTTTGCCTACTGCTTCAAGCTTCAAGGCTGCGGAGCGCATGGAATGGATACTCTCATTGCGTAAAAGTATTCGATCTTCATTGGACCGCAACCGTGCGAGACGTTCCCCGTCTACCGGCTGCCCAGCGAAGAATTTCGCTCCAGCTGCGCATCAGAGTCAGCATCGCTCAGGTATTGGCGGCACTGACCAGAATTTCCGAGATTTCCCCGTCCCCATCGATCCGGACCTGCAGTTCTGCCGGGGCGCAACAGACCCGGCAGTCTTCGATGTAGCTTTGGTCTCCAGCGGATACATCAATTTCCACGCTGAACGACTCCCCGCAGTAAGGGCATTGAATCTCGATGTACTCCAGCGGATTCGCCAAAAAAGCTCCTATGCGTGTAGTTCACGCCGGATCGATGATGCTCGTCACGCGATTGAGAATTTCGCGCACGGTCTGTGGATCCAAGGTTTCGATATACTGGACATCCTTCGCGCGCGCGACGAGGTCGAAGCTACGCATCTGATTGCAGATGGCCACTCCGGTAGTGTCATGTCCCGTGATGGCCACGGTTAGGCCGTTTTGCCGTGCGTGATGTGCTCCACTACGAATTGGCACACAGGTGACCAGGCCTAAGCAATTGATTGCCTGCGGGGTGATGACAACGAAGTGATGCCGGTCGCGGATTTCACTCCCTGCCGTTGGGTTGGGATTGATCCAATAGATATCGCCGGGGGATGGGATCCGTCGGCGAATCAAATCAACTCTCTCCCAACCGGCGCCCCCTCCCTCGCCACGACGCTGTCTTGAGCCAGGGCCTGCATGTCTTCCTCGGTGACTCCGGCAAGCAGTTCGTCCAGGCTGTAGCGCCGTCGTTGAACGCGCGCCGGACGCAGAACGATGCATTCCTGAGATATGGCAATGCTGAACTCCGTGCCGATACCGGCATCCAACTGCCGCAGCACATCGGCCGGAAGGGTGACCACCGCCGCGCCTCCTTGCTTGCGAACTTTGGTAATCAGCATCCGGGAAAACCTCCAGGAAAGGGATCGATTCGATTCAGTGTAGAGTGGGTGAGACTTTTGTGCAATCTCGGGATACGCACTGGACAGCAGCCCGAGAGGCCAAAAAAAACGGGCCGGCCCGTAGGCCGACCCGTTTCTCGGGGCAAGGGACTTAGAAGTCGCCCATGCCACCCATGCCGCCCATACCACCCATGTCGGCACCAGCACCACCCTTGTCTTCCTTCTTGGGCAGTTCGGTGATCATCGCCTCGGTGGTGATCATCAGGCCAGCCACGCTGGAAGCCTTCTGCAGAGCCGTACGGGTGACCTTGGTGGGGTCGATGACGCCCATCTCGAACATGTCGCCGTACTCACCGGTCGCGGCATTGAAGCCGTGACCAGCCTTGCCCTCCAGTACCTTGTTGAGGACGACGCTGCCTTCGCCACCGGCGTTGGCAACGATCTGCCGCAAGGGCTCCTCGATGGCACGGCGGATGATGGCCACGCCCATCTCCTGGTCGTGGTTGTCGACCTTGAGCTTCTCCAGCACCTGACGGGAGTGGATGAGGGCCACACCGCCGCCGGGGACGATGCCTTCCTCGACCGCCGCACGGGTCGCGTGCAGGGCGTCTTCCACACGCGCCTTCTTTTCCTTCATTTCGATCTCGGAGCCAGCGCCGACCTTGATCACGGCCACGCCGCCCGCCAGCTTGGCAACCCGCTCCTGCAGCTTCTCGCGATCGTAGTCGGAAGTAGCTTCTTCCATCTGGCGACGGATCTGCTCCACCCGGGCCTTGATCTCTTTCTGCTGACCAGCGCCGTCGATGATGGTGGTGTTTTCCTTGCTGATGACCACCTTCTTGGCCTGGCCGAGATCGCTGAGGCTGGCGCCTTCGAGCTTCATGCCGATTTCCTCGGAGATGACGCGGCCACCGGTGAGGATCGCCATGTCTTCCAGCATCGCCTTGCGACGGTCACCAAAGCCGGGGGCCTTGACCGCAGCAACCTTGATGATGCCGCGCATGCTGTTGACCACCAGAGTCGCCAGGGCTTCGCCCTCGACATCTTCGGCAATGATCAGCAGCGGACGGCCACCCTTGGCCACGCCTTCCAGCACCGGCAGCATGTCGCGGATGTTGGAGATCTTCTTGTCGTGGAGAAGGATGTAGGGATTCTCCAGCTCGGCAATCATCTTGTCCTGGTTGTTGACGAAGTAGGGCGAGATGTAGCCGCGGTCGAACTGCATACCTTCGACCACATCCAGCTCGTTCTCGAAGCCGGAGCCTTCTTCGACGGTGATGACGCCTTCGTTACCAACCTTTTCCATGGCCTCGGCAATGATCTTGCCGATGGAGTCGTCGGAGTTGGCGGAAATGGTGCCCACCTGGGCCACTTCCTTCTGGGTCTTGCAGGGCTTGGACTGCTTCTTGAGGTCTTCGACCACGGCGATGACCGCCTTGTCGATGCCGCGCTTCAGATCCATGGGGTTCATGCCGGCGATGACGGACTTGATGCCCTCGCGGATGATGGCCTGGGCCAGCACGGTAGCGGTGGTGGTGCCGTCACCGGCCTCGTCGGAGGCCTGGGAAGCGACTTCCTTCACCATCTGCGCGCCCATGTTCTCGAACTTGTCGGCCAGCTCGATTTCCTTGGCAACGGACACGCCGTCCTTGGTGATGGTGGGGGCGCCGAAGGACTTGTCGAGCACCACATTGCGGCCCTTCGGGCCCAGGGTGACCTTGACCGCATCGGCCAGGACGTTGACACCGCGCAGCATCTTCTCGCGGGCGTGTTCAGCAAAAGCTACTTGTTTAGCAGGCATGGAATCACCTCATCAAAATTGCGTTGAATGAACGTATCCGAAAATTCGAGACTTACTTCTCGATGACCGCCATGATGTCGTCTTCCCGCATCACCAGCAGTTCCTCGCCTTCGACCTTGATTTCCGTACCGGCGTACTTGGCGAAGAGAACATGGTCACCAGCCTTGACATCGAGGCTACGCACCTTGCCATCTTCCATAATCTTGCCTTTGCCCACGGAAACCACTTCGCCACGCACGGGCTTTTCCTTGGCGGTATCGGGAATGATGATGCCCCCGGCGGTTTTCTGCTCTTCCTCCAGGCGACGGATGACAACGCGATCGTGCAACGGACGCAGTTTCATAGAAGCTTTCCTCATCGAAATTGGACCAAAGTTTGAGAACCAACGAGGGCGGGTGTTAGCACTCACCCTCGACGAGTGCTAATCATAGACATCCGTTGGCGAGTGTCAAGGGGGTGTCGCAGACGGGCGCGCGGCGGGCGAAATTGATGCCGTCGTGTCTAAGGGCCAAGGGTGGTCGGCTTGGCGTCAGGCGGAGAAAACAGCCTGATGAACATCCATCCTTTTGTGCAGAACGCGGACCACCTGAATTTCCTCGTCGGAGATAACGTCGTAAAAAACCACATGGCTCTGGAAAGGGTGCTTGCGCAAGCCCGGTTCGATATAATCGCAAGCGATTCCGAGTGCTGGAGAATCAGCCAGCCTTTGCAATGCGTCATGCAAGCCCTTCAAGTAGTGCCGGCGTTGCGCGCGCCCCCAGCGCTCTTCCGTGTAGCGAGCAATGCCACGCAAATCATTTTTGGCTGCATGGGTCAGGGAAAATGTGCCCATCAACGCAATTCGTTATCGAGTTCATCCATAAAACTCTCATAGCTGTACTCAGCAGTTCCACTGGCTCGGCCTTCCGCAATCAACTGGCGCAATACTTCCAGTTTCTGCTCCTCGTTCTCGAGCAGGCGCAAGCCTGCCCGCACTACTTCCGTAGCGGAGCTGTAGCGTCCCTTGGAAAGTTGGGCGGCGATAAACTGGTCGAAGTGGTCTCCCAAGCTCACACTGGTGTTCTTGGCCATCGGCGCAACCCTCAAAAAATACCAATAACTGGTAAATGTGGCGGAAAACGCCTAAGCAGTCAATCCGGCCGACGCATAACTCTGCACAGCCTTTTGTGCATGGCGGCCTTGTGTCGTGCAAGCGCCGCAATCCGCTGTGGGCGGCAAGTCTGGATCACAGGACGGGATCACAAGGCGGGTAAAATCGATGTCGTGGTGTTTCAGGAGTCCAGGGCGCGGAGCTTGGCGAGGGCGACGGGATGGCCGGCCATGGCTGCCTTCCCCAGCCATTCGATGCCGTGGGCGACATTGACCTCGGTGCCGAGCCCTTCCAGATAGCCGGTGGCCAACCACTCCATGGCGTCGGCGTGTCCCTTCTTGGCGGCCATCTCCAGCCAGCGGATGGCAATGTCCGGCTGCCCGGCTTCCAGAAAGATCAGGGCCACGGTGTGGAAACCGGCGGCCTTGCCTTCCATGGCATTCCGCAGGGCGGCTTCCAGTTCGGCGGAGAGCGGCAGGCTGAGATGCGCTTCCAGATCCGGCAGGGCCAGCAAAAAGCTGCCTTTGCCGTCTGCTCCGGACTGCCGCGGGGTCAGTATGCCGTCGTCCACCCAGCGATAGATCGTTTTGGTGGTTTTTCCCGTCAGCAGGCTTGCCAGCATTACCGAAATCTCCAAGGACATCGCCGTACTCCTCGCAACCTCCGCGCGTGCGACAGCAAAAGGATGCGCTACCCATAGCGGCCTGTCTATGGGTGGAGAGGCGAATGTCACAGAAAAAACGGTGACATTTTCGCGGAATTTCCTGCTTGCTCCCGCATGTCACAAGAAATCCTGTGACATTTTTGCCGGGTTTCCGGCGCGGCCCCGGATGTCAGGCGAAAAGCTGGGACATGGGCGATGGGGCAGGCGGTTTATCGGTAGGTGAGTATCTGCTGAATTGTGCAACTACCCAATAAAATTAGGAGGTTACGTGCACGAGAATATATTGGCACGAGCCTTGCATAACTGTCCTGAACTCGCAAGGGGCGAGTCTAGATTCACTTCTCTGCAGGAGGAAGTACCCCATGAGCATGAAAGTACAGCAAGCGAAGCGGGCCGCGGAGGCCGGTTTCACCCTCATCGAGCTGATGATCGTCATTGCCATCATCGGCATTCTGGCCGCCATCGCCATTCCCCAGTATGAGCAGTACATTGAGACTTCCAAGGCAACGACCGTAACACAAGATTTCCACCAATTTGTGACGCAAAGCACTGCCGCTGTAGCTGCGGCGTCGGCTGGGCAAACCACGAGTGTTGCAATACCCAATATCAATGTTCAGGGGTGTGTGAGTTTTGCTCCAACGGGCTATGGAACGGGTGGAGGCACCCCGCCCACTGGCTACGCATATTACACCGTTGCGCCGAATTTGTCATCCAACCTAACTCTCAAAATGGACTGGAGTACCTGCACTTCGGGTGGGTTGAAGAATGCTATTACTTCAGCGCTCACAGCTCAGGGCATTTCGGCAAGTAGCAATACGATCACTGCAACGATTACTCCTGACGGTGCAGTAACTTACAGCTAATAGAAAACGGTCTCATCCTTATGGCACCTCTTCGGGGTGCCCCTTTCGGACAGTGCTCTGGATGCTCCAGAGCCCTTTCGGAAAGGTCGAGACATGGATGGAAAATGTTTGGGCGCTGAGTCGCAACTGTGTGGCTCGGCCCTGGAGGAAGGCTTTACCTTGATTGAGCTCATGATCGTGATTGCGATCATCGGCATTCTCGCCGCCATCGCCCTTCCCCAGTATTTCCAGTACATCGAAACCGCCAAGGCGCAGACCGTGGCAGGCAATTTCAAACTGGCGGTGGATGCCGTAGCCAATGCCTATGCCGCGACCAGCAATGCGGTCTCGACCAATCTCTACGACACCCTCAACGGCCAGGCGGCCCACGACGTGGCAGACCCCGTCTATGGCCAGGGTACGCCGGCCTTCGTTACCGGTGGTACGGCCTCGGCGTGCGGGCAAGTCCAGATCAGCGCCAGCACCATCAGCGCCGGTGGGCCGTCACCCACCACCGTCAAAGTCATCACCAGCGGCTGTGCCGGCAATCTGGGCACCTCCATCGCCCGCGCCTGCAGTGCCGCCGGCTTTCCCAGCGCCGCTACCGCCTCGGGCGTCATCATTACCCAAAACGGCGGGATTACCCCCTAGCCGTACACGCAACCAGGAGAGTGAAAGATGAACGTTCAGGAACGCATCCAGCAACTGCAATCTCGCCGCCATCGCCTGCTTGACCGTCGCGCCGAGCGCGGCGCCCCCATCGCCAGCCTCGACCTGGAGCTGAATGTGGTGCGCAGCGAGCTCATCGCCCTGTACGAGATGCAGCGCGAGCGGCGCATCGCCCCGCGGCTGGCGAGCTAGTCGGGCCGCAGTGCCGCCGTGAGTAGCGACGACGCCCCCCGGAGTTCCCCTGGCCGCAGCTTCTGGCAGCGCCTGGGGCGCCCGCCGCAAGCCGACCAGACGGTGCGCGAGCAGCAGCAGTTGCTCGCTTGGCGCGGGGCCTTGTCGGCGGTATTGGTGCCGGCGGCGGAGGAACGGCAGGTGCTGCAGCGCTTTTGTGAGATCACCGTGCAACAGGGCGTGGCGGACCTGGCGGCATTGCTGCGCCCCGGCCCTCAGTCGATGCTCCAGCCGGTGGCCCTGAGTGGTCCGCGCGCTTTCGTCAGTGATATCTGCTGTACACCGAGTGCCGCCATCAGCGATACCCAGGGTCCACTGGGGAGGGCTTGGCGTGAGGGGCGCGCCTGGTACTCGGAGGAGCGCCCCTCGGCCGCGGCCTTGGTGGAGTGGAATGCACAGGCGGCGCGGCGCGGGCTGCGCGCCTCGGCCATCCTGCCGGTGTTGCGGCGCCGGCGGGTCTGGGCCCTGCTGCTGCTGGCGCGGGAGCGGCAAAGCGACTGGGCGAGCGACAGCCAGATGCTCCTCGAATCCACGGCGCAGTTGCTGGGCGATGTCCTCGAAGACCTCGCCAAACAGCAGTTGCAGCTCATTCTCGGCTCGGGCCTGCGCGCCGCCCTGGACAGTGTGGTGCTCACCGACACGCACCGGCGGGTGCTCTATGTCAATCAGAGCTTCACCCTGATGACGGGCTACAAGGAAGAAGAGATCTGCCACAAGGGGCTGAAGATCCTGCAAGGCCCGGAGACCAGTCTGGCGGATCTGGCGAGCCTCGACATGGCCTTGCGCGATGGCGTTGCGTGGTCTGGCAAGCTGCTGAATTACCAGCGGAATGGGCAGACGTTCTGGAATCACGTGAGTATCGTCCCGGTTCGCAACACCGCCGAGGAGTTGACCCATTTTCTGGGCATTTTGCGCGACGTGAGCCGCGAGCATTCGCTCTTGGGGCAACTGGAGTACGAGGCCCGCCACGACCGCCTGACCGGGCTGGCCAACCGCCGCGCCCTAGACGACGAACTGGAGCTGGCCCTGGCGCGGGTGCAGCGCAATCGCTCCAGCCTTACCGTCTGCCTGATCGATCTGGATTCCTTCAAGCCCATCAATGACCGCTACGGCCACGACGCGGGTGATCATGTGCTGCAGGTGGTGGCTCGCAGGCTGCGCGAGGGCCTGCGGCGCACCGATTATGTGGCGCGTTTGGGTGGCGATGAATTCGTCATCCTGCTGGAGGGCTACCGCACCCTCAACGAACTGACCCTACTGCTGGCCAAGCTGGAGCCCCTGGTCAACGCGCCCATTCTGCTCCCCAACGGGCAAGAGGTTTCGGTGCAACTGAGCATGGGTGTCTGCCGCTATCCCGAGGACGGGGAGATCGATGTCGGCCGCCTGTTGCGCTATGCCGATCTGGCGCTCTATCAGGCCAAGGCGAACCGGCAGCAGCGCGTCCAGTACTGGGTGTTTCACCACGAGCGGATACTGGCACGGCAAAGCGCGGGCAGATGAGCTCGGCAAAGCTGCCGATTCCCTGTTGCTCTCTATTTTTCGTTAGAATGATGGCTCATCCTCTGATGCAAGGATTTCCGCCGTATGTCTGATGCCTCTGACGATTCCCCCGGCGATTTCCCCGGCGCTCGTTTCTGGCGTCTGTTGGGGCGTAGCGGGCAGGCGGAGAGTAATATCCGTCGTCAGCAGCAGCTGCTTGCCTGGCGTGAGGCCATTGGCGCCATCCTCGTGCCGCGGCGCAGCGAAGGGGAGCTGATGCAGCGCTTCTGTGACAGCGTGCTGCACAATCAGGTCGCCTCCTTTGCCGCCATTCTCCTGCCCGACGCCGACGGTATCCTGCAGCCGGTGGCCTTGGCGGGTTCCCGCCCGATCCTGGAGGGGGTGCGCTGCTCGATCCATGCCGATCTGCCCGAAGGTCAGGGCCCGCTGGGTCTGGCCTGGCGTGAAGAACGTTCCTTTTACTCTTCTCGCCTGCACAATGGGCCCAGCCTGCGCGCCTGGACCGATCGCTTGCAACGTCTGGGGGTTTCCTCTACCGCAGTGCTGCCGCTCGCGCGCCAGCAAGAGATGTGGGGGCTGTTGCTGCTGTTGCGGCACAGTGGCGCTGCCTGGCCGGGGGACGAACAGATGTTGCTGGAGTCCACCGTGCGGGTGCTGTCGGAAACCCTGGAAGACGTGGCGATCTATGATCTGCAGGCCACCCTGGGTGCCGGTCTGCGCTCGGCCTTCGACGCGGTGGTGCTGACCGATGCCAAAAAGCGCATCCTTTATGTCAACCAGAGTTTCACCCTGATGACCGGATACCGCCTGGAGGAAGTCAAGGAACAGGGGTTGCGCGTGTTGCAGGGGCCGCACACCAGCATGCAGGAACTGGCGGCGCTCGATCATGCCCTGGCGGAGGAATCGCCCTGGGAAGGCAAACTCCTCAACTACCGGCGCGATGGCACGGAATTCTGGAACCACATCAGCATCATCCCGGTGCGCGATGGCTCGGGGGTATTGACGCGTTTTCTCGGAATTCTGCGCGATATCAGTCGCGAACAGCAACTTTTTGAGCAGATGGATTACGAATCGCGCCATGATCGTCTGACCGGGCTGGCCAATCGCCGCGCCCTGGATGACGAACTGGAGTTGGCCGTGGCCCGGGCACAGCGTAATGGCTCCACCCTGGCGGTGTGCATGATCGATCTCGATCATTTCAAACCGATCAACGACCTCTACGGCCATGCGGCCGGTGATCAGGTGCTGAAGGTGATCAGTCGTCGTCTGCGCGACAGCCTGCGACGTACTGACTACGTGGCGCGCCTGGGGGTGATGAGTTTGTCGTGCTGATCGAGGGCTACCGCAATCTCGACGAACTGGAGCTGGTGCTGGTGAAGATCGAGGCAGGAGTCAATGCGCCCGTCCAGCTGGCCGATGGCAGGGAGGTGGCGGTGCGCCTGAGCATGGGGATTTGCCGGGTGCCGGATGATGGCGTGCAGGATGCGGGAAATCTGTTACGCTACGCGGACCAGGCCCTCTATCGAGCCAAGGCGATCCGCGATGAGCGCAGCCACTATTGGGTGTTCCATCAAGACTCGCGCTTGGATTTGCGACCCGAACGCCGTGCGGGCCTGTTCGCCAAGCCGGAGGAAGAAGGATGAGCACCACCCATACCGATGTCACCCTGGACCGCACGCCGCTGGTTTCCTTGCTGCCTTTGCGCAAGGGGATGAACATTGCGGATTATCATCTGCTTTTGGTAGGAGAGTTTGACCGGAGCATGGTCGAATTCGTGCCCGACAGTCTGTGTCAGGCCGGTGCCGATAGCAGCGCGGTCATCTTTGCTGCCGATCCACAAGACCCGGGGCACAGCTTCTCGTTTATCGGTTGCGATGCGCACGGCCTGCAGTTTCGGGCGCAAGGGAACGCGGTATGGGGCAACTACCGAAAGGTGTTGGTATTCATCGAGACGGCCGGTGGCATTTATTCTTTTTTCAGCGACTTGGATGGAGTTGACTCGGCAGGGGTCTACCACTTCCGTCGCCCGGCCTTACTCTACCAACGCAAAACCCGCCTGCGCCGGCGCCTGCATCTGGATGGTCAGATCCTGTTGCGGCGGCGCAGCGGCGAGAGTATCACCGGGGCTTTGCATGACCTGAGTTTGGATGGTGCCAGCTTTTTCCTGGCCAATTGTCCAGTGGACCCCGGCGAATCGGCGCTGGTGGAGTTTGATGTGGTCGACTGCGGGCACTGCGAAACAGTGGTGACGACCGTGCGGCGCGAGGCCCGCTCTGCCACCCTCGGGGATCTGGTGGGGGTACGACTGCTGCTGACGAAGGCGCAGAGAAAGCAGGTTGAGCACCTGTACCTGTGTCTGGAATACCCGCAGTTACGCCACTGGCACCTGGACAATCCGGCTGACGCCGTCTAATTGCCCCGGACAAGAGAAACCGGGTAAGCGGGGAGACAGCTATGGCAACCGCCGTGAAGGGTCAGCAACGGCAAACGGAAAAGGTCAACCTGACCGATTTCGTTTGGGAAGCCAAGACTGCGGATGGGCGCACGCGGCAAAAGGGCGAGATGACGGCGGCCTCGGCCAATGTGGTCAAGGCCAGCCTGCGCCGGGCGGGGCTCACCCCCATCGTGGTCAAGAAGGCGCCCAAACCGCTCCTCGGCGGGGAGGGGGTCAAGGAAACCAGCCTGGTAGTCATGGTGCGTCAGCTCTCCACCATGATCAATGCGGGTGTGCCCCTGGTACAGAGTTTCGAGCTGCTGGTCTCGGCCACTTCCCAGCCCGGTATGCGCAAGTTGTTGAAAGGCATTCTGCGCCATCTGAACGAGGGCGAAT
This sequence comes from Acidithiobacillus sp. AMEEHan, assembly GCF_030996345.1. Taxonomy (NCBI): domain Bacteria; kingdom Pseudomonadati; phylum Pseudomonadota; class Acidithiobacillia; order Acidithiobacillales; family Acidithiobacillaceae; genus Acidithiobacillus; species Acidithiobacillus sp. AMEEHan. The sequence goes on along the minus strand of NZ_CP118747.1, from coordinate 2,443,242 downwards.
CCCTGTCGCAGTCTCTGGCGCACTACCCCAAATACTTTGATCGCCTATTCGTTTCGCTGGTAGCGGCGGGCGAGCAGGGCGGTATTCTCGACACCATCCTGCTGCGTCTGGCGGACTACCGCGAGAGGAGTCTGGCCCTGACCAAAAAGGTCAAGTCGGCCATGTTCTACCCGGCAGCGATCATTACCGTCATGATCGTCGTGGTAGTGATTCTGATGATCTTCGTGATTCCCGTATTCGCCAACCTGTTCAGCAGCTTTGGCGCTACCCTGCCGCTGCTGACCCAGGTGGTCATCAATATTTCCAACTGGATGCGCGGACACTGGTACATCGTGGTGGTAACGCCCATCGCAGCGGTGTTTCTGTTTCGCTATGCCTACCGGCGCAGCGACAAATTCAAGGTGGTTGTTGACCGCTATTCCCTGAAAATTCCGGTCTTGGGCGATATTTTGCTGAAGGGCGCCGTGGCCCGCTTCAATCGTACGCTTTCGACCATGCAGTCCGCCGGCGTGCCCATCCTCGATGCCCTGGATACCCTTTCCCGGGTGTCCAATAACGCCATCATCGAAAGGAGCGTGCTCAATGCCCGTGCCGATGTTGCCGCAGGCGGGCGCATCTCTACCAAGCTCAAGGAAGACGGCGTGTTTCCGCTGATGGCCACCCAGATGCTCGCCATTGGTGAAGAGACCGGCGCCGTCGAGGTGATGTCGGGCAAGGTCGCCGATTTCTATGAAAACGAGGTCAACGAGGCGGTCAACCGCATGTCCACCCTCATGGAGCCGATCATCATGGTCATTCTGGGTATCGTGGTGGGTACTCTGGTGGTGGCCATGTATATGCCGATCTTCAAGATGGGCGCGGTCGTGACCCACGGCGGCTAAGGGCGATAGATTTCCCACCTGCGCTGCTACCGGGTTGGCTGCTTCGCGCCTGCCGGCGCTGTTGGCCGTGGCCCTTCCTCAGGGCGTCTGCCGCGGCCAGGGGCCGGTGTACCACGGTGGAATTTGCGGCAGCCCGTTGTTCACCGTTGGCGGTTGTGGTGGTCGTGGCGGTCGTGGCGGTCGTGGCGGTCGTGGCGGTCGTGGCCGATACGGTTGCCGCGGGGGGTAGGGTGAGTAGGGGTAGGGCGGATAGAGAAAGAGGGACGGGCCGCGGTCCTCATGGATGATTTGCGGCTGCCGTTGGCCGAGATAATTTTCCAGAGCACGTAACAGGTTGAGTTTGGCGGCAAGCTCTTCATCCCGGGCAATTTTCTGCTGCGCTTGCTGTGGTTCCCGCTGCGGTGGTTTCGCGACCGGCGCTGGTGGGGTAGCCGGGGTCGGGCTTTGCTCGCCGATTTTTTGCACATCCCTGGCGTCCTTGGGGGGCTGGTTGCCAAAGCTGACCACGCCCTCGGGAGAGACCCAGCGGTAAATGGGCAATGCGAGCGCCCGGGGCGCCAGGGCTGACATCGCCAGCCAGCAGGCACCCACAAGGACGAGATATCTGGACAAACCCCCGGTTTTACCCATCGTTACGCTCATCTGCGCCTGACACTGGCTACCATAAACCTTTTCCCGCAGGGAGCCCAAATCATTTCTCCAGGTTCCATTGTCGGACCCCTTCGGCAAGGGACCAGTCACGCCATTCCTCGGGGCTCGCCCCGCGCAATTCCGCGGGAGTGTCCCAACCCATCGCCTGCAGGCTTTGTTCCCAGATGATCCGCGCATCAAAGGCAGCGGCCCCGTCACTTTTGGAGAGTTTTTTGCCGTTTTGATCGTAGACTAAGGGTAGGTGTCCGTATTGGGCGGAGGGAAGCCCGAGTTGCCGTTGTAGGTACTGCTGTAGAGGGGTGATGGCCGCCAGGTCGGCGCCGCGAATGATCTCGGTAATCCCCTGTTCGGCATCGTCCACCACGCAGCAGAGCAGATAGGCAAAGGGTCCATCGGCACGCAACAGAACCGGGGGATGCTTGGGAAAACTGGGCTCCTGGCGTCCCAAGTAGCGATCGTACCATGTAGTGTGGGGCAGTCCACGGAGATCGAGGCGCCAGGCTCGCGGTCTGCGCGGCGGCCGGCCGCGACAGGTACAGGACCGTTGGACGAGGCTTTGTCGGGTACAGTCGCAGGGGTAGGCAAGCTCTTGCTCTTGCAGGTGTCGCAGTGCCGCGGCGTATTGCTCCAGATGCTGCGACTGATAGCGAATGGGGCCGTCCCACGCCAATCCCAAGGAGTCCAGTTGCCGCAGGATCTGCTCGGGGGCCTCGGGCCGGCAACGGGCGCCGTCGATGTCGTCGATACGCAGCAGCCAGCGACCACCCTGGGTCTTGGCGCTCAGGTAACTGCCAATGGCCGCCAGTGCCGAGCCCGCATGCAAGGGTCCGCTGGGGCTCGGCGCAAAGCGGCCGGTAATGACTTGCGCCGAACGAATCGGTAGATTGTTGCAGGAATCCGTAGGCATCGTTGCAAAATGCGAAAGAGGAAGCAGCCGTTCATGCCAGCATACCCTGTCTGCAGCGAAACGCTGAATCTATGCTTTGGAGGTACCTGAATGCCCTCCGCGGAGTTTGCCCTGATTGCCGAACTGCGCGATGCCCTGGGCCAGGGGCGGGCTGGGGATGGTACCCTGATCGGCATTGGCGATGACGCGGCGGTGCTCGATTGCGGCGGACGGGCGCTGGTCGCCTGTACCGATACCTTGGTGGCGGGACGGCATTTCTTTGCCGATGTGAACGCCGCGGATCTGGCCTGGAAGGCGTTGGCAGTCAACCTCAGTGACCTCGCAGCCATGGGTGCCGAACCGCGCTGGGCCTTGCTCAATCTGGCCTTGCCTGTTGGCGTGGCAGGGACGGAGTGGCGTGCCGATTTCATACGTGGTTGGCAGGCTCTGGCATCTTCCTGGGCGCTGCGTCTGGTGGGGGGCGATACAGTGTCCACCGCTGGGCCGCTGACCGTGACAGTGAGCGCCCTGGGACTGCTGGAGGGGCCGGCCTTGCAGCGCAATGCAGCACAGATGGGCGACGACATCTACGTCACGGGCACCCTGGGCGATGCGGCACTGGCCCTGGAGCGCGCCTTTGCCGCGCGCCGGGGAGAGGAGAACGCGCTCCTGGTGGGGGACGACTGGCTGGAGCAGCGACGCTTGCGTCCTACGCCCCGCCTGGCCTTTGCGCAGGCGGCGCAGCAGTTGGGTGCCCGTTGCGCGCAGGATGTCTCGGATGGCTTTCTGGCCGATCTGCGTCACATATTGTCTGCCTCGCGGGTAGGCGCACGGATCGATGCCGATCAGTTGCCCCTGAGCCCGCCACTGGCCGGCTGGGTGGCGGGGGATTGGGAGCGACTGTCGCGCAGCGCCCTGACCGGTGGCGACGATTATGAGTTGATCCTCTGCGCGCCGCCCTCCCTGGCCGTCGCGCTGCAGGACGTGGCGCGGCGTACGGCGACGCCTCTATGCCGGGTGGGGAGGATTCTACCGGTAGAGGCGGGCGTACGACTCTTCTGGCAGGACGAAGAGCGGCCGCTGCCGGCACGATGGGGGCATGAGCATGAACTCTGAATTCCCGATTTATCTTCCTCTGCGTCCCGCTGCCTTGCCGCTGGCGCAGCGGGTGGCGACGTGGATCGAATGGGCCGGGCAGCCGGTGCGGCTGTCGCTGTGCCGCGAGCTGCCGCTCCACTCTGTACAGGGCGTAGCCTTGGGAGACTTTGCCAATGCCGCTGCCTGGCAATCTGCCGGGGGAATTCTTCTCGACCCCCTCGACTGGTCGCGGCTTGCAGAATACCTTTGTCGCCATTGGTTCCTCACAGCAATGCCACGCACCCGCTTTGGCGTGACGCCGGTGGACGCGCCCTTGCCCGGAGAAATCTGGTCTGGCGGCGGGGACGGGATGGCGCTGGATCTGGCGCCGCCGGAGTGGGCCTTGTTGCGTTGGGCCGAGAGCCGCGGCTGGCAGCTGGCGACCGCCGAATCCTGCACCGCTGGTGGAATTGCCGCGCGCATCGCCGCCTTGCCGGGGTCGTCGGCCGTGCTGCGCCAGGGTTTTGTGGTATACAGCAATGCCGCCAAGGAGGAGATGCTGGGGGTGGCGGGCAAGACGCTGCAGGTGCACGGTGCCGTGTCTGAGGAGGTGGTAGGAGAGATGCTCGATGGCGCCCTGCGTCACGCCGACCTTGCGATTGCGGTCAGCGGCATTGCCGGCCCCGGCGGCGCAGTGCCCGGGAAGCCCGTCGGCACCGTTTGCCTGGGCTGGGCAAGCCGCAACCAGCGTGAGCTGCGCACCCTGTGCTTCGCCGGGGATCGTTGGGCCGTGCAATATGCTGCCGGTTCGGTCGCCATCGGCGGTCTGCTGGGCTTGCTGACAGAGAGTGAGCATCCCAAGATTGGTCTGTACGAATCCCTCGGGTAGAATGCCCGGGTGTCCACATGAGGAGATGGCAAGATGGATGATCAACGGAGCAAGGCGCTGGCTGCGGCCCTGTCGCAAATCGACCGCCAGTTTGGCAAGGGTGCCATCATGCGCCTGGGTGAGCAGAGCGCCATCAAGGACATTGCCGTCTATTCCACGGGTTCCCTGGGGCTGGATCTGGCCTTGGGGGTCGGTGGACTGCCGCGCGGGCGCATCGTCGAGATCTATGGGCCGGAATCCTCCGGCAAAACGACCCTGACGCTGCACGCCATCGCCAGTTGTCAAGCCGCCGGCGGTACGGCGGCCTTCATCGACGCCGAACATGCCCTGGATCCCACTTACGCGCAGAAGCTCGGGGTGGATCTCGAAAATCTCCTCATCTCGCAGCCGGATACCGGCGAACAGGCACTGGAAATTGCCGATATGCTGGTGCGCTCCGGTGCCGTCGATCTCATCGTCGTGGATTCCGTGGCCGCCCTGACGCCCAAAGCGGAAATTGAGGGCGAGATGGGCGATTCGCATGTGGGTCTGCAGGCGCGGCTGATGAGTCAGGCCCTGCGCAAGCTCACTGCCAACATCTCGCGTACCAATACCCTGGTCATTTTCATCAATCAGATTCGTATGAAAATCGGCGTCATGTACGGCAGCCCGGAAACCACCACCGGCGGCAACGCCCTCAAGTTTTACGCCTCCGTGCGCTTGGATATCCGCCGTATCGGCGCGATCAAGAAGGGCGACGAAGTCCTTGGCAACGATACCCGGGTGAAGGTGGTCAAGAACAAGGTGGCCCCACCGTTCCGCGAGGCGGAGTTCGCCATCTATTACGGCGAGGGAATTTCGCGTCTGTCGGAGCTGGTCGATCTGGGGGTCAAGTTCGACATTCTGGAAAAGAGCGGGGCCTGGTACAGTTACGGCAGCGAGCGGATCGGGCAAGGTAAGGACAATGCCCGTCAGTATCTGAAAGAGCATCCGGAAGTGGCGAAGGCCATTGAGGACAAGGTGCGCGCCGCGGCCCTGGGCCACCCGCTGGCCTTTGCCGAAGAGGTGCCGGGGCTGGCCGAAGCCGAAGGGTGAGCGACGGGGAAGCGGCCATCGAGGCCGTGGCCCTGCGCCTCTTAGCGCGGCGGGAATATGCCCGCGCCGAATTGCGATCTCGCCTCTTGCGGCAGACTGGCTTCGCTGCCGAGGCGGTGGACGCGGTCCTTGCGAGTTTAGTAGAGCGCGGATATTTGAGCGACGCCCGCTACCGCGAGGCGCGGATGCGCAGTCGAGCGGCGCGTGGGCAGGGCCCCATGCGGGTGCTGCAGGACTGGCGTGCGAGTGGCGCAGGCGAGGACCGCGTCTTGCTGGCCGAGGTGGATTGGCTGGCGCGGGCGCGGCAGGTGTTGCAGAAGCGTTTTGGCGAGCAGGCGCCCAGCGACGCCAGGGAGTGGGTACGCCGGGCGCGATTTTTACAGGGTCGCGGCTTTCCCCCCGACCTGATTCGTAAGGCTTTGGCCCAAGAGGATTTGTTTGCGGATGGGGAGTGAGCCCCGCCGAGTATCGTTCAGGGAGTCACATGAAGTCAGCAGCCATCCGTAGCGCCTTTTTGCAGTTTTTTGCCAGCCAAGGGCATCAGGTCGTCCCCAGCAGTCCTCTGGTGCCGCGTAATGACCCGACGCTACTCTTCACCAACGCCGGCATGGTGCAGTTCAAGGATACCTTTCTTGGGCTGGAGCAGCGCCCTTATACTCGGGCAGTCTCCACCCAGCGCTGCATGCGTGCTGGCGGCAAGCACAACGATCTCGAAAACGTTGGCTATACGGCGCGTCACCATACTTTCTTCGAGATGCTCGGCAATTTCTCTTTTGGTGATTACTTCAAGCGGGAAGCCATCCAGTTCGCTTGGCGTTTTCTCACCCAAACCCTGGGCCTGCCGGCCGAGAAGCTCTGGGTGACGGTTCACGACAAGGACGACGAAGCGGCCGAGATCTGGCTGAACGAGATGAAGATCGACGCTGCGCGCTTCTCCCGCTGCGGCGACAAGGACAACTTCTGGAGTATGGGCGATACCGGCCCCTGCGGTCCCTGTTCGGAGATCTTCTACGATCACGGTCCGGCAATCCCCGGCGGCCCGCCCGGAAGCCCGGAGGCCGACGGTGACCGCTACATCGAGATCTGGAATCTGGTCTTCATGCAGTACGACCGGGACAGCTCGGGCAAGCTCACGCCCTTGCCCAAACCTTCGGTCGACACCGGCATGGGTCTGGAGCGTCTGGCGGCGGTCCTGCAGGGTGTGCACAATAACTACGACACCGATATCTTTCAGGTACTGATCGCGGCAGCGGCGGAGCTGGCCGCCACGCCCTATGGCAGCAGTGCCGAAGGCGACACCAGTCTGCGGGTCCTGGCAGATCATATCCGTGCCTGCAGCTTCCTGATCACCGATGGTGTCATGCCGAGTAACGAAGGTCGCGGTTATGTGCTGCGGCGGATCATCCGCCGTGCGGTGCGGCATGGGCGCAAGCTTGGCATCGAGGACGCATTTTTCTACCGTCTGGTGGCGCCGCTGGTTGCCAGCATGGGCGACGCCTACCCGGAGCTGCGCCAGGCACAACACGAGGTCGAGCGGCAGCTGCATCGCGAGGAAGAAAAATTCCGCGAGACCTTGCAGCGCGGGCTGGATCTGCTCGACGAGGCCATTGCCAAGCTGCCGGTGGGGGCACCCATCCCCGGTGAAGTCATCTTCCGCCTGTCCGATACCTACGGCTTTCCGGTCGATCTGACGGCGGATATCGCCCGTGAGCGTGGGCTGGAGATGGACATGGCGGGCTTTGATGCGGCGCTGGCGGAGCAGCGCGAACGCTCCCGTGCGGCGTGGTCCGGCAGCGGCGCGGTGAAGGCGGAAAAGATCTATCACGATCTCGCCATGCAACTGCCGTCCACCGAATTTCTCGGCTATGGCGGTTGCGACGGCGCCGGGAAGGTGCTCGCAATGGTCCGGGATGGCGCCTGCGTCGATAGCTTGCAGGCGGGCGAGTCCGCCGCGATCATCCTCGATCAGACGCCTTTCTATGGCGAATCGGGCGGGCAGGCGGGTGACTGCGGCAAGCTCTTCCACGGTCAGGAAGTCCTGTTTTCCGTGACCGACACGCAAAAGCCGGTACCCAGCCAGCACGTGCATATCGGCACCCTGGAACGTGGCAGCATCCGCGTCGGTGAGATTCTGCAGGCAGCGGTCGATCCCGTTGCCCGTGCCGCCACTGCCGCCCACCACTCGGCGACGCACCTTCTGCATGCCGTGTTACGTCGCCGTCTGGGCAGCCACGTGCAGCAAAAGGGATCGTTGGTGAATGCCGAGCGTCTGCGCTTCGACTTCAGCCATCCGGAGCCCCTGGGGTCGGCGGAACTACAGGCCATCGAGCGCGAGGTGAACGCTGCGATTCGTGCCAATGTGCAGGCCGAAACGCGAGTATTGCCCCTCGCTGAGGCGCAAGCCCTGGGTGCCATGGCCCTCTTTGGGGAAAAATATGGCGAGGAAGTTCGCGTGGTGCTGATGGGGGAGCACTCGCTGGAGTTTTGTGGTGGCACCCATGTCGCTGCCCTGGGGGAGATCGGCTTCTTCAAGATCCTGAGCGAGTCCGCCGTTGCGGCGGGGATTCGCCGTATCGAAGCGGTAGCCGGGGAAGCCGCCTTACGCAGTGTGCAACAGGATGAGGAACGCCTACGTGGGGCGGCGGCGTTGCTCAAAGCCGCGCCTGCGGAGCTGGATCAGCGGCTCGCCCAGACCCTGGAGCGCCTGCGGCAACTGGAGAAGGAGCTGGAGCGCAGCAAGCGGGAATTGGCCGCCACCGCAGGTGCCGATCTGGCCGCGCGGGTAGAGCGCATTCGGGATGTGCCGGTCCTGTTGCAACGCCTGGATGGGATGGATGCGAAGGCCTTACGCGAGGTGCTCGATCGTCTCCGTTCGGAAATCAGCTCCGGCATCATCGTGCTGGCTGGTGTGGCGGACGAGAAGGTCTCTCTTCTGGCCGCAGTCAGCAAGGACCTGCACGGCAAGGTCCATGCCGGTGAGCTGGTGAATGTGCTTGCGAAACCGCTGGGAGGTAAAGGTGGCGGACGACCGGACATGGCGCAGGCGGGCGCCGCGCAAGCGGAAGGGCTGGACGCGGCGATGGCCGAGGCAAGAACCTGGTTGAACGAGAAGATGGCTTCTTGAGGAAGTGACTTCTGTTAGGGGCGGCCAGGCTCTTGGTCGCCCGGCCCATGATCTCCGTGTCCATGATCTCCGCGACCTGGGTTGCCATGGTCGGGGCCATGTTCATATCGTGGACCTGGTTGCGGGTGATAGGGACCCTGTTCCGGTCCGTGTGGCCGGTACTGCTGGGGGATGGGCGGCTGGGGCCTAGCCTGTGGCCGGAAATGCCGCCAATGCGGGTCGCGCGCGCGGTAGTGGGCCTCGTTCTGTACCCGCTGCCAATCGCCAGGATGCCAGCGCTGCAATCCCGGGGGCGGCGCCGCAACGGGGCGCCACGGCCCACGATAGGCTGGACCTGCCCACCAACGATTGCCGTAAAAATAGTAGTAGCTGGAGCCACTGTAGAAAATGGGCTGGGAGCTGCCGTAGGCCGCATAGACGCCCAGACTGGGTAGCCACACCATCAGCGGCGGAGTGGCGACGACCGCAGGCGGGTAGTACGCCGGCGTGCCGATGTTCAGTTGCAGATCGATGGGGTTGGCCATCGCCGCGCTACTCAAGCCCAGAGCTGCAATACCCAATAGGCCATTTCTTAGGGAAATTCTCTTCTGCTTTTTCATGATGCTCTCTCCAGTTGCGTCCCACTCGTAGTCAAGCGCTGCTACTCTGCGCTATTCTCCAGCCAGACTCTACCGGCCAGCTTACGACTTTGCGGCGGAAAGGTGCGAATGCAAAAGTGTGAGAAATCATGAATTGTCCCGTAACGCCTGATGATCGATACGGCTGAGCTGGAGCAGCTGCTACTTGCTGTTGCGCGTGGCGATCAGCAGGCTTTCCAGCGTTTTTACCGGGAGACGTCCGCGCATCTCTACCCTGTCGCTTTGCGTATTTTAAGAGAAGATGGCCGAGCGGCAGACTGTTTGCAGGATGCCTTCCTCAAGATCTGGCTCAAGGCATCCGAATACCGCGCCGGGCGCTCTCCCATGGCCTGGGCGGCGGCCATCGTGCGCTACCAGGCGATCGATCTGTTGCGACGCATGCCCAAGGACGAGCCTGGCTGGGAAGAGCCTGACTGGGAGCGGGAAGAATGGGGAGCCGTGCACAATGAGGCCGCATTGTATCCTGCCGAGCGCAAGCGCATGGAGGATTGTTTGCAGAAGATGACGGCGGAGCAACGTCAGGCCGTCGTGCAAGCCTTTTATCGTGCCGCGAGCTACGAAGAGGTGGCCAAGCACTTCGGAGCGGCTCTGGGGACGGTGAAGAGCTGGATTCGCAGGGGGTTATTGTTTTTGCGGGACTGTTTGCAGCATGAATCTACGTAACCATGCACAGCTTGCCGAGCAACTGGCGGCGCTGTATGTGATCGGCAGCCTGCGGGGAAGGGCGCGACTCCGCTTTGCGCGCCTCGTGCAGCAGGATGTCGTCCTTGCGCAGATGGTGGAGCGCTGGGAGGATCTGCTCTTGCCTGCATTGCTTCCTGCGCGCCCGCAGCCGGCGCCAGAGCGGGTGTGGCAGGGAATTCGCGCGCAGTTGCCTAGACCGACCGACGCCTGGTCTGGATCGTCGCATTTGCCCTGGTGGCGCCGCCTTGGCCTATGGCAAGGCCTGAGTGGGGCGCTGGCGATAGTGCTGGTGATCACCTGGTTGTGGCCCAGTGCGCCACAAATGCCCATGCTGGCAGTCGTCAACAATGGCCAGGGACAGGCAACCTGGGTGTTCCACGCGAGTGCGCATCACATGCGCTTGGTCACTCTGCGAAACACCCAGATTCCCCCGGACAAATCCATGCAGCTGTGGGCCATCGTGCCCGGTAAGAAACCCGTCTCGATGGGCCTGTTGCCGATGCGCGCCGGGCAGACGCCGGTGCTGCCGGTGCCGGACCATATGAACCTTTCCCATGCCCGCCTGTTGGCAGTGACCATGGAGCCCGCTGGCGGTTCTCCTACCGGGCAACCCACCGGACCCATTCTGCTCCAGGCGACGCTGATCCGCGGTTAGGATGCATCCGCAGGGCCGCGCCGTGCGTACTAGACTGTGATGACACGATTCATCACTCTTTTTTCGTCACAGGCAGGAGAATATCATGCAGAAAAATGAGCAAGACGGCGCAAATCGTCGGGATTTTCTGAAAAAAAGTGCCCTTTTTGGTTTGGGCTTGGCCGCCGCCGGAAATCTGGTTTTGCCAGCTACGGCGCGGGCCGCTGGGATGTCTGCGAACAGTGAAAGCCACGATCTGGGTATCCTCAATTTTGCCTTGAATGCCGAACATCAGGCGATTGCGGCGTACCAGGTGGGTGCCGACAGTAAGCTGCTGAAGCCAGGTCCACTCAAACTGGCCCTGGAATTCCAGAAGGATCATGAAGCGCATGCGGACGTACTCGCTGAGACGATCCGGAAGATGGGTGGTAAGCCAGTCGCGGCAAAGCTACCGCTTACCGCTCCCATGGGTGATTTGGCCAAGGCGTGGGGTTTCCCTGTCGACAAGTTGAAGGATCAGGCCGATGTGCTGCATTTTGCCGCAGGCTTGGAAATCGGCGCCGCCAAAGCGTATTTGGGGGCGGTGAAACAGTTCAGCAATCCCGAGCTGGCCCACGCCGCAGCCAACATCGAAGGTGACGAGGCGATGCATTTTGCCACCCTACGCTACGCTCTGGGGATGAATCCGGTGCCCGCTGCGTTTATCTCGGCCATGCCGAATGACTGAAGTAGCGTGGTGAAAAAGAGGCGCTGCGGCGCCTCTTTTGTTGTCCGGGGCCCACGCTACCCGGGAAAATGAGCGGATTTGCGCAGGGTTAGCCCAGCGGATGCCGCAATCGTCGCGCATAGGAGTATCACTAGGGCCATGGGCAGGGCGCTGGGGATGTCGATCAAGCCGACGCCCATGGCAGCGACGGCAGCGCTGGCGAATTGCAGGCTGCCAAGCAGGGCGGAAGCGGTGCCCGCCTGTTTTCCTTGCTCTTGCATGGCCAAGGCGCTGCTGTTCGGGGAAACCAGACCAATCGAGGCGACATAGAAGAACAGCGGCACGATGAGGCCTGCAAGGCCCGTTTGTGGTAGGAGACTGGCAAAAAGCAGGAACACTGCGGCGCCGAATTGAATGAATAGGGTCGTCCGTAACAAAGAACGCGAAGAATAACGTCGGTGCAGAAAGCGATTGAACTGCGAGAGAAGGATCAGGCCCAGGGCATTGAAGCCAAAGATCCAACCAAAATCATGCGCTGGCACTTTGTGTAACTCGATGAATACGAAAGGGGAACCGGCGATGTAGGCAAACATGCCGGAAAAACTCGCGGCGAGAATGATGGCGTAGGGACGAAAGCGCGGATCACGAAGCAGGGTCCAGAAGCGCGCGACAATGGCATACAGGTGGAGCGAATGCGCGGGATCTCCGCGATGGCCGGCAGGCAGGAGCAGGGCGCTGGCCAGCAGGCTCAGGAGCCCGAGGACCGCCAGCAGGACGAAGATTGCTTGCCAGCCAGACCAGAGGAGCAGATAGCCGCCAAGGAGGGGTGCAAAAATGGGAGCCACCCCCATGACCAGAATCATCCGTGCAAAGACGTGGCTGGCGTCCTGCGGCGGGAAGAGATCGCGTACCAATGCGCGGCCAATGACCGGCCCTGAGCACGCCCCGATGCCCTGCAGCAGGCGAAAGAACGCCAACCAGGCGGCGCTGGGAGCAAAAGCGCAGGCAATGGAAGCGGCCATATAGAGCGCCAGCGCGAGTAGCAGAGGAGGGCGGCGGCCGAAACGATCGCTGATGGGACCGAGGATCGCTTGGCCCCCAGAAAATCCGAGAAAAAAAGCGGCTAGGGTAAGCTGAATGGCAAGTTGGTTGACCTGAAAATGCTGTTGTAGTGTCGGCAAACTGGGCAGGTACATGTCGATGGAAAGCGCGCCGAAGGCGCTGAGGCTGCCGAGAAGAAATACACTGCGCCGCGGGTGAAAGTTTTCCGTCACAGCTTTGCTCCCAGTAGGAAAGGGCGATGATAACGCAGCATTATGGCGGCAGCCAGAGCGATCAAGCCCATGTGTTTGCGTAATTTGGGGGATAAAAATTTTTGCAACATTCTCATGATATATAACAATTAACAATTCAGTTTTGACAATGGATGATTATCCTTGTTAGGGTTTGGCTTCACTATTTTTGCCGTGTTCTAAACGGGAGAGATCATGAAGAAGGAAATTATTGTTGGTGTTTTGTCTTCTGCGACTTTGATTTGTGGTAGCACTTGGGCATTGGCCAGTACCGAGATGCCAGCGCAGACGACGCCTGCTGAGCCGATGGTACAATCTCCTGTCAAGCTGCATGTGGACCAGCAGGAGCTGCATCACTTCGCCGCGGCAGTGAAGGAAATTCAACCTATCGATATGCAGGCGCATACCGTCATTTCCAGCAAGAGCATGAGTGAAAAAGAAAAACATCAAAAGCTAGAGGGCTATGACAAGCAAATTACTGCAATTCTTGCGCAGCATCAGCTGACGCCAACAAAATATGAGGCGTTGCTAAAAAAGGCCGAGACCGATCCAGCTTTTGCCAAGCGGACCGAAGCGGCCTTGCACGGCTTGGGATGATCTGCTCAATCTTCGAGGGTGCTGATATCCTGGGTGATTTCCTCACCGCGAGCTTGGGCGCGCAACAGCCGGCGCATGATTTTACCCGAGCGGGTTTTGGGTAGGCTGTCGACGAAGTGGATGTCGTCGGGACGGGCGATGGCGCCAATCAGGTCAGTCACCTGGGCGCGTAACGCCGCGCTCAGTTGATCATGATCGTCTCCCTGGTGGGAGGCCTTGAGGATCACGAAGGCAGATATCGCTTCTCCCTTGATCTCATGCGGAACGCCGACTACGGCAGCCTCGGCGACGGCGGGATGGGAAACGAGGGCAGATTCGATCTCCGCCGTACCGAGGCGATGGCCGGATACATTGAGGACATCATCGATGCGGCCCATCACCCAAAAGTAGCCATCCTTGTCGCGACGGGCGCTGTCGCCGGCAATGTAGTAGCGATTGGCGAACTTCCCCCAGTAGGTCTGCGCGTAGCGTTCGGGATTGCTCCAGATGCCCCGCAGCATGCCCGGCCAAGGGCGATCGATGACGAGATAGCCCCCCTGGTCGGCGGCATGGATTTCCTCACCCTGCTCATTCACCACCTTGGCGGAAATTCCGGGCAGGGGCAGGGCGCAAGAGCCGGGTTTGTTGGCGCTGACACCCGGCAGTGGGGCGATCATATGACCGCCGGTTTCGGTCTGCCACCAAGTATCGACGATGGGGCATTTCCCGCCGCCAATGACGTCGCGGTACCAGATCCAGGCTTCGGGATTCATCGGTTCGCCCACGCTCCCAAGCAATCGCAGGCTGCTGAGATCGTGTTTCTTGACCCAGGCATCGCCCATCTTCATGAAGGCGCGCACTGCCGTCGGCGCTGTGTAGAGGACAGTGATGCCGTGGCGTTCGACCATCGACCAGAAGCGATCGGGTTGCGGGTACATGGGTGCGCCTTCATACAAAAAGACAGTGGCGCCATTGGCCAGTGGACCATAAACCACGTAGCTGTGCCCAGTGATCCATCCGACATCGGCGGTACACCAATACACGTCGTCATCTCTTAGATCGAAAGACCAATGACTGGTGAGCTTCGCCCAGAGCAGGTAACCGGCACTGCTGTGCAGAATCCCTTTGGGTTTGCCGGTACTGCCCGAGGTGTAGAGGATGAAGAGGGGATGCTCCGCGGGGAAGGCGGGGGCAGGACAGTGGGCCGACAGCCCGGCGACTGCCTCGTGCCACCACAGATCGCGGCCGTCGAGCATGTCGATATCGGTGCCGGTGCGCTGCAAGACAATGACCCGTTCCACCTGGTGTTCGTGCTCGCGCAATAGGGCCTGATCGGCATGGCGTTTGAGCGGGACGATCTTGCCACCACGATAGGCGCCATCGGCGGTGAGCAGAACTTTGGCACCGGTGTCCTCCAGACGATCCTTGAGTGCCTCGGCGGAAAATCCACCGAACACCACGGAGTGCACAGCACCGATACGCGCGCAGGCAAGCATCGCCACTACCGCTTCGATAACCATGGGCATGTAGATCACGACCCGATCCCGGCCTCGACCTTCTCGGCGCGCAGGGCATTGGCAAAGAGGTTGACCTCGCGGTGCAGTTGCGCGTAAGTCAGGGTCTTGACGCTGCCATCCTCTCCCTCCCAAATCAACGCTGCCTTGTGCTTCTGCGCTCCGTGCAGGTGACGATCGATGCAGTTTTTTGCGACATTGAGGCTGCCGTCGGCGAACCAGCGGTAGAAAGGCGCCTCGCGCCCGTCGAGCACCTGCGAGAATGGCTGCTCCCAGAGCAGGTGTTCGCGCGCCAGAGCGCCCCAGAAAGCATCAGGATCTCGTTCCGCTTCTGCCTGCAGACGCTGGTATTCGCCATGATCGAGATGCGCCCGGGCGGCGAATGCCTCGGGGACCGGGAAAAGACGCTGGTTCTTCGATGTTTCATGTGGGTGTAGCCTGAGATCCGTTTACGGGATCAGGTAGAGCCATGTTGATAAAGTTCTTGTGGGTACGGGTAGCCACGGGCTTTTGCCTTGGCGGACTGGAGGAGGCTATTGAAGCCTTCCAGAATCCCGTTGGTGAATCTGGCTTCTCGAACCAGCGGAGCACACCATCCCAGTGATTTCATGACGGTGTAGGCGACCTTGACCATTGGCGGTAATCCGCTGTCCTTGACGTTTTCCACCCAGGCCTTGAGCAAGGTGGCGCCCTAGGTGGCGATTCTGGACGGTGAAGATTCTTGGAAGGTCAGGCGAAGCTGATAAGCCTGTGCTGTCTTGAGGTTCTGTTCTTGAGGATCTCCCGGAGCCTGGCGCTTTGCTTGGCGGAGAGCTTTCCCGGGTCTTGAGCCAAAGCCAGCGGCTCTTTTTCAGGTCTGGTTGGGAGAGGGCTTCCCCCTTGCGTACGGCATCTACGGCCTCATTGACGAGCTTCATGAGGTGAAAGCGATCGAAGGTGACCTGGGCGTTGGGCAGGTGTTCTGCGGCCCCTTTTGGAAGGCTGGCGAGAGGTCCATGCTGACCTCCGTAATGGCCTCGGCGCTGCCGCCATGGGCCTGCAGATCTTCGGCGAACTGCGCAAAAGTCTCGGCATCCTTGCCGGGTGTGGCAAACAGCAGGCGCTTCGCCACGAGGTCCACAAACAGGGTGATGTAATCATGGCCGCGCCGGCTGCTCGTCTCATCGATACCGACGGAATGGACCTCTGACACTGTCCGCGGCCTCGCGGGCCTTGGCGACGTAATGATCGAGCACCCGCCAGAGTCTGGTCCGTCTCCCGCACTAGGCGGGAGACCGTCAACACGGGCATCTCCCGGACCATGGCCATGACTAGAGCCTCAAAGAGCAGCGTGAATCCCGAGCCTTCCGCGCCCAAGGGACGGATACCAAATGCACGCCGTGTTCCGGGCAATGGACCCGTGGTACGCGGGCATGGAGATAAGCCGCATGCTGGAAGAAGTCGATGGTGACGCCAGACCTTCTCCTGGGTGTCATAGACCGGGCAGTCCTGGCCGCAGACCGGACAGGGAACTGACTACCCCTTGGAAGTTCACATGCAGGTCCAGGCGCCTTTTCCTCCACCGTGAACCGCACATCGTCCACCATCCACGGCGGAACCACCCCAACGCCAGAGTGAACAGTTGATTACCTTTGTCCATCCTTATCCTCAGCTCGCTGCCCTTCCATAAAGCAATCATACCGCCTTACCCACTCAATGTGTCGGGAGCCAAGACGCTCTTCGTTGAGATGGGAATCGATAGATTGAGTCATGATCGTCGTCATCGCTGCTGCTGGCTTATGGAGCGATGGTAAGACCTCTGCCGGCAACTGGCAAACGGGAGCGGACTGCAGCAATTCACTGGGTCACGCAGAGCTGGACACCTGCTCTGCGATGCTTCGCAGGATTCTTTTGCGCAGCTGCTCCTCCGCAAGCAGCAGTTTCTGCGGGGAGGCGAGGCAGGCTGATAATGCCCGACTACCGATACCAAATCCCCATAATGCAAAAGGTGAAACAAGTGCTTCGCATTTTTATAGGGCATTTCTACGCATCCGGCGCTTTGTGGCCAGCCATAACTCTTGCGCGGGTAGAAGTGGATCGCTCGGCCATCGTAAAAGTAATTGACAAATCGGACGTTGGGAGCGACATATTTCTGCCAGTAGACCAGATGACCGTGATAATGTCCGCGTTGATCTGGCGATAGGCTGAGATATTTTGTCTTCGTGACGCGGATGGGAAAAGTGCCGTGCATCGTCGTGTCGGCAAGGCGCTGATAGACTGGCCAAGTCCCATCTGGCGTAGACTGTAACACGCCGGTGTTGACCACGGAATGATATCCCCAGTGACCCGCCAATGCAGGTCAGTTGCCGAGGAGGGCGGCACTTGCCAGATCCGCAGCTGCTCGGGATGATGATCTTTGCGAACCTCGACCCACTGAAACGGATAGGGGTTGTAGGGGATATGCCCCGCCTTCAGCCGAGCAATCAGGGTGGCATTCGCCCGTCCCCGGGAGATGCCATTGGTGGGCAGGATCTTACTGACTCGTTCAAATTGAATGACTCCGCTGCGGAATTCCGGGTTCAATGCAGAATAGCCCCAGCGGTTCGATAAATCCTGCAATTTTTGTGGAACGGAAACATCCCAGGCGGCGACCGTGCGTAGCGCGCCATAGCGTCCCATATAAGTACCATAGACCACATGAACGTAGCCGTAGCGCGCCAGTTGTTGCCACACCCACTGCCAGGCATTGGCGTTGCTCGCAAGATTTCCTGCGGCAAAACTGTTGCTGGCGAAACCTCCCAGCACTGGCAACAGGCACAGGGTCAGCAGGCGCCTGCGAAGCAGGCCAGATGTTGCAGGCAAAGCCAAGGCTCAGAGTCCACCCTGATATTTTAGGGATACTTCATGACATTGCGGACAAACGAATACTCGCACCGCCATTTTCTTCTCAAAGGCCTCTTCTGCGTCATCGGCGATTTGCCCGCCGACCAACGCGGCGCCTGCCCCAAGAATTCCAGTCAACCCGCCCATGCGGATTCCGTGCGAACCCATGTCCTGCATGGCGCTTTGACAGGCCGGGCAGTTGACAGCTGGCATTTCTTCCTTTCCGAATCCAAACATAGCGGCGTTCCTTGGGGTTATGAATGACGATCTGTTGACCATTTTGGATGCAGATTGGTTCCCTTAGATCGATCTTTGTCTTGTGCGTTGTCGCCAACCCTGATCCAATGGCCTCCATTGTTGGGGAGAGTGATGGAGATAGCGAAGCAATATTCGATAGGTATCGGTATCGAAGCTGGCCGAATCCGCGAATTGTTCTATTACTCCGTTATCTTCTCGTACGATTCCCATATGACACCAGTGATCAAAAACATGGAGAGAGGCGCTATTGTCCTCCTCGGGAATGCCGATGGGCCCAGAAAAAGGCCAATGTTGGATTTGCAAAATCTGCATGGCGGCAGATAGACGTTCATCGTGCTCCGCCGCAGATTCCTGGCCGGCACATACGCCACGACAGCGTTTGATTTGAAAACCAAAACAGGCGCCTTTGCCTTTTTGCAAGCCCAAGCGGATATCGCAAAGTCCCCATTCTTGTGCCAGACGCTTGAGTGCGGCCTTCGCGCTGCGGCGATTGGCGAAAATTCCGTGGCAGACCCCTGGCCGAATCTCTTCGCCGCAGCGGATCTGTGGTGCAGCGCTCCCTGGGCCGGCCCAAACGATGGTGCATAGCTCCTTTTTTCTGCGCAACTGGCGGTTGTAGAGAGGATTTCTTTCTTTCACCAGACGCGATTCCAGCAGCAGTGCGCCCAACTCGCCCTGCGTTTCCAGCCATTCAATGCGCTCCACCTGCTGCGCAATCTGCATTTCGCGGTCGTGGCGGAAATCATTACGGAAGTGCTCCAGGACTCGTTTGCGTAGGTGGATGCTCTTGCCAATGTACAAAGGAATCTCACCGCTCCCAAAAAACAGATAGACTCCCGGCCGATTGGGAATACTGCGAAGGAATTCTGCATCCAGATTGGGAGGTAGACATTCCTGCTCCCATTGCAGTTTGCAGGCTTGCACGACCTCGGGCAAACGCTCGTCGGCGAGGCGGCGGAGAAATTCCGCAACGACTCGCGCATCGTCCAAGGCACGATGACGATTGCGGCAGGGGATTTCCAGTCGATCGATGATGGCGTCCAGACCATGTCGCGTTTCTTGGGGGAAAAGTCGCCGCGAGAGTTTGACGCTGCATATCGCCTTCGCTTGGAAAGGGATCTCAACGCGCTGGAAGGACTGGCGCAAAAAAGCGAGGTCGAAGCGTGCGTTGTGGGCGACCACGATGTGCCCCTCTAAGCGGAGCGCCAGGCTTGCAGCGATTTCCTCAAAGCGTGGCATATCGCGGAGCATATTGGGATGAATCCCCGTCAACTGCGTGATGTAGGGGGAAACGGGGCAACCGGGATTGAGTAACTGCGCCCATTGCTGCGGCTCTTGCCCAGGCGTAAGGGTCACCATGCCGATTTCGAGAATGCGGTCCTGCTGGGGGCGCCCGCCAGTGGTTTCCAGATCCAGGCAGACGATGGGTTGTTCCAGTTCAGCGAGCAAACGATTGAGCGAGGTGGAAAGATGTTTCATGGGTCCATTCTATTGTGCTTTGCGAGGATCTTCATAGGCTGCGGTTGACAGGAGAGGCGTCTTCTGGAATAGTACGCCGACCAGAAATTGGGGCTATAGCTCAGCTGGGAGAGCGCTTGAATGGCATTCAAGAGGTCAGCGGTTCGATCCCGCTTAGCTCCACCAAACCAAAGGATCCGGAAAAGTTCCGGATCCTTTTTCTTTAGCGGTACCAAAGAATCGCGTTGTTTTCGAGGGGCACCTGACAAAGCGGATGCTGCGCAACGATCCGTGGGGTGTAGTCGGAAACCGGACGACGCTTGGCGATGTTGCAGCGATAATTGTAGCTGTTGACGGCGCCAGTGAGGGTCTCGGAGCGCTGCATTGGATGCAGTTCCGGGCCGGCTCCCTCGAGACCATTGGCAAACAACTCTACCTTGATCATTTCCGCGGGGATGTCGTCCAGGTACGTATGTATCTGGAACTGATATTCCTCGCCGATTTCCTCAACGTGCAGTTCGCCAAAACGCAGGCCGTGCCAATGCGCCTTCAGATGGTTCTGCCAAGCGCAGATACTCTGCAATTGTTCCAGTGAAGAACGTTGGCGCAGCCGCCTGGCGGCGGGTAGGTAGAGTTCTTCGACGTACTCCTGGAGCATGCGATGGCTGCTGAAGCGCGGAGTGAGCTCTGCCATGCTGGTGCGGATCTTTTCCACCCAGGCGCAGGGACAGCCGCTCTCGTCACGGCCTTGATAAAAAAGCGGAGCGATTTCTTGCTCAATGGTCTGGTAGAGCTGTTCGGCCTCTTGCCGATCCCAGGCCAAATCGGCATCGTGTTCGTGGCGGTCGCCCAGGGCCCAGCCGACCGCGTCGCTATAGGCTTCTGCCCACCACCCGTCCAGTTCGGAAAAATTCAGACCGCCATTGACGAGAACTTTCATGCCGCTGGTGCCACTGGCCTCCCAGGGGCGTCGGGGCGTATTGATCCACACATCCACCCCTTGCACCAGTTGTGCCGCCACGAGCATATCGTAGTCGGCAATGAAGACGACCTTGTGGAAGAGGTCGGGATGGCGGCGGAGAAACTGGGTCCATTCCTGGATCATGGCCTTGCCGTCACCGTCCCGTGGGTGCGCCTTACCGGCGATCAGGAGTTGCACCGGATGACGGAGATCACTAAGGATGCGATACAGGCGTTCCGGATCACTGAGCAGCAGATTGGGACGCTTGTAGGCGGTGAAACGGCGGGCAAAGCCGATGGTCAGGGTGTTGGGGTCGAGAACGAGGGCGGCGGCATCGATTTCTGTCTGTGGACGATGCGCCATGGCCAGCTGTCGTTGCAGGCGGTTGCGGGCAAATTCGATGAGTCCTTTGCGCCCTTGTGCCCGCAGTTGCCAGATTTCCGCATCGCTCACGTTGCGAAAGTGTACAGCGATTTGCTGTAAATCACCCAGCCAGCGCTCAGTGCCGCAGTGTTTTGTCCATAGGGCATCGGCCTCAGCATTATCCCAGGAGGGAACATGGACGCCGTTGGTAATGCCGCATACCGGGATTTCATCGGCCGGCCAACGAGGAAAAAGTGGTTGAAAAAGATGTTGGCTCACTTTCCCGTGCAAGGCACTGACGCCATTCACGTGGATGCTGCCGTGGATGGCCAGCCAGGCCATGTTGAAAGGCTCCCGGGGGTCATCCGCATTGGCCCGGCCGAGCGCCAGGATCTGCTGCAGGTCAACGCCAAAGATCTTGGGTGCGCCTTCGATATAGCGGGAGATGAGTTCCGGCGCGAAGCGGTCGAAGCCAGCCGCTACTGGCGTGTGCGTGGTAAAGACGTTGCCGGCGCGGGTGGCGTTCAAGGCACACTGGAAGTCGCTGCCATGATCGCGCATATGACTATGGATGCGCGCCAGGATGGCGAAGGCGGCATGCCCTTCGTTCAGATGACAGATCTCTATCTCCATGCCGAGATGGCGCAGCAGCAGCCAACCGCCCGCGCCCAGGCAGATCTCTTGCTGCAAACGCATTTCTGGGCCACCGCCATAGAGTTCGGCGGTAATACCCCGGTCGGCGGGGCTGTTGAGGGGATCGTTGCTGTCCAGAAGATAGAGCGGGACGGTACCGACCTGGGCCTGCCAGGCACGCAGGATGACGGTACGACCGGGAAAGGGCAATTCAATACGAAGCCACTGCCCTTCCCGATCGCGCACCGGGAGAACGGGAAGTTGGGTAGGATCGTTGTAGGGGTAGAGCTCCAGTTGGCGGCCACAGTCGTCGAGACTTTGCCGGAAATAGCCTTGCTGCCAGAGGATGCCGATGCCGACCATGGGTACGCCCAGGTCGCCCGCAGTTTTCAGCACGTCGCCAGCCAGAATCCCGAGACCCCCGGAATAGATGGGTAGGGCCTCGGAGAGACCGAACTCCATGCTGAAATAGGCGACGCGTTGCAGCTGTGCCGCGGGGACATTTTTTTGAAACCAGCTTTCCCGACGGCTCTCCTGGCGGTGGTATTGCAATTGCGTCTGCAGCTGAGCCAGGAACGCCTCGTTGCTGGCCAAGGCATCGAGTTTGCCTGCATCCAGATTCTGCAGCAGCAACCAGGGGTTGCGGGTCCGGCTCCAGAGTTCTCCATCGAGTTGCTCCCAGAGGACGTCGCTGTGATAACTCCAAGACCAGCGCAGATCCAAGGCCAGTTCGATGAGCCCGTCCAGTGCCTCCGGCAGTTGGGGCAAGACATACGATGGGGTGATATTCATGCGCGTCCTCCGGCTCCGCTACCTCATTGTAGACCATTCGCCCATCCGCAGCGGCGAACTATACTGACAAGTATATAATTGGATCAGGAGGTCAGATATGGGTGAGACAGTGGTGGATCTGCTTTGTATTGGGGCCGGCGGTGCGGCGTATCCGGCGGCGTTTCGTCTGGCGCGGGTTGGACATCGGGTACTCATGGTCGACCCCAAAGGCGTGATGAGTGGCAACTGTCTCTATGAGGGCTGTGTGCCATCCAAGGCGGTACGGGAGATGGCGTCTTTGGCTGGCGCGCTGGGGCGCTTTGGTACGCAGCTTGGGCTGGCTGAGCGGCTGGCGCCGGACTATACGGCCATCGTGCAGCACAAGGACCGGGTGCAGGAACGTCGCTATGCCCAGCACGCACAGGAGCTTGCTGCACAACCCGGTATCGAGCTACGCAAGGGGGTGGCACGCATTCTGGATCCCCATACCGTGCAGATCGATGATGAGCGCGGTAGCGAGAAAATCCAGTGCCATCACATCCTGATTGCCAGCGGTTCAGACGTTTTCGTACCTCCCATTCCCGGGGCCGAGCATTGTCTGACCAGTCATGATCTCTATAAACCGGATCCCGTCCTGCGCAATTTGCCCAAGCGCCTGATCGTAGTGGGTGGCGGCTATATTGGCCTGGAAACGGCGTCTTTCTTTGCCGAGCTGGGTAGCCAGGTGACGCTCTTGCAGAAGGGCGGACAGATCCTGAACGGCATGGACCCGGGCATGGTGGCCCTTCTCCAGCCGTTGTTGCCGGCGGCGCTGCGGATCCTGACCGATGTCGATGTGCAGCGCATCGAGGCCCAAGGTCCGCTGCGTCGGGTGGTTTGGCAACGGTCCGGGCAGGAGGAAAGTGCCGAGGCGGAGGCGGTGCTGCTTGCGGTGGGGCGTTCCCCAGTGATTCCCGAGGGTTGCGAAGGGATCGGTATCGAATTTGACCGACACGGCATCCGCGTTGGGCCTTCCCTGCAGACCCGCTATCCGCATATCTACGCCGCCGGTGACGTCAATGGTCGGGTGCCGCTCTTTCATGCAGCGGTACGGCAATCTCTGGTTGCCGCCCATAATATCCTGGGCGGCAATCAGCCCCTCGATTACGCGGACTTCTACAACGTGCCAACGACGATCTTCACCCTCCCGGCCGCGGCCTATATCGGCGTTACCCCAGCCAAGGCCGAAGGACGCGAGCTATTGGTGGGCCGCTATGATTTCGCCGAAGACTCCCGGGCGCAGATCCTGGAGCGCCTGGAGGGAGAGATTCGCTTGTTCTTCGAGCCTTCCTCCCTGCGCCTGCTGGGGGCTGGATCGTCGGCATCGATGCCGGTAGCCTTATTGGGCAGATGGGAACGGCGCTAAGCCTGGGGGCGACGGCCTATGATCTCGCCCGTTTTGCCGACCAGCATCCTATGTCCGCCGAGGGCATTGGCAAGGCCGCCCGTAGCCTCTTCTGAGGCGCTAAGCGGCCGCGTTGTCAGCGGATGGCCGGACGGACGAAGGCCTGGGCGCCAGCGTAGGTGGCGGCAGTGCCCAATTCTTCTTCGATGCGCAGGAGCTGGTTATACTTGGCGACGCGCTCGCCGCGGCAGGGTGCACCGGATTTGATGTGACCGCTGTCCAGGGCCACGGTGAGGTCGGCAATGAAATCGTCGGTGGTTTCCCCGGAGCGATGCGAAACGAAGGCCCCCCAACCGTGGAACTGGGCCAGTCGCGCGGCAGCGAAGGTCTCGCTGACGGTGCCGATCTGATTGAGCTTGATGAGCACGGAATTGGCGATGTTGTCCCTGATCCCGCGGGCGATGATCTCCGGGTTGGTGCAGAAGATATCGTCGCCCACCAGCTCGATGCGACTGCCCAGCCGCGCGTTGAGTTGTTTCCAGGAATCCCAATCGTCCTCGGCCAGGCCATCCTCCAACAGCACGATGGGATAGTCATCCACCAGCTTGCTGTAGTATTCGATCATCTCTTCGCTGCTGATGGCACGCTTTTCGGTGTGCAGCTGATACAAGCCATCTCGATAAAATTCCGAAGAAGCCGGGTCGATGGCGATGCCGCAATCCTTCCCCGGGACGAAGCCGGCCTTTTCAATGGCAGCGACGAGCAGATCCAGGGTTTCGTGGTTAGACTGCACCGCCGGGGCAAAGCCGCCCTCGTCGCCCACGCCAACGCTCAGGTGTCTTTCCAGAAGCAGACTTTGCAGGGCGTGATAGACCTCCGCGCCCCAGCGGATGGCTTCGCGGAAAGAATCGGCGCCAAAAGGCACCAGCATGGTTTCCTGAAAATCCGCCCCCTGCCAGTGGGCATGGACGCCGCCGTTGAGGACGTTGAGGCAGGGCACCGGCAGGCGGGAGGCAGCAGGGCCACCGAGATAGGCATAGAGGGGCAGATCCTTGCTCTCGGCGGCAGCGCGGGCGCAGGCCAGGGATACGGCGAGCAGGGCATTGGCCCCCAGGCGAGATTTGTTGGCAGTCCCATCCAGGCCGAGCAGGGTATCGTCGATCATTTTTTGGGCGCTCGCGTCCAGATCGATCAGATTGGGGGCGATCTCTTCTTCAATGTGCTCGATGACTTTCCGCACCCCTTTGCCAGCAAAGCGTTTGGGGTCCTGGTCGCGCAACTCCAGGGCCTCGCGGCTGCCGGTTGAGGCACCCGAGGGCACCGCGGCCCGTCCGCGGCTGCCATCGGTCAATAAGACCTCCGCTTCGACGGTGGGGTTGCCGCGCGAGTCGAGAATTTCGCGAGCGGTGATGTCTTCAATCAGGCTCTCCATCATTGTCTCCTTGCTTTGGGGGGAATCGGATACCGCGAGGTCGATGATCTCCAATCTATTGGTGCCACCCGGGTGACCTTGGCTTGGACCCTGAGTGAGAATGATGTGGCCCTGTTGCCAGCCGTTGTCGAGCAGCCAGCGGCGTATGGCGCTTTCCCAGCTGCCAGAGCCTGGGTCGAGTAAGATCGGGTAGACCCCCGAGTAAAAACACAGACGCTGACAGGTTGCCGGGTGACGGCTGGGGGCAAGGATCCAGGTCGGCGGCCGCAGGCGCGCGATGCGCGCTGCGGTAGCCCCGGTTTCCGTGGGGGTGACGATGAACTGCGGCTTCAACATTGCGGTTGCCGCGTGCACGTCGCAGGCGATCACCGCTTCCACGGCTGCCTTTTCACTCTTTTGACAGCTGAGCTCTCGGGCGTTGAAGCCCGAGCCTTCGATGTCGGCAGCGATGCGCGCCATCATGCGCACGCTTTCGAGCGGATAGTTGCCCATGGCCGACTCCTCCGAGAGCATCACGGCGTCGCTGCCATCGAGGATGGCGTTGGCGACGTCGTTCACCTCGGCGCGGGTGGGACGGGGGTTGTTGACCATCGACTCCAGCATCTGTGTGGCGGTGATGACTGCCTTGCCGGCAGCGCGGGCACGGTGAATGAGTTCTTTCTGCTGTCGGGCAATGCTCTGGATCGGGATCTCCACCCCCAGATCGCCGCGCGCCACCATAATCCCATCGCAAGCCGCGAGGATTTCTGGCAGATTGCGGAGGGCGCGCTGACGCTCGATCTTGGCCACCAGAAACGGCTCCTGACCCTGTTGCGCGGCTATACGACGGGCCTGCTCCAGCTCGGCGGCCGACTCGACGAAGGAAACGCTGATCCCATCCACCTCCAGAGGCAGAATGGCGCGCAACAAGTCCTGGTCGTGCGGCGTGAGCGCAGTGCCGGCGAGCAGCAAGCCGGGCAGATTGACGCCCTTGTGGGAGCGCAACTCGCCGCCCACCACAACGCGGCAGTGCAGTATCCCCTGTTCCTCTGTTTCGACGCGCAAATGCAGGAAGCCGTCGGCCAGGAAGACATCATCTCCCTTGCGCAAAGGACGCGCGAGTTCCGGCAATTCCAGAGGCAAATAGGCCTGCCCCTGCTCTTCGTGGTAGGGTCCCGCCCCCAGACGCAGACGTTGACCTTTTTTGAGCTGGAGGGGCTGCGGCAATGCCCCGATGCGAATCTTGGGCCCCGGCAGATCCGCGAGGATGGCTACCCGTTTGCCGATCCGCGCGCTGGCGCTACGGATGCGCTGGATGCGTTGGGCATGCTCGGGGATGCTGCCATGGGCGAGATTGATGCGTGCGACGTCCATGCCGGCCCGCAGCATGGCCTCGAGGACGGTGACGCGATCAGAGGCCGGACCGATGGTACAGACGATCTTGCTTTTCTGGCGCGGCAGATGACCCATGCGCGCTCAGCCCTCGTGCAACAATGCCAAGGCATGGTCCAGGCCGCGATCCTCGACCACCAAGCTGTGAATGGCCCGGCACAGGGCGACAGCTTCTGGTTGACTGCGTTGGTGGACATTGCGGCCAGTGGCACAGCCCGCCGTGTGCCCGTCGCGCAGTTGCTCGTCCAGACGGCGGACGAAGTCCGCACTGCTGACTTCCGAGCCCCCGGCACAGACCAGCTGCGTGCGTCCGGCGGCGGCAACCGCTTCGCCCAATAGCTTGGCCTCGGCCTCACCTTGGGCATTCAGTGGTGGGTTGACCTTGACGAAATCCGCACCCAGGCAGGCGACCAGCCCAGCGGCCCCGGCAATCAGATGTGGATCGTGTTCCCGTTTACCCACCGCTCTTCCGCGCGGATAGGCCCAGATCACCGCCAACAGACCGAGGCTATGGGCATCGTGGATGAGTTGCGCGGCCTCCGTCAACATTTCCGCTTCAAATTCCGAGCCAGGATAGATGGTGTAGCCCACACCCACGATCGTCACCCCGGCATGCTGCATGAACTCCTTGACCTGCGCCATGCTTTGCCACTGACGACTGCGGGGATCGTGTTCGGCGCCGGAAAGCAGATGGGTCTTGCTGTTGAGCTTGAGCAGGTACGGAATCTCGGGGTAGTCCCCTCCATACTGCGCCACCAGTCCGAGCTGGGTGGCGAAGCAGCCAATGGGCGCCTGGCTGGCAATGCGAAAAAGATGTTCTGGATCGGCGTCCGCGGCGGCGACGTTACCGCCCACGAAATCATCATTCAGATGTTCGACCTTCTGGTCACCAGCCATCAGGAACAATCGGCCGGAGCCTTGGGTAATCCGTTCATAGTTTTCCTGCCAGCGTCGGCTGGCCTCCCGGCTGATACCAATGGGAGCTTTGCGTTGCTGTTGCATGGCGTTCTCCTTTCAGGGTACGAGATTCTCCACCTCGATCTGCCGCAGAAGTGGGTCTAGATCGTTGTGGGTGAAAATGCTGGTGCCCGGCTGTGCCGCCGTCGCACTACCGCAGGCGACGGCAAGGCGCAGGGCTTCCTCCGGACGTTGCCCTTGCGCGAAAGCCGCTACCAGCCCGGCGACCATTGAATCGCCAGCGCCAACGGTGGAGCGGATTTGGATGCGTGGCGCATTGGCGAAGAAGCTCTGCTCGGAGCCGATGAGCAGGGCGCCCTCGCCACCAAGGGAGACACAGACGTAATCGATGCCCTGTTGTTGTACCTGGCGGGCCGCGGCGATCATCTCCTCGCGAGTGCTCAGACTTTTGCCGCTAAGTTGGCGCAATTCATGGGCGTTGGGCTTGATCAGAAACGGTTTGGCGGCGATGCCCCGTTGCAGGGCTTCGCCGTTGGCGTCGAGGATGACCCTGGCCCCTTGCTGCCGCAGCTGTTCGATGAGCTGCGCATAAAAATCCGCCGGCACGCCGGGGGGCAGGGAACCGGTGAGCACGGCAATGCCAATGTCGGCCAGACTGCAGACCTTGCTGCGCACCTCTTCGAGAACCAAGGAGGAAAGCAGCGGACCCTGTCCCGTCACCTCGTACTGCACCGCGGGGTCTTGTTGCAGTAGGGTGGCATTGATCCGCGTTTCGCCGATCACTTCCACACAGTGGGGATCGTCCAGGCTGTGGCGCAACAACGTTTGCAGGAGGCGGCCCACATGTCCGGCGACCACGCAGCAACTGTGCGCACAGACGAAGAGCTCTTTCAAGGCACGCGCAACGTTGATGCCATTACCACCGGGATCGAAGCGAGTACTGCTGGCATGGGTTTTTTGATCGGGGAGCAACTGCGCAAATTCATAGCTGACGTCCACCGCCGGATTCAGGGTCAGGGTGACGATGTTGGCACAGGGATGGCACTCGGCGTTTTGCGGGCTCATTTGGACTTCTCGGCATAGTGCAGGAGGGCGGCCAGGGCGGCGGAAACCAGGCGTGCGCGCGGGGGATCGGCACGTGAGGTGAGGATGATCGGCACCTTGGCCCCCATGACAATGCCCGCCAGGCTGGCATGGGCCAGATATTCCAGATCCTTGGCGAGGATGTTGCCGGAAACCAGATCCGGCACGAGCAGGATATCCACCTCGCCAGCGACCGGACTAGAGATTCCTTTGACCTCGGCTGAATGGGCGGAGATGGCATTATCGAAGGCCAGGGGCCCATCGACGATGGCGTGCTGGATCTGCCCACGCTCTGCCATTTTGGCCAGGCAGGCGGCATCGACGGTGGAAGCGATGGCGGGATTCACCGTCTCCACTGCGGACAACGCCGCTGCCTTGGGCTGCTCGACACCGAGGATCCGGGCGAGATCGATGGCGTTTTGCAGAATCGCTGCCTTGCTGAGTAGGTCCGGGCTGATGTTGATCGCCGCATCGGTGATGAGCAAGGGTTTGTGGTAGCTTTCCAGCTCGGCGACAAAGATGTGGGACAAACGGCGATCGGTGCGCAGTTTGGCGAGGATGGGATGGAGAAAGGCATCGCTGTGGATGTGGCCTTTCATGATGGCCGCCGCTTCGCCGCGTTCGACCATCTGTACCGCCTCTTCCGCTGCCGCCTCACTGCTTGGGACGTCAATAATGCGAAACGATGGACAGTTACCAGTCTCCTGTCGCAGATTCTCCAGCAATGCACGGATCTGTTGCGCGCTACCCAACAGAATGGGCTCGATGATGCTTTGTGCCCTGGCGGCACAGGCCGCTTCCAATACTTCCCGTTGGCCGGCATCCACCACCGCCACCGGAATGTCGTCGAGCGGCGCTACCTGCTGCAAGATCGCGTCAAAATGAGAAAACGGCATGTGAATCTCCGATGTGCTCACCAATAAGCTCCCCTACTTTGAGCATTTCAGCCTTCCAGCTGACGTGAGCGCAATGGCAGGCTTCCATGGTGCTCCTCCAAAGTCAGACCGTGGCCTTCCACGCGGAAAGTATAGGTCAAAATTCCCCCGAGCAGACTGAGCAGCGCCAGCCCGAGCAGGAGCAGCTCTACGCCCAGATCGTGTTGCAGTATGGGCAGCAAAAAGACGGCCAGGGTAGCCCCGATTTTGGCGAAGGCAGCGGCAAAGCCCGATCCAAGGGCGCGGACCTGGGTCGGATACATCTCGGTAGGCAAGATGAAGGTGGTCGCATTGGGCCCGACGGTCATGGTGAAATTGTAGACGGCAAAGCCCAGAAACAGCGCAACAAAGGACCAGTGCGCCGTCGTCGCCAGCCAGAGCAGCAGCAAGCCCAGGGTCATCCCCCAAAAACCCTGGATCTGCATCTGCATCCGTCCAAAACGGGGGACGAGCCAGAGGGCAGCCACGGCGCCGGCGAGGAGAAAGAAATCCACCTCTGCCGTGTGCAGGGTGTTGACCCAGTCTCTCTGGGAGGCCGAAAGATCCGGCGGCAGGAAGCTCATCGAGGCAAGCAGGATCGGAGTGAACAGGCCGATCCCGTAGGTCGTCATATCCATCAGAAACCAGGGAAGAGTGACCAGTGAGCTGCGCCGACGATATTCCTTGGTAAACAATATCTGCCAGGCAGGCTTGGCAGCGACTGGAGTCTTGCTTACCTCATGGATACGATGGCCCAGTTCTCTGCCCATCCGCTGTAATTCTGTGGCGCGTTGTGGCGCAAAACGGGTAAGCTCCGCTACGGCGATCTGATTGTGGCCGTGCGCCATCAACCAACGTATGCTCTCGGGTAGTCGCCACCGACCCAAAAAGTAGGGCAGGGCGATGGCGGCCTGCCAAGCCATGAGCCAACGCCAGGCGGTACCGCTGCCGTCTATCAGCAGCAGGGCGATCCCGGCGCTGAGCAGCATGCCCAAGGGTTGCAGAGCCATTGACGCGGCGAGCATGCGCCCGCGATGGTGTTGCGGCATGAACTCAGAAATATAGCTGCTCCCTACCGGAAAATCGCCGCCCACGGCAATCCCGAGAACCAGCTCTCCCAGAAGCAGAAGAGTGGCGTTAGGCGCGAGACTGAGCCAGATCCCTGCAAGCAGGAGGCCCAAGGCATTGGCGATGAGCAGCGGCCGGCGGCCAAAACGATCGGCCAAGTGCCCGCTCAGCAACGCGCCGATGACCGTGCCCCCCATCAGGCTCGCCGCTGCCAGGCCCATGCTGCTGGGATGAAGATGGAAAGGCGTGTGTAACAGCGGCAGGCTGATGCCGAGTACCATCATGCTCACGCCACTCAGTAGCGGACCGGCGGTTGCCAGCAGCCAGAGGCGGTAATGTCGCGATGACAGGTGGGCCTGGTCGAGGATCCCTGCCATTGCTTGATGGTATGGATGGACTTCGGTGACGCGTTCCTCTTTCATGAAGGGAGCATACGGCGCACTCCCTGCGTCGGCAATGCGAGACTAGAGGCCGGGAATGCTGGTGATGCCGCCGTAGACCCCAAGTCCGGCGCTGGCGCCGCCTAAAACCAGAACCACCCAAAAATACCAGCCGCGCAGGCGATGCTCGTCGGGGAGCGCCTTGAACGCCAGAGCAATCAGGAAGCCCAGCACCAGCGGGAGCAAAAGCGCATTCATGACCTCTACCGCGATATCCAGGCTGACCAGATCGGGAATGAAGATCACCGCGATGGTACCCGCCAGTAATACCAGGGTGTAGGTGCCATAGAACCAGGGTGCCTCCTTGGGATGATGCTCGAGGGAATGCTTGAAGCCCGTGACTTCGCCCCAGCCCCAGGCCGCCGCCAGGGTGGCAACGATGGCGGCAATCATGCCGGCGCCGACGATGCCCAAAGAGAAGACGATGCGTCCCCAGGCCGTCCCGAGAAAGGGCGTAATGGCCTCTGACAACTGTTGCACGGTATTCAGGGAGGCATTGGGATTGGACATGCCAATAGTTGCAGCGGTTGCGATCAATACCGCGGCCATGATCAGCTGGGTGATTACCGAACCGATGGCGGTATCCCAGCGGGCATGAGGGTAGTCCATCGGGCGTAGCCCCTTGTCGGCAACGGCCGATTGCTGGTAGAAGATCATCCAAGGCATGATGACGGCGCCGATGTTCGCTGCCACCAGCATCATGTAATTGCGGTTGCCGAGCTCCACTTGGGTGAGGCCGTGTAACAGGCTCTGTAGATCGGGATGGGCGGCCCAGGCGATACCAAAAAAGACCACTTCAAAGGCCCCAAAAATCAGGGCAATTCGCTCTACCCGGCGGTACGAGCCAGTAATCACGATCAACCACAGTGCGCTGGCGCCCAGAACCACCCCCAACGCTCGCGGTAGGCCAAACAGCTCACTTACCCCCGCCAGACCAGAAAATTCCGTAAGTAAAGCGCCAGCGCTGGCAATGCTCAGTCCGGTTACGGAAACATAAGCCCAGTGCTTGCCAAAGGTCTCGCTGATCAGCTCCCCATGACCTTTGCCGGTAAAGATCCCCAGGCGAACCGTCAGCTCCTGTACCACATAGAGGATGGGCATCAAAATCAACTGCAAGAGCAGCAGTCGGTAGCCCCATTGCGCACCGCTCTGCGCCGCAGTGATGACACTTCCCACATCGGTGTCCGCCAACATCACCACCAGCCCGGGTCCCAGCACGGCAAGAAAGGTGCCTAATCGGTGTTTTTTGGGGAGGGGTAGACCGCTCTGTGCGATTGCCATGCTCTGCGAACCTCTTCTATCGTAGAAATGATAACGCGAATGATTATCACAAAAGAAGAAAAAGTCAATGTCTACGGCTGCCGTCGCTGCTTTCTTACACTTTTTCCAGATCCTCCAGACTTTTTTGCCGGGGTTCGACGCCGTAGCGCCAGGTCACCCAGACCGCAAGAAGAGAAATAGCCGCTAGCAGAACCAGCAGGCGGGGGAGACCCCAAGTTTTCTCCAGGGAGGGGAAGAGAAGGGCGGAGAGGAGGGCGCCGGCACGGGAGATCCCCGTGGCCAGGCCGGCGACGCTGGCGCGGTATTCGGTGGGAAAAAGCTCTGTGGCGAAAGCAAAGACGGTGACGCCAGGCCCGATTCCCACCCCTAGGGCGTAGATCGCAGAGGCTACGTAGATGCCGCTCAGCCAGTTCTGCGCGGCGGCCAGCGCAAACAACAACAGGCCGGCGGTCATGAAGAGAAACCCGGTGCTTTGCAGCGGAACCCGGCCCCAACGGTCGATCCGGGGCATCATATAGCCGATGCCCAGCAGCGAGATACAGAGGATGCCGGCGTTGATGGCCGCTGCTGCCGCGTCACTCGGCGCAAAGCCGCTGCTGCGCAGCACCAGAGGGAAATACAGTCCAATCCCCAGTCCGACCACATCCAGACAGAACCACGGGAAGATGCTCAGAAACAGGCGACGCAACCACGCCTTCTGTATCAGAATCCGCCAGGAACGGGACGGTGCAGCAAAATCCCGCAGCATCGCCTGTCGTTCCGCGGTAGTACTTTCTGGGTGCAGTTGCAGCAGAGCCAGGTCCGCTTGCGGCATCCTCTCGTGGCGCACCAGCCAACGTGGCGACTCCGGTAGCCCGCGCCGTAGCCAAAGGAGCGCCAAGGCGGGTAGGGCAGCGCTGCCCAACATCCAGCGCCAGGAGTCGCTGCCGATGAACAGCAATGACCAACCAATGGCAGTGGACAACAGAGCACCCACGTACCAGGCCATGTTCACCCTTGCGAAGCGATTTCCGCGCAGAGCCGACGGAGTATATTCGGCGACGATGGTGGCGACCAAGGATAGTCCAGACCAATGGCGATGCCGGTGAGCAGGCGTCCGGCGAAGAGCATGCTCAGGTTGGGGCTCAGGGCGCTGAGCAAGGCCCCGCCAATATACAGCAGCATATTTGGAGTGAGGAGTCCTCGCCGTCCAAAGCGGTCGGTGAAAAATCCGCCAAACAATCCCCCGAGCAACGAGCCGATCAGGGCCATGCCCATGAGCAGTCCGGTTTCTGCGGCATGCAGGTGCCAAGCACTGTGCAGCGGCAGAAGCACTACAGCCATGATGCTGAGATCGTAGCCATCCAGAAGCATGCCCAGCATTGCTGCGCCCAAAGCACGACGCACGCCAACATCCTGATGTGGGGTACTGGAATAGCGAGACATGAGCGACTACCAGTTGGCGCCATGCTTATGGCGAGGGCCGTTGTTGTAACACAAAAGCATGGGCTCCTCGACACATTGAGTGGGTAAGGCGGTATGATTGCTTTATGGGAAGGGCAGCGAGCTGAGGATAAGGATGGACCAAGGTAATCAACTGTTCACTCTGGCGTTGGGGTTGGTTCCGCCGTGGATGGTGGACGATGTGCGGTTCACGGTGGAGGAAAAGCGCCTGGACCTGCATGTGAACTTCCCAAGGGGTAGTCAGTTTCCCTGTCCGGTCTGCGGCCAGGACTGCCCGGTCTATGACACCCAGGAGAAGGTCTGGCGTCACCTCGACTTCTTCCAGCATGCGGCTTATCTCCATGCCCGCGTACCACGGGTCCATTGCCCGGAACACGGCGTGCATTTGGTATCCGTCCCTTGGGCGCGGGAAGGCTCGGGATTCACGCTGCTCTTTGAGGCTCTAGTCATGGCCATGGTCCGGGAGATGCCCGTGTTGACGGTCTCCCGCCTAGTGCGGGAGACGGACCAGCGACTCTGGCGGGTGCTCGATCATTACGTCGCCAAGGCCCGCGAGGCCGCGGACATGTCAGAGGTCCATTCCGTCGGTATCGATGAGACGAGCAGCCGGCGCGGCCATGATTACATCACCCTGTTTGTGGACCTCGTGGCGAAGCGCCTGCTGTTTGCCACACCCGGCAAGGATGCCGAGACTTTTGCGCAGTTCGCCGAAGATCTGCAGGCCCATGGCGGCAGCGCCGAGGCCATTACGGAGGTCAGCATGGACCTCTCGCCAGCCTTCCAAAAAGGGGCCGCAGAACACCTGCCCAACGCCCAGGTCACCTTCGATCGCTTTCACCTCATGAAGCTCGTCAATGAGGCCGTAGATGCCGTACGCAAGGGGGAAGCCCTCTCCCAACCAGACCTGAAAAAGAGCCGCTGGCTTTGGCTCAAGAACCCGGGAAAGCTCTCCGCCAAGCAAAGCGCCAGGCTCCGGGAGATCCTCAAGAACCAGAACCTCAAGACAGCACAGGCTTATCAGCTTCGCCTGACCTTCCAAGAAATCTTCACCGTCCAGAATCGCCACCAGGGCGCCACCCTGCTCAAGGCCTGGGTGGAAAACGTCAAGGACAGCGGATTACCGCCAATGGTCAAGGTCGCCTACACCGTCATGAATCACTGGGATGGT
This sequence comes from Acidithiobacillus sp. AMEEHan, assembly GCF_030996345.1. Lineage (NCBI taxonomy): Bacteria > Pseudomonadati > Pseudomonadota > Acidithiobacillia > Acidithiobacillales > Acidithiobacillaceae > Acidithiobacillus > Acidithiobacillus sp. AMEEHan. Next base: position 2,408,808 of record NZ_CP118747.1, on the reverse strand, counting down.
GTGCTCCGCTGGTTCGAGAGCCAGATCACCAACGGGATTCTGGAAGGCTTCAATAGCCTCCTCCAGTCCGCCAAGGCAAAAGCCCGTGGCTACCGTACCCACAAGAACTTTATCAACATGGCCTACCTGATCCTCGGTAAACTGGATCTCAGGCTACCCACATGAAACATCGAAGAACCAAAGCATGGGCATGGCGTAGACGAATCCCCCCGGATTAGTGGAGGCCATCTTCCGTTTCTTGAGAGGAGCGTGTCTTCCATGGTCCACGGTGATGAATGACCTCCCCAATTTGTAGAGTCCGTTGACGGTCTCAGCGAACGGGATGTCGTAGGAGTCTCCTTTGCTGCCGACGGCGACTGCTACGGCGGGCTTGGTTATAGATTACAATAAGCGTTTTCTATGGCTTCTTGGGGATGCTCGAAAAAAGGTGATGCTCTTTAGAAAGCTGAGAAATAAACCTTTTTCATGGGTAAATAAAAATATGTCAATTATCCTTCTTAAGCTTACATATCCCAGTTTTTTCCACCGAGTTTTTTGATGTGAATATTGTGCGCTAGTCGAATCGACGGGCGAATCAACAATTGCGCGCTGCCGATGACGAAAAGCCAGACGCCAGCTGTTTCTGTCGCGGAGTAAAAGAAGAAAATACTACCAATCAGAAATAAGAAACCAATTATGAAATCGTTAACGATACTTAATGTTTCGTAACGACGATCAATGACAAGGGTATCGCGTTTGCCAAGAGAGAAATCCAGGCAATCATCCTGCTGATTATCGATGGCAGCCATTGCATCTCCGTTTTTACGACCGAAATTGGAACCCTACTACGAGTTATGGGAAACTGTCAAAACGCTTTGCCACGAACATTGCCTCTGGGCAGGATGGTCGTGGCGTACAACGTGCGCCGCCTAGCCTTTACTGGGGGCGTAATGCGCCCAGAGTCCAGGTGTTTGGGCTAAAAAGCCCAAAGCAAGGAAGAAAAGTTCCGCAAAACGGCCATTCCTTGCCTCGTGCGCCGTTGTCACCACGCTAGCTCTGATTTTTAGGGGTTGATCTAGGTTCCTCTTTGTACTCTTGGTCATGGCAGCCTCCACGCACGGTCTTGCAAGTAGAGTATTCCAATCCTATCTTGGAGAAGATTGGAAACGAGCTGAACTTTCCGGAATTCGACTTGTCCCAAGCAACGGAATCATGCGATCACGGAGACTGGAATGTTTTTATTTTATGCCCTGTTCATCATCCTTCCACTACTTTGGTTTGCCGCCATGTTCGCCGGAATGAAAAGCACTTATGCCAAAGAAGATTCGAGCAAGTAGCAGAATAAAGACAAATGGTACCTGTGCTTCTATGAATATATTCTCTCAAGTTACAGAGATTTTCGGAATCACCGTTGGCGTCTTTGTATTTGTTCTTCCTATGAGTAACGTAGCACTATACTTCTGGGATCGAGTAACAGACCGTCACAAAAGGAACCTCAGTGCGAGATAGCTTCCCGCCACCGTTTCTCTGCAACCTGTCAGACTGAAGCGCAACGGATTTTGACAGGTGATAACCAGAGATTGCGATGTCTGTCAGGAGGATGTGGATCTGCCAAAAAACTAGCGGCAAGCAGACTGATTACCAGCGGCGTGCCATTAGCCGCGATGGAGAGAATGCATGAGAGATTGCACCTGCCCTGCGAAGAGAATGCCTGTTGGGGACACCGGAAATCCCATGTACTGCAAGGACCCTGCCGTCCACGTATTACAGGTGTGTAGCGCGTCATAAGTCCGCCACGAGCGAAAAAACTCACCTCCCGGATACCAGGGCTCTTTCTTGGGAAAGCCATGCGCATGAAGCGGCTCGTCGAGGGAACCAAGAATATACTGAGTCAAGCGTAAAAAGCGGGCGTGACTGACCTGTAATGGGAATAAGCGAACCTGAGGAAGCAATTGCGTAGGCCAATCCGGAGAACGAAGTCCTTGAATCAAGACCACGCTTTTGGACGGAAGTAACGCAGAAAGTCCGGTCAAAACTCCGGGGTTTTGCGCCATATAAAAACTACGGTTTCCCCATCCAATCAAGAGCTCTTGATCGGAGCTAAACCAGTGCTGCAGTACCGGAGCAACTTCGAGAAATGACTTGGCCGGAACTGCCCACCCAGTATGCCAGCCAGTATCGAGCACAAAGATATGTATTTCTTTCCCGGTAGTGGCCTGTAACCCAGCTGGATCATAAAGCTTCGAAGATAAGGGATTTCTTGCGGAAAAGGAAGCGGGTGCACAGGCTGTCAAAGAAAGAGCCAGAAGTGCCAGGAGAAAATATCGTAATGATCTACGCAAGGCTATGAATCCATAGAATTAGATGACTGCTCGACACCAAGATCCTGGGTTAGGGCTCTATTCAGGCTATCGGTTCCATCCATGCTGCTGTTTTCGGGAGGTAGTGAGCAATGCCTTCCAAAATACCAGCGGCGTAATTCCCGTTCATTCCCAGGAATCCGCCCTTGGCAAGGTAGAGGGTATCGCGTAGGTCGGAGGCTGATGCCAACCGAAGCGCCTGTTCCCGAACATCAGGGTGGGCGTTGGCCACCAAGACTGAGTTGATATGACTACCCAAAACCTCCAAATCATTGCCTGAATCGCCCGCAAAAACTGTTTGATCTATAGAATATCCGTGTTGGTGGACGAGAAACTCTATGGCGTGCAGCTTACTGGCGCTGCAAGGTAGGATATCCAGCAAACGTATATTAGCCAGTTCATCGACGGACCAAATCAGCTTGGCATTTACGCCCAAGCCCCAAAGTCTTTGCAAAATTTCCTCTTCGAGAGCCGCATAATCCAGGTCAAGAGCTAGATAATAACTTACCTTGAACATACCCTGCTGTGCCGTTGGTTGGAGGCTGATGGCAGATATGTTGGCAAGCTCTTTGGTGATATCACCATGGGTCATCCCCCCCAATCTGGAGCGATTTCCGCAGCCCAATGTTGCCATGGACGCCATTTGTCATCCGTCAAGGCGTAGATACTCGTTCCTACATCACCGATGATGAACTGTGGCATGGGTAGCTGCCAGTAGTCGATGGCTTCCGTGACGAGGTCCAAATGACGCCCGGTCACCATGATCAACTGCACTGCAGAATGCGCGCACAGACCCCGGAAACGGGGTCGTGCCTCTGGGCTTTCCAAAGAAATGCCATTTGGGATCAACGTTCGATCCAGATCGCAACACAGCAATACCGACTGCCTTTCTTTCTCTGGTCTATCCATGCTACCGGTCTCCCATTCGGGGTCTTGATCATTTCCTGACATTTCCTGAATCCCCTTACATATCCAAAAACTGATAGTGGGAAATTGCTTCCAAGATCCCCGCTAGACCCTCAGATTGACAGGAATAAACGTCATCGGACAATCGCGCCCCTTCGCTTCCTCCGCCTATTTGCGCCGCAAGAATATTTCCCCCCAATAATTCGAGGTCAGCTTGTGGGCTACCAACGACCAGAACATGCTCGAGGGGAATATCATGCCGATCGGCGACATAGCGAACGGCAAAACCGAGAGATGCGCGTTGCGGAATGACCAAAAACTCCTGTGGATTGATTGCCACGACACGAGCGGGGATATCCTGGGCATGCAATTGACTATCTAACGCCGTGATACCGCCAAAATCGGAGCCACTATGAATGAAACCATGCACCGTATACATGCCTTGACTACTCCTGCTTGCCAAATGGACGCCGGCTGTTTCAGCAAGCAGATCGTAGACGCGGTCACCTTGCCAATTCACTGCTATGTGACGGCTCCATGCCTGATCTCGAGTCAGGCTTGTGCCATAATGGATATAGGTACCGGCGCCAGTAATGAGAAGTTCGGGGACCCCCAAGCCGCGTTCTTTGAGAAGCATCAGAAGCTCGGAGAGGGGGCGCATGGTCACCAGTCCCAGGGCTACCCGCTGCTTCCGCGAAAATAACTGTGCCGCCAAATCCGCCGGTCCGATCGGATACTGGTCCAAAAGACGAACACCAAGGAACAGCAGTCGTTTGGAGGTAACGCGAGGCTCTCTTGGGGTCAAAATATCTGGTGTAGAGGGAGCATTCATCGGGCATTCTCTGAGTGCCTCCAAGTATTGTTCAACATGCGCCGGCCAAGTGTAATGGCGGCGCACAGCGGCGACCCCGTTTTGCGCGTAGTGCCGCCGATTCCTTGCGTCGTTGAGAATGGCCAGCAGTTTGCTGCTCATCTCATCCGTGTCCAACGGATTGATGAGCAGGCCATTATTACAGTTGGTGATAATGTCTTTCGGGCCTCCGTTTTCCGTTGCCAGGACCGGAAGACCACAAGCCGCCGCCTCGATCAGCGTCAACCCAAAGGGTTCAGTCAACGCCGGATTGATAAATACCCCTCCCAAATCAGCCGCCCAACGATACAGGTCAGGGACATCCTCGGGAGAATGTTGCCGTGGGTAGGCAACTTTCCCATAGAGGTTATAGCAGTCAATCAGGAATAACATTTCTGTTAACACTTGCCTGAGGCCTGCCGGCATATCACGTATATCTTCCCGATTTCCAGCAATAATGACCAAATTTGCGCGGGCTTGTAGCTCTGGATTTTTCCCATAAGCGTGAATCAGGCCGGCAATGTTCTTACGTTCATCTGGGCGGGACAAAGCGAGAATTGGCGGCCGTTTCGCATTTCGTAGAAAGCGTTTTAACTCTTCAACAATCGGTGGCGCTGGACGGGAAACTGGTGCGAATCGGGAGAGATCTACCCCCGGCGGTATTACGCGCATGCGCTCAGGATTAGCTCGATCGTACATCCCGTACTGGCTATCGATCTCGTCTTGGGTGCTGGCCACGACAAGAGCAGCCGTGGAAAGAATTTCTTCCTCTACGTGGATTCTATGGGACAATCGGTATTTCTCTTCCAAGACTGTCTCGGATTCGCCAAAAGCCAGCAAATGTTGCCGCTTGCTGCGGCCCAGGGAATGAGCCGTGTGCACCAGCGGGACGCCAAGCTGTAATGCCAAGCGCATGCCTACGTAACCGGCATCGGCGTAGTGACTGTGTATGACACTTGGCGCCTGTGCCTGCTTGCGTAAGTATTCAATCGCATGATCGCTGAAACTATCCAAATACGGCCAAAGCGACTCTTTTGGCAAATATTCCTCGGGCCCGGCAGGGAGTCGAATGATATGTGCTTTCGGCTCATCCGACAGAATTTCCTGTTCTTGTTGATAGTCATCACTCACTCTAGGATCGATGATTTGACGGGTCAGCAGGTCAACTCGTGAAACTTTCGGATGTGCCGCCAGAGCATGAAGTAGCTCAAGTACATAAAGTATCTGACCTCCGGTGTCTGCATCCCTCCCAAGCTCGATGTTCTGGCCACGAATGAGCCCGTGGATACTGATAAGCACCAAGTAAAGCAACGGCGAGCCCTTTTCTTGCGGATGATCCGCCGGTTCTACCAATTGCTTGTCTACGGTCATGGGCTAAGAATTCACCTCGCTAACCTCAGCAGGGCTAGGTTCGTCAATACCTAAGCGAAGCAACAACCCAGGATCATCCAAGAAATAGCGCGCAAGAAGAAATCCCGCCGCACTCCACACTTGCCCGATATTGGCGCGTCGCCCTACCAATCGACCTAAACGACCATCGTAATATTCTGGCCACCGATTTAACATCAAGCGCTTTTCGACCAAATTCCAGGCCATTCCCGCGAGGTCTGCTCGCCCGCTTTTCAGCAGTGCTGATACCAGAGGCCAAATCAGCACCGGCCAATGCCCACCATTGTGATAAGACCAGGGGATGTTTTTTGGATCCGAGCCAGTAATCAGTCGCCATTCATCCCCTTCGATAGCGGGGTAAACCAGCTTCATGGGCATGCGCCCAATCAAGTCGGTCCAACGCTGTTCGATCAGGTTGGTCAACGCCACGCGCTGATTCGCGGTAGCCATACCAGTTGCCAACATCAGCAGATTACCCTGCGCGAAAAACCGAAAATCCATTCTTCCGGGTCCCAAATTGCCAACGAAGTACCCGGCATCATCCGGAAGCCAATCCTGTACCCACAAGGGAATCGTTTCGGGATGAATATTAAATAAATTCTCTACATTCTCACCAAGCATTTCCGTTTCAAAACGATAAATCCGGTTGAGCACGTCCATATCCAACCAATAATATCGTTGCACATAGGAACGCAAAATTTCGCGCCGCCGTTGTGCCATATTCAACAACCAATGGCTCCCAGATTCTGGAAGTAACAAAGAGGCAGCACGCAACGTACTGTCAAATAGGGCCTGAATTTCGAGAGGGTGGCCGTAGACTCCCATGCGCCGATCGATCATGAAGGAGCCGTCGGGGACCGGCAAGGTTGGAAAGACCTCGAAACGACTCTGCAGACACAAACTCAGGATCATCCGCAGCATCCGCTGAATTTCCGGGCCGTGCGCAAAAGCAATATCACCGGTGTAATGTACATATGCTTGCAGCAATATCGACCACCACATCATTGAATCCACTGGCGCCACCCTGCCAATGGCTCGATCGCCGAAATCGGCAATGATTCGCTCGTTGCCAGACTCATCATGCTGCACACGAAAGGAGGCCGGTAGAACTCCAGGCGCAATTTGTTGGCCTTCGAGATCTTCTTGCTGCCCCCGCAACTGCATGATCAGATAAAGAAAGGATCGAACTACGTCTTCCCGGTTTTCCAATAGCATGATCAGACCAACCGGAAAGAAATCCCGCACAAAACAGTCGGCGTAGTTGCTTGCTGGCGCGTTGAGATCGACGCTAGCAACCGTGCCTACCAACTGCCCACGATAAAATACCTTCGCATCCTCGATTAATTGGTAAGCATCGTCTAGTGCTGGGCTGGCGCCTGCGTAACGCGGGTACGAAAAACAGGGCTCTGACGGGATCAACGAAATTCTCCTTCAACCTGTCTGTTGTCTGACGGTGGCGCATCAAATGCGCCTAGTCAAGCTTACAATAAAATTCCTTGGGATTACTCGGTAGGGCTCCCGACAGGGCGCATACCTGCGCCGCTAACTGACTCGCCAAACGTAAGGACTCGGTAAAGGCACGTCCCTGTAGTCGCGCGTATATCCATCCTGCACTGAAGGCATCTCCTGCACCAACGGTGTCCCGAATTTGTACCGGTACTGCAGGATGTTGATGGAGAGATCTACCGTCCCAATACGCCGCGCCCTGGGCGCCAGCCGTTACCAATATCTCTGCTACGGCAAAACGCTGGCCCAGGGCCGCCATAGTGTCAGCTAAATCGGCTCCCTGCAGACAAAATTCTTTTCCCAATAGGGCAAGTTCCTCATGGTTGCATTTCAATATCGAAGCCCCAGTCAGAAACTCCTCGAGAGTGTTCTTTTCCCAATTGCCAGCACGCAAGTTGATATCCACGAAGCGCCAATTTGCACGCGAAGCCAATTGGCGCCATGTATTTCGGCTGGGACCGTTTTCGCGCAGAGCCAGAGTCCCGTGATAGAGCCAAAAGGATTGGTTACGTGTAGCGTCAACCAATGGCTTGTCATATTGGATCGCGTCGTAGGCCTGATGGGGCAAAATTTCAAAACGGTGCTCACCGTGCCCTAAATCGTGGACGAGTACCCTCCCTGTCGGCAGTGTCGCATCTTCTTGCAAGATTGCCCGGGCGTCCGGCCAAAGCTGGAGGTGGTTTCGGATCCGGGCGCCGGAAGGATCCTTTCCCAATCTGCTGATAAAGCGTACGTTACTGCCCAGCGACCAAAGGTGACACGCAACATTGAAGGGAGCTCCACCAACCCGCTGCGTATCCCCAAAGTCATCCAGCAGGCATTCACCAAAAATCCAACCGTCCATTCATGTGGTTTCCATGCTGATTTTCTCCAAACTTTCCCGAACGACCTGTTCTGGCTGCAAGTTTTGTCCACTCATCCAACCCAAGAGTATGCCCACCAACGCCAGGATGGATAGAATTGGGTAGCCGATGCTTGCCACCAAAGGCCCACCCAAAAAGGTGCCCAGTACCGTCGCAATCGCCCCACTGGCGTTGAACAATCCCATGGCTGACCCTTGGCTAAACGGCGTCAAACGCGCAGTCAATGTCATTCCGGAAATACTTTGCAACGGCCACGCAAGAATGATCAAGGCAAAGCCAATGAGCGCGATGACGGCCTTTGGAATGGGCAAATAGAAAACGCTCAGCAATAACAAGAAGCCAAGAAAACGCAGTAGCAATGACCAGCGATAGACGCGTCCAGCACCATATTTCCCGGATAATCTCGCCCCTACAGAGTACAGCACGAGGGCAATCGCGGCAGTAACGGCGTAGGTACTGGAGGTAAGAGCGGGCGCGACGTGGTAGGCATGCTGCATGGCGACCGGGAAGTAGGCAAAGAATGCTGCCACGCCAAATGCGACGATAAACCAGGAGAACAAAAATCGGCCAAAGCGACTGCCCAACACTTCCGAAAGACGCCTCACGCCCTGTAGCGAGAGGTGATGGGAAAAGCGCGAAATCCCACCAGCTAGAAGCTCGGGCCTGCCGAAGATGGCGAGGAAACGCCAGTCCAGATCCCGCCGCATACGCTGACCCACCTGCACCCTCCAATCAATCTCCGATTTACTGGGAAGCCCCTTAGCGCCGAGCCAAAGGGCCGGGAGAATGATCGCTGCGGAGCATAGGAGTCCCACGGTAAAATTCGCCACGAATATGCCGGCGACCAACAGTCCCATCACCTGTCCGGCTCCATTCAGCGTTTGCAACCATCCAAGCCGGGGCTCCCAGTCATTTTGCGGATCAAATTCGACGACGAAGAGGCTCGCCATCGTCGCCGCCGCCGATGTGCCGGCACCCGCCAGGAAGGACAGCGCCGTCCAAGGGATGATGCCCGGTACAAAGGGCATGATTGCCAAGGACGCGGCTAAGACTAAGAAGCCGGCATAAAAAATTGGGCGATAAAGGCGGTAACGATCCGCCATAACGCCCCACAGGGGTGAGGTGAGGAGTCCGAGATTGAATCCCCCCATAACATACGCAACCCAGCTGAGATGATGGGTGACCCCAACAATCATCAGTGGCAGTAAGATAGGCAGTAAGCCTGATGAAACAGCGCCCAGGAGTGCATACGCGAGAAACCATATGGAAATCCAGCGTCGCGGTTCACCCAACACCTGGCGGAGGCGCGCCATCCGCTCCTCCATCAGGCGGACACGTTGTATGACCCATTCTTCGCGAAATGATCGAAAGGTACCGCGCTTAGCATCCGTCATGGAACCCCTCCTGGCAGGTGGCGAGTGGTTAACGTGACTCCAAAGCCCATAAGTATTGTGAATGCCTAGAGACAGTTTGGTTCCCTCGATGATGAAATCTCCCGATTGAATCCATTTGAAGGGGGGGTGGCAACATCGCTTCAGGGGGTCACATTGAACCCCGGTGATGTGCTCAGCGTGACCAATATGGGCTTGGAGATCCTCTGCGAAACGGGCAAAGGCCGCTGCGTCCTTGCCGGGTGTGGTGTAGAGCAAGCGCCTCTTCTCCAGAGCCATCAACAGAGTGATCTAGTCGTCCGTAGGTAGAGAGGCAAAAAATGCAGCGATAACCCACCGAAAAGCAGGATGAATATCATCAGCATCGGATCACTCCTGCCCCGTGGATTTCTTGTGCTCAAGAATGGCCCTTCCGAGTCCTTCGAGGGGGGAGGGATCAAGTTCTTCTGCCGCCTGCACCAAGGCTGCGACGGTATACTGCGGGTTTGCGCCTACGAAGCGAGACAAAAGATTCCGCGACCGCGACCGCTCTCGATCCACTACCTTGGCAGTGGTCGTAAACCCCCGTGGCACACGCGCCGAAAGTTCATCGTGCAACTCGCGCACAAAGGCAGCGCCAAGCTCCCAGAGAGCGGAGAACACTTCATACTCAAGATCATCGGCGGGGAGACGGAATTGGTTCATGCAGCAGCGCTACGACATTATTGATCGTAAAGAAGCAAAAGCTCGCCGCTCAGGGCACCTCACACTTCCATTCGTTCGCTGATTTTTCAGTGCGGCCTCTGCTTTGGTCCTGCCAAGTCGCAAATTCTCACTCGCGTCGGAAATGGAGTTTTTAAGTACTCCAAGCAGACGATGGATTCAACTCAATCGGCTTTTCCCAATAACCGTCCGACAGCTTGACTGTAACAAAAGTTTTACATTTACGTAAAGTTTCTTGCCGAATTTGATTGATCAGCCACCGCCTTTGTTACCGCACGACAACTAAACATGTTTCAAGCTTACATGAGTGGCGCGATAATTCTGATCCTCCAGGGCATCCGTCATTCTGCAAACATCGCAGCTATGTGGCTCCGCACCACGCCGGTGCGAAGAATCGCGATGCGCACCAACGATGGGCAGGCTGCACCACAAAATCTCCTTTTCTGCAACATGAGAGGGAGGTATTAATCATATTCCAAATCATGAAAATAGTTGAGACGTTGGCGCTGTCGGTAGCAAGTATTGTGCGGAACGAATATTGCTTTATGAAATTGGGCGTCAAGTTAGCGATTGTTGGCCAGATCACTCATGATCGTGGTAGAGCCCAAACGCGATTGCAGCGCCCTTCTGAACAGTGCAGGAGTGTGAATAGCGAGTAAAAGTGAATTTAGTGTGCCGACGCCTTGACATAAGGGAGTGAATTGATTATGCGATACGTAGCGGCCCTTTCAGCAGTCTTTGCTGGTGCTTTTCGAAGTTATATGTCATTCTATATTGCTACGGAAAGAACGTTTCGGAACGTATTTGTTCGTAAGGTCTCACTGTATTTTGCGAATCGTAGTTGGCAACCACGCAATTTTTTCGATTTTGCTCTCGTGGCACTCATATGCCTCATTATAGCAGAAGTTGCAGAGGTGCAGGCGCCTCTATCAGCACAGATATACGTCTCGTGTTTCCTGATTGGTGCGATGCTAGTTTTATACAATTGGGATCTGCACCGGAAAAGTGCAGTTAGTAAATTACTTGCTCGCTACGCGATTATCTTTGCGAGCGCATATTTCGGGTGGCGTTACCTTTATTGGCGAGCAACGGAGACCATGCCCATCGGTTATGGACTGGATAGTGAGATAGCTGGCTGGTTATTATTCTTAGCAGAGTCTTACGGTTTTATTATGCTAATGTTTAATCACTTGGTGAACATTAATCCAATTGACCACCGCATACCAGAATTGCCTAAAGCTGAGTTGGAACTGCCGTTTGTGGATGTTTTTATACCTACCTACAACGAAGATCTGGATGTAATCGTCCCCACCTTGGCAGCAGCGGTGAACCTCGACTATCCGAAGAGCAAATTCCAAGTTTGGTTTTTGGATGACGGCGGTACCGAAAAGAAGTGCCAGCAGCCAGATGTAAAGAAAGCAGCGAGCGCCAAAGAGCGTCGGGATCAGTTGCATGCTTTGGCTGACAGATTTGGAGCAAAGTACCTGACCCGGAGGGATAACTCTCATGCGAAAGCAGGAAATATTAATAATGCCTTGGAGGTTTCAGCGGGAGATTTAGTTGCGATATTGGACTGCGATCATATTCCGACCCGTGATTTTTTGCGCAGCACAGTACCGTTCTTCTTGCACGATGATAAATTATTCCTAGTTCAGACTCCTCATAATTTCGTAACACAAGACCCGGTCGAAAAAAACTTGTTGTTGCCGCGCGGACCGGGAGAGAACGAGTTATTCTATGACGTCATGCAGCCCGGACTAGATTTTTGGGGCACTTCCTACTTTTGCGGATCGGCTGCGGTTTTACGTGAGCCTGTATTGAAATCGCTTGGGGGGATCGCCGGTCAAACGATCACGGAAGATGCAGAAACAACCATTGATGCGATGCGCCTGGGATATCGTACCCTCTATTTGAATAAAGCTATGGTGAGTGGTTTGCAGCCGGAAACCGTCACGGGGATGGTCGTCCAGCGGGTACGTTGGGGAACAGGGATGCTACAAATATTTCTGTTAAAGAATCCTTGGTTTCAGAAGGGGTTGAAAACAGTACAAAAGCTGCTCTATACCAATCTGATTGTCTATTGGCTGTTCGCATATTCGCGTCTCATATTGCTAATGGCACCTCCAGCATACTTGATTTTTGGTATCACTATCTGTCATACGACACCTAAACAGCTTCTGGTGTACCTAGTCCCTTATTTAGCTAGTTCACTGATCGTTGCGCAGCATTACTATCGTCGCGTGCGTTGGCCATTCATCTCGCAGGTATATGAAACCCTGCAGAGCGTATTCATAGCTACGGCGATGACAAAAGTTTTCTGGAGCCCAAAATCTCCAAACTTTAAAGTTACACCAAAAGGCGAGTATCTTGACCGCCATTTTATTTCCGTGCTGTCCTGGCCTTTTTATGTGTTGCTGTTGGTAAATATCGCTGCCATATTATCTGGTGTAGAGCTCATTCAGCAAGTTGGAGCTCAAGTTGATGCGATTGGCTTTGTCATGTTTTGGGCAGTGCTTGACACTCTCTTTCTACTCGCTGTTCTTGGGGTTGCCCATGAGAAGCCTCAGCGTCGCACTTCTGCCCGAGTTCCATTGAGGAAACAGGTAGCGATAAATTTCGGTACGAACAAGAAGCCGGTGCTTGGAAATACCCAGGATATTTCTTGGCGAGGCGCTTCCGTGGCTATCGATCATGAAGTGGGATCGATCCATCTTGGGTCTGACATTTCCCTGGATTTTGGAGCAGGCGAAGTGCTGCGTGCAAGGGTTAGTGGGATGCGTGATGCGGTTCCCGGAAAACAGATCTTGTTGTCTGTACTGTTTGATCATAGTGATGTGGAGAACGTCATAACCGCCGTCAACATTGCCTATGGCTCCAGCAACGATCTTTTGCGTTTGGCGCGCGAGCGTCGGCGATCACGGAGCATTTTAGGGGCGTTAATGCTGTTCATGCGCCTTGCGCTGGTTTTTGGTGGCAAGCATGTTTGGCATTTGTTGCGTGATATGCCAATAACGGATCTGGTTCAGCGCGTCTGCCAGGTTCCACTTTCAGTGGTATGGATACGTCGCAGTCACGACTTCCGGACGCCGACGATGTCTCCAGTTCCACAAAACGTGGCCCCTACACCACCCTCCTCTCGGAGTATTTCGGATCTCGATGCTATGTGGGTCGTTCCGTCAACGCTGGAGCCTGAAGGAGGCGCGGCATGAAGTGGTCGGCACTGGCTTTCCTCATGGTCTTTCTCTGGCCCAGTTGGACTTGGGCGGACTCTGGTCTGATAGCAACTGCCTCGGATGGGTCTGTCTCTGAAAGTGACAACGTGAATCAGCCAACATATGAAAAGATGGTTAAGCTGGCCTTCGCTACCACGATAGGTAGCAAGGCGCCGATTATCCTCCAAGGCCATGGCGCGACTGTTCGCATTCCTTTTTCTATCCCGTTTGGAGAGAAGGTCAACTCGATCAATGTGCATATTTACGGACACGTATCCCGCAGCTTGGCTAATTCGGCTCTGTTAGAGGCGGAATCTGATGGGGAAACCATTGCTCAGTTAGACGTACAATCAGGTAAAGATGTAGACAAAAAATTTGCAATTCCCACGCAGCATCTCGACCCCGGCTTTCACAGTCTGATCTTGAAGCTGGTTGGGGTCACCGGCGACTCGGAACTAAATTGGGTCCAACTGGACCCTCGCGCTTCTGATTTTGCGTATTTGACTACTCCCAAACCAATTCCCGCGCTTCTCGATCACATGGATTGGTTTTTCGATAGGGCAGCCCTGAATTATGCACCAAAAGTGGCGGTCTATTCTCCACCGAATAAAGATAATCTACAGGCGATAAGTTACGTGGCGCAAGGCATAGGTTTGCGTTATCAATTCTTACCCGTAAAAATTCAGTGGCATATGTTGCAAGTCAATCGCACTGATTATGGCTTCGACAGCATAGTTCACAAGTTGCCAGAAAATAGTCGCATAGCGATTATCGTAGGAACGACTGATGAGATAGGAGAAATTCTTAAGCAGGTTGGCATTAGCGAGGTAACCAAAACATCAATTTTTATTCGACAATTCCCTAACCATATTAACCATTATCTACTCATCTTGACCGGGAGGGATCAAGACCAGGTCCTCCAGGCTGCTGAGACCTTCGCCGATCAACATTTGCACTTCCCTCCAGTTTCAAGCTTGAGTCTACAGAAAGAAATAGGTTCTGATTCCAAGTCCGAGACCCTACCGGTAAACGTGACGCCATTTGCGCGTTCCACTTTTCCATTGTCAGCGGCAGGATTCAAGACAGCAACTCTCAATGGGTTTAGTGGGCCTATATCTGTGCGGATCTGGAACGGTGGGTGGCAGCGCGATGGTGAACTCCGGCTAAACCTAATTTACTCTGCCGGGATGTCGGGTACTGCTGATCTAAACGTTCTTTTTAATGGTGCTTTGGAAGGTTCGATACCTCTTAACTCCCCTACAGGCGGTAAATACCTAAAGTATGCGGTGAGCATCCCCAGCACTGTAGCAAAGTCAGGATGGAATACTTTAACCCTGGTGCCCAATCTGATTCCTGCCTCTAGCCATGATTTTCTGTACAACGTGGAGCGGGACAATCTTCAACTGAGTGTATTTTCCGACTCGACGTTTACTTGGCAAGGGGGGAGTGTTCTACGCCATCTCGATCTGACCGCACTTAGTTCCGCAGGGATGCTGGGGCTACGACCCGGACAGCAAGTGAACTTGGTTTTACCAGAACATAGCGGCTCAGACACGTTATCGGCTATGGTGACATTACTTGGTAAGATCGCCCAGATTTACGGGCAGGTTTTTCCCGTTCATGTAAGTTTCGGCAACGATCTGCACGATGGCCCAATACTTGCCATAGCACCTTTGTCACAATTACCAAGCACCCTCCGACGCTCAGTGGGAATCAAATCGAGCAATACGGGAGGAGGTACTTGGGAGCTTACACGGATGTTGCGCAACATAGAGCCCGGAAGCGGACACAGTCTAACAGTTTATGATTTTCATTTGCAAAAACAAACCCTGGCGCTGAGCTCGAGCTACCACGAACATCCGCTGATCGTGTTTTCTGCTGTCGAGCCAGGCACATTGGAAGGGGGCGTGGATTCATTGATCGGCTTTGATCTTTGGCCTCAACTTCGGGGTTTTACCGATTGGTGGCAAACCGGCGGCAAGAGCGTACACGCTGTGGCAATGGAAGACATTCCTTTTTTCGCCTTTGGCGCCAGTGGTGGAATAGGCGTGTGGGTAAGCAGACACGTATGGCTTGCTATTGCATTATTTTTCGCACTTGCGTTGGCGATGTCCGTGCTGATCTATACCCGAGTGCGCAGTCGATATCGGCGTTTACCAGCGGAGAGTCAAGTTTTGGATGGTGTCCAAGGCAGGACAAAATGAGATTCCCTCATCCTACTATCCTATCGTACGGCTTTCGATCTTTCGTTCTAACCGTGCTTCTCTTTGGCATTTTTGCTAAGCCGGCCATGGGCGAAAATTTTGCGCTTGTTGGCGTTCAGCAATCCGCACAAAGCTCATATGACTACCTTGGCTGGATTCAACCGTTCGTCGGCAGCGCTCTCGGGCGTGGACTTTATGGACAAATTTTTCTCAACTATCTTACCTTTCACTATTCTAGTAGTGTGGGTGACGCACCAGTACTGGTGCAAGCACGGGTCCCCGGGGTTTCCCTTGGGCTCGGTTATGCATTTTCTGTTGGTGTGCTGCAGGTGAATATATCCGGTAGCTTTGGCTATCAGTATTTTTCGTTGCAACCGGCAATTCCAGCAGGTGGACCCTATCGGTCTAGTTTTACCTTTGTTCCCCAGGTGCAATTGCATCTTCCTCTGAGTCATGGATTCTATCTGTCAGGCATTGGTAGTTATGCTTTTGGCCAGGATTCATACTGGTCCAGACTGAGATTCGGAATCCCCTTGGGTGCGCGCTGGCATTGTGGCCCTGAATTCATTCCTTCTGGTGGACGTAATTACCAGATCCGGCAATATGGTGCGTATGTCGATGTCAGTTTGTCACAGGGCTGGGGGCTAACCTTGGATGGCGGAATGCAGCAACAAGATGGCTTAGCTAATGTTGGTTACGCGGCGCTTTCTCTGAGCAAGACTTTCTGATTTTTGTGCCTTCTTCCAACTTGCTCTGGCTTGCGACCTTGGTGAATGTAATAAGGGTAATATATGGCAAATCCAGGCAGGTTGCTGATGGTAGGGCTACTGTGTTTGGGGGCATTGATGAGCAGCGATGCAGTCTTGGCAGTCGAACTCCTACCGAATACGGTGGCAAAGTGGGTTGTCTATTGGCAGGCATACTCCAGGCATTTCCTGGACCCGCAAGGGCGTGTGATTGATATCCACCGAGGAGGAATCAGTACTTCTGAGGGACAGTCCTACGCCCTGTTTTTTTCCCTAGTTGCCAATGAGCCTAGCCGCTTCGCCGAAATCCTTTCTTGGACGAACGATAATCTCGCGGCAGGTCAGTTGGGAGTAAAATTGCCAGGTTGGCTCTGGGGAAAAAAATCCCCGGGAAAATGGACACTACTTAGCGCGCACTCTGCTTCTGACGCCGATCTCTGGTTAGCGTACACGCTCATACAAGCGGGGCGTCTGTGGCATCGTCCCGCATATCGAGCATTGGGGTTACGGCTGGCGCAAACTATCGCCAACAAGGAGGTGGTCAACATTTCGTTCGCGCGCAGAGTGAATGCTCGCACTATGAAGCTAAGCTCGACGCCAATGCTTTTGCCTGGCTCCTATGGATTTTCCCTAGGGTATCGCCGATATGTTTTTAACCCCAGTTACATGCCATTGCCGCTGCTGTTGGGCTTGGCTCAGGCAGACTCGACAGGCCCTTGGCAAGTGATGGCATCGCAGCTTCCCAATTTTATGCGTATGATCAGTCCGAAAGGTTTCGCACCGGATTGGATTGGGTTAGATGCTGATGGTCGGACTTTTGTTCCACCGCAAGGTGACGAGGGCAGTTATAACGCGATAAGGGTCTACCTTTGGGCAGGAATGTCAAAAGGTGAAAAACCTTTCGCCCAAGAGTTAATGCAGAGTCTCTTTGGCATGGCCGCTTATTTGCACCAGCAGAACTACCCGCCCGTTGCAGCGAACAGTCTGACTGGTCAGCCACAAGGACAAGGGCCGGCGGGATTTTCCGCAGCGGTTCTTCCATTTCTCGTGGCTACTCACGATATTCGAGCAGTAGCAAGGCAAACGGAACGATTGCAACATAGTTTTGACCGTCAGTCTGGCTTGTTAGGGAAGCCCGCTTACTATTACGATCAGAACCTCGCGCTTTTCGCTTTTGGCTATCTTTCTCATGCTTTCCGTTTTTCGCGACACGGGGAGTTAGAGACATGGTGGTCTCCCGATCATTTGAGCACCGAAAATTCGGGTCGTGATACTCCCTCGCTGGAACTGCAGTATGTCCGCGCTGTAAGGGATGATATAGCGGACGGCCACGCCCTCTCGCCAGGACTGGTTGGGTCTCCACAAGTGATTGGGCCCAACGTGGTTATCGCCAGAGCAACTGCTATGCAGCAGAAAAAAAACCTTGGCGATGTAGCAAAATCTCCGCATGTAGTATTGTGGGACGAGTTGAACGCGCCTTGATATGTCCGAACATTTTAAATTTTCCTGGGCACGACGAAGATAAAATTATGGAGTCACATTTGTGGTTGCATTGAGACAACAATAGGTTAGTTAACGCGCGTTGCTAGTGTTGGAAATTAGGAATCAACTGGGAGGACTGTATGAATGAGATCAGAAAGGCATTGTTTCCTGTTGCTGGCCTGGGAACTCGCTTTCTACCGGCGACAAAAGCGAGTGCGAAAGAGATGATGCCAGTGGTGGACAAACCGTTGATCCAATATGCTGTTGAGGAAGCTATCGCGGCAGGATGTGATCAATTGATTTTCGTAACTGGCAGAGGTAAACGCGCAATAGCGGACCATTTCGATGTTTCTTACGAGCTGGAAGTGGAATTGGAAAGGAAGAGCAAGAATAAGCTATTGGAACAGGTACGGTCTATCCTTCCTAAGCACGTGAGCACCATTTTTTTGCGACAGCCATATCCTCTAGGTCTGGGCCACGCCGTGCTTACGGCCCGCCCAGTGATCGGTGATGAGCCTTTCGCCGTTCTTCTCGCAGATGACCTGATGCTTGCGGAAATCCCAGTCTTAAGCCAGATGCTGGATCAGTATCGGCGATATCAGACGGTCATTGTGGGAGTAGAAGAGATTTCTATCGAGCACAGCAATCGCTACGGTGTGGTCGCCGCACGTCCATGGGAAAAAGGCATCTACCAAGTTAGCGCGATCGTTGAAAAACCGCGTCCGGAAGAGGCCCCCTCCAACCTTGGTGTGGTTGGCCGTTATATCCTTCCCGCTAGGATTTTTGATTTTCTGGAGACAACAAAAATTGGTGTGGGTGGTGAATTGCAGCTCACGGATGCAATATCCCGTCTTCTTGGCGAGCGTCAAGTCCTCGCCTATCTCTTCAACGGAAAACGATATGACTGTGGCGACAAATTAGGATATCTACAGGCCACAATCGCCTTTGCGCAAAGACACCCGGAAGTGGGCGATGCGTTTTCAGAGTATCTGGCGCAGCTCTCTCGATCTTTGTTGCACCGCTTCTCGCTTGAAGAATCGACGTAAGAATCTAACGTCCGCACTTTGTTGCGGGTTGTCGGTCATGCCGGAGCTATGATCGAATCTGGTGTACGGGCCGGTTACAGCTGACTTGAGGGGGTGGCGCACTGTTGCTAGAACAGGGTTTCGAGATCCGATCAGCAACAAAGGAATGCGCCGTGAAAGAAGATAGCAAAGTAGCGGGAGAATGGGCAGAGCTTGGAGTGGGCATTGAAGAGATTCTGCTACAGGGGCCAAGAAGTTGATTCAGCAGGCGGTGGAAGCCGAGCTTTCGGCCACCTTGGAGGAGCTGCGCACGGTGCGCACGCGGGATGGTCGGCAGGCAGTGGTGCGTAATGGCTACCAACCAGAGCGCGAGATTCTCACCCGCCTAGGCCCTGTGCCTGTGCTGGTACCCAAGACACGCGACCGCTCGGGTTCGGGGTTTGGCTTTCGCTCACGCCTGGTGCTTCCGTATGTCCGCCGTTCTCAGACCATTGCTGCCGCTCCGCCTTGGCTGTGTTTGCGCGGAGTGTCTTCCGGCAACCTGCGCAGTGCCCTGGTGGCCTTCTTGGGCGAGCAGGCGCAGGGATTGTCCCCGGTCGCGCTGGGGCGCCTGAAAGCCGAGTGGGCGCAGGAGCACGCCGAGTGGCAGCGCCGATCTTTACGGGGGAAACGCTACGCATGCCGGCGGGCCGATGGCATCTACACCAACTTGCGGGCGGAGGATGACCCGCGCTCTGCCTTTTGGTGATCATTGGCGTGACCGCAGAGGGACGAAAAGAAATCGTGGCGGTCACGGACGGTCTGCGCGAGTCCAAAGCGTCATGGCTGGAGGTACTACGGGATCTGCGCGACCGGGGCGTGCAGGAAGCGCCGTTGCTGGCCATTGGGGACGGTGCGCTAGGCTTCTGGTCGGCTTTGACCGAGATCTATCCGGACACCCGCCACCAGCGCTGCTGGGTACACAAGACCGCCAACATCCTCAATGAGCTGTCCAAGCGGCTGCAGAGCAAGGCCAAGGCCGCCTTGCAGGACATCTGGATGGCCGAGACCCGGGAAGCGGCAGAGCAGGCTTGGCAAGCCTTTGTACGGAACTACCAGGCCAAGTATCCGAAGGCGGTGGAGAAGCTGCAGAAAGACCGCGACGTACTCCTCACCTTCTATGACTTCCCGGCGGAGCACTGGAAGCACATCCGCAGCAGCAATGCCATCGAGTCAACCTGTGCCACGGGTCGCCAGCGGACTAGCCGCACCAAGAATTGTGTTTCCCGCAGCAGCTTTCTCGGGCTGAGCTTCAAGCTCCTGCAGGAGGCCGAGAAACGGTGGCGAGGCATTCAGCACCCCCAGAGGCTCAGCGACCTCTTTGCCGGGGTGATCTTTATCGATTGGGTACCGGCTTATGAAACCCTGGCGGACCCTCAACAGGACGCCACCTGAATCATGTCAGCAAATCCTCATACACCATTCTTTACCGTAGCTCCTATTCTTTCCCGAAGGGCGTATCCGGGCTTCAATTGCCGAGTACCGGTAGACATGCGCAAGCCCTTCGATGGGCTGTCGGCTTTGGTACGGCAGTTCTTGGGGTGGGATCCCTTGGGCACTGCTTTGTCTTCTTCGTGAACCGTCGCGCCACGCAGATGAAGGGGGTCTATTGGGGTCGGACCATGTCTTCTTTGGCTCATAAAAAAGCCCGAGGTAAGCCAGAATTCCCATGAGGGTGGCTGAACGACCTCTGCTCTATTGTCCTTGAGGTTCAACGCGAGCAGTGAAATTTGGCAGAACTGTAGCCAAAGACGGAAAAAAAGAGTGCAAGATGTTATCTTAACTAGTTGTTTTAATTGGTGCCGGCAACAAGAATCGAACTCGTGACCTTCTGATTACAAATCAGCTGCTCTACCTGCTGAGCTATGCCGGCACGGTTCTCGGATTATAGGGGCGGGCGGACTTTTTACCAAGCGGCCGTAGCTATGTTTGAGACTTTAGGTGCGGCTGCTGCGCTGGCGTTGAGGCCTTCTGATCCAGGCGCTGTTGTTGCGCGTCGATATGTATCAGGTAGCGCAGGAGGATCATGGCGCTGATAAGGGCAAGCACGAAGAGGATCAATAAGATGGCCAGGGCGATGGGAATTTCCGCGTGCATCATAAACTCCTTCGGGGTGGGGGATCAGGTGACCCCCCGGTGCTTGCTCAGTGCATTCCTGGCATGCCGGGAATCATCGGCATAGTGCGCAGGTAGAGTTGCGAGAACATCCACCAAGTTAGGCCAATGGTAATGACGAAGAGGGGGATGAACATGACAAGTGCCACGGTATTCCAGATGTTGTGTTCGGAGATGTCGATATGCAACAAAAAATAGACCTGCGCGATGATCGCTAGGCCAGCGCAACCAACAATCGCGAGGAGCAGGGCAAATGGTGGTAGTACGTGGCCGCTGACCAGGATAGTAGCCGCCAGCATCAGCAGGGAAGCGATAGCAAAGCCCGTGACGTAATGGGACTTACTGGCCATCTGAACTTCGGGATGATGGATAGGATCAGAGTGTCCATGACTCATGACATATACCCCCACAGATAAACGAAGACATAAATAAACACCCACATGACTGCTTGGAACTTCCAGAACATACGGAGACTTAGCAATCTGCCAACGACATCTTCGCTGAAACCTTGGCGCACAATCTGGTACAGCATGACCAGCATCCATAGCAATCCAACAAAGATATGTGCGGCATGGACTTGGGTGAGAGCGTAGAAAGCGGAGAGGCCGCCGCTGACTTCTGGGGTGACCCCCATGCCGATCATGCGCAATACATCATGGATATCAAGGCCAAGAAAAACAATGCCCAAAACCATCGATGCAATGATCGCATTGATGACGCCAGTTTTGTTGCCTTGCTTGAGAGCTGTCATCGCAAAACCGTAAGCGAGCACACTCAAGAAAAGTGCCATGGTCTGAATGAAAGTGTACCAGGGCGCAACGAACTGCGCTGGAGTCGGGCCGGTATAATAGCTGTGGCTGTAACTCAACACACCATACGCGGCAAAGAGGGTGGCGAAGAGCATGCCGTCACTCAATACATACATCCAAAAGCCGAAGGTCCGAGTGGAAATAACGTCATGCCCTTCGTAGTCGTCGGACCACAGGGTCGCCTGGCTGGGGTCGATGGAAACATCGTGTGTGCTACTCATAAGTACTCCTTACATGGGGTAGGCGGACGGTGCCGGATCGGTCCGGCAGCGTGCCAATCAAAAGGAATCCCGTGAACTCGGCGGCGTGCCGGTCTGCTCTGACTTCAATGGTGAGTAGGCTGTTGCCGTACCCCCGTGATAGCCACCGCGTATGGGTTCGGACTGGGTGTTCCCCAACATGCGTTCTCGCGATTCCCGATCCAGACGCTCCATCTCCTCTGCGGAAATAATATAGCCGGGATCTCCCTTGGCCGAGCGATAGATCATCAGCAGTACTGCTGCGACCAGAGCCGCTACCGTCAACCACCAGATTCTCCAGGTCAGTCCAAAGCCCACGAGGAAGGTCATCGCGCCGATGTAGACGGCGATGCCGGTATTGTTAGGCATATGGATGGCTTTGAAGTGGTCCGGACGGGTCCCCTCTAGCCCATGCTCCCGCCGCCAGGCCGCTTCGTCTCGGGCGTTGACGTGGGGAACCATGGCAAAGTTGTAAAAGGGCACCGGAGTATCGGTGAGCCACTCGAGGCTGCGGGAGGTATTCCAAGCATCGCAGCTGTGCACGCGATTTCTTACACGATCGCGAATACTGACATAGAGCATCCACACAAATGCGAGAACAGAAAGGCAATACACGGCAATGCCAATTTCCTGCACCGCAAACCAGCCCGCCCACTGCGGATTGAAAGGCCAATCGAGGCGTCGGGTCTCGCCCATGAAGCCGAGCATGAACATCGGGAAAAACACCAGAGCGGTTCCGGCGGTAAAGAGCCAGAACATCATCTTTCCCCAGTATTCGCTGAGCCGGAAGCCAAAGACTTTGGGAAACCAGAAAATCACCGCCCCAAAAACGGCGTACACGATGCACAACAGCATCATGTGGAAATGGGCAACCACGAATACACTGTTATGGACCATGTAATTGATGGCGGGAATGGACAGCATCATGCCGGTCAGACCACCAATCAGCAGCAAGAACAATGCGCCAACCGCCCAGAGCATGGCGGCGCTCATGGTGATGCGTCCCTTATACATGGTAAAAGCCCAATTGAAGACTTTTACGCCGGTCGGGATACCCACCAACATCGTTGCGACGCTGAATTCCGTACTTACATAGGGACCCATGCCCATGGTGAAGAAGTGGTGCAACCACACGATCCAGGACACTCCGGCAATGGCAAAAGTTGCCAAAACCATCGCTGTGTAGCCAAAGATCGGCTTTTCCGAAAACGCAGGAATGATTTCCGAGAGCATGCCAAAGGCGGGCAAAATGACAAAATACACCTCGGGATGACCCCAGAGCCAAAAGAGATTGGTATAGAGCATCAAGTTGCCACCGAAGCCGGCGGTAAAGAAGTGCGTGCCCAGGTAGCGGTCGGCACCTACCAAGGCCAGAGCGACCTGCAGGCAGGGAAAGGAGGTGAGGGCGATGATGTTGGCCGATACGGCTGACCAGGTGAATACCGGCAGACGGCTCCAGGTCATGCCGGGAGCGCGCATTTTGACGACGGTGGCAAGAAAATTGATGCTGCCGAGGGTGGTTCCCAGAGCGACGAGTTCTAAGGTCCAAATCCAATAATCTACGCCTACTCCCGGGCTGTAAGAGAGTTCAAAAATGGGCGCATAACCGAACCAACCATTGTGGGAAAAGTCGCCCAGAAACAGAGACGCCATGATCAGAACCACGGCGGCGGCAGTGATCCACAGGCCCAAGGCGTTGAGGTAGGGATACGCCATATCGCGAGCGCCAATCTGCAGCGGCACGATGATGTTCATGATCCCTACCAATAATGGCGTGGCGGCGAGCAAGATCATGATCAAGCCATGGGCGCTATAGATCTGACCAAAATGAAACGGCGTCAGATAGCCATGAATGGCGCCCATCACCTTCATGCCATTGTCTCCAGGGCCGTCGCCGAGGAGCTGCTGGGTGCGCATCATGAGGCCATCGATAAAACCTCGAAACAACATCACCAAACCGAGAATGATATACATAACGCCGAGCTTTTTATGGTCGACGGTGGTAAACCATTCTTTCCACAGATAAGTCCATTTACCGTAGTACGTAATTCCAGCCACCAAGGCGATGCCAACAATGACGATGACTACGAACAAAGGCGCAAGAATGGGGTTTGTATAGGGAACCTCAGACAGGGCCAAGCGTCCCAATAATGGACTCCAGGGTCCAGGTACGTTAACCAACATAGCGTTTCTCCATTGTTTTGCGGATCAAGAGCGATGTTCCGCCGCCTGCAGTTGTAGGTAATGGAACATATTTTCGGTCATGAACATGGGTAGCGGCCATTTTTTTCCATTCATCACCTCCAAAATGACGTGATTGAAGAGGCCGGGTTCTACATGGCCCCATTCCGGCGTCTTTTCTGCGACGTTGATATAGGGTTCGGCAAAGCGATTGAACTGCTGATAATCCATTTGCTGCGGATTGTTCTCAAGACCCTTGGCCCAATGGTCGAAGTCCGTCTTGCTCACCACATCCGTCTTGAAGAGCATCCAGGAAGTGCCGGCACCACAATAATCTGCAGCTATTCCCTGATATGTTCCTATTTGATTACTCATTAGTGCATCTTTGGTGCGCATGCCGGGCATGACGTCGATCATTCCCAACAACTGAGGAACGAAGAAATCGGTAGTAACCGCGGTAGAGGTGAGCTTAAAGAATACTGGGGTGTGTGCGGGAACGATCAGCTTATTGGCGATGGCGATATGATGGAATTGTGGGTAGATGAACAACCACTGCCAATCTGTGGCGATGACATCGATATCGATGGGATCGCCATGGGGTTTGATCTGCTTGGTAATCGCGGTCGGGTTATAAGGATTAACGGCAAAACTGCCGTTGATGGCTACCGCCCAAGAGAGAAAGGCGACCGCTGCAATGGGAATACCCCAGAAGGCGACCTCTAATACATTGGAATGCGACCATTTGCCGTCATAATCGGCATGCTTGTTGCCTTTTCGATATTTCCAGAGAAACCAGACAATGAGCAGGGCGGTAATGCCGACGATGGACAGCATCACCACCACGTCGATCATCATGTACGTGTAGCTGGCGCTGGCGCCCACTCCTTTAGGATCAAAGATCCACCACGGGGAATGGCGAGCACAACCGCTCAGGCTCAGGGCCATGGCGGGCACAAAGGCTAGCCGCGCCAGGCGTAAGGGGGTGCGAACTTGCATGGATTTGCTCCTTAGCGTTGATCCAGAGACAACTTGATCTGAACATTGTCGTTTATAGCCTACAGACGGCTATAGATACAATCTGGAAATTTCTATGCGTTGTTGAAAAAGATGAATAAAAACAAGACATAATATGAACATATGCTGATATTATTTTAACTGAATGAAAAGTCGATGTTATTTTATTTCGGTTAATAATATATGATTTAAGTGATTGCTTGTGATGGCGTTGGGGAAGCGCTTGCCGCCTGTCATAAAAACGTCACATTGCTCTGCTAGACTACGGCTTTCCGTGCGAGAAGGAGGCTGCGATGTCCGAAAAAACCGTGGTGGAGGTCCAGGATGCCGATCCCACAGCCGCGAAAGTTACCGATATCCCGGACGACCTGAGCCCAACAGGAATCCGCAATTTTGTTGTCAGCGACAGTACGGAAATGGCGCAGCAACATCATCTCGCAGCAGTGCGACGCTATCTTGCCGAACACCAGCTGGATGCCAGCAGCGGGAACATTGCCGCGGCTTTGGGTATCGTCGCCTCCGACGTTTCTGAGGATGACATTCGTATGATCCACGCTGAGCTCGAAAAGGAACGGGTTGCCGATACCGACGATACCCTCAACCCCGATTGGCGTAGTGGCGGCTATCCCTATAAAAATCGCATGACCCGTCGCGACTATGAGTATCTGAAATACGATCTCCAGGTGGAGCTGCTGAAATTGCAAGCTTGGGTGAAGAACACCGGACAGCGGCTGGTGGTGGTCTTTGAAGGGCGAGATGCAGCAGGCAAGGGGGGTACCATAAAACGCTTCATGGAGCATCTCAATCCGCGCGGGGCGCGGGTGGTGGCGCTGGAAAAACCATCGGAAAAAGAGAAAGGGCAATGGTATTTTCAGCGCTATGTTGAGCAACTACCTACCGCCGGAGAAATGGTCTTTCTGGATCGCTCCTGGTATAACCGAGCCGGTGTCGAACGGGTCATGGGTTTTTGCAGTGAGCAGGAATATCAAGAGTTCATGCGTCAGGCGCCGGAATTTGAGCGGCATTTGGTCTACAGTGGCATCTACTTGGTCAAGTTCTGGTTTTCCGTTACTCGCGAAGAACAACGTCGACGATTCGAAGAACGTCGGCATCATCCGTTGAAGCAATGGAAATTATCGCCCATGGATCTCGCTTCATTGGATCGCTGGGAAGATTACACCCGTGCCAAGGAGACGATTTTTTTTCATACCGATACTGCTTATGCGCCGTGGACGGTGGTCAAATCCGACGATAAAAAACGGGCGCGCCTCAATGCCATGCGCCACCTTTTGCATACCATCCCTTACGAAAACAAGGATGTCCAAGCGATTGGCAAGGTGGACAATCTCATCGTCAGTCGTGCCCATGTGATGTATGGCGAGACCTGCCCGCAGGACCTCAACCCCTTCCAGCCACCACGGGAAAGCTAAGACGTTACATGTCCCTACGCGCTCGCCATAGAGAGCGCGCGGGGATTTTGCTCCGGCGACAACGATCTTGGTATTTGGCGGCAATTTCCGACACTTCCGCGAGGAGGCCGGCGGAGAGGGTTATTGGTTGCAGGCCAAGGTTTTGTAATCCCTGATTTTCCACCAAAAGCTCGTTTTCTGTTTGTTCTTTGCGCGGATTATCCACAAATTGCAGTTCCGCACCTGTCAGTTCGTGAATCAGGCGCGCGAGATCGCGTACGCGATGAGTCTCGGTAGTTTGGTTGAAAACCCGCACCCGCTCTCCCGGTGCCGGCGGATGTTCAATAGCCAAACGGATGCACTGTACCGTATCCCGGATGTGGATAAAGGCACGCGTTTGTCCGCCAGTGCCGTGCACCGTCAGCGGATGCCCAACGGCGGCTTGCAGGATAAAACGATTCAGTACCGTGCCAAAATCGCCATCGTAATCGAAGCGATTGATCAGGCGCTCATCGCGACTGGTTTCCTCGGTTTCAGTGCCCCATACGATCCCCTGATGCAAATCGGTGATGCGTAACCCATCATTCTTGTTATAAAAGTAAAAGAACAATTGATCCTGGGTTTTGGTCATGTGGTAAATGGACCCCGGATCCGGCGGATAGAGGATTTCCGTATCCTCACTTTCTTCGCCATTTTCGGGAGAGAGCAAGCGAACCTTTTGGTATCCCTCGGGTAGCTTGAAACTGGAAGTTTTGTAGCCGTAGACTCCCATGGTCCCCAAGTGCACCAAATGGCAGGACTCTTCCATGCCATTTTCGACAATGGCGCAGAGAACGTTATGGGTGGCATTGAGGTTGTTATCGACCGTGTAACGCTTGTGCCAAGGGGATTTCATGGAATAAGGGGCAGAGCGTTGCTCCGCAAAGTGAACGATGGCGTCAGGACGCCAATCTTTGATGAGCGATTTGAGTTCGTTGTAATCGCGGGCGATATCAAAGGTGGCGTGTCCGATTGCTTGCCCGGTAGATTGTCGCCAAGTCTCGAGGCGTTCGGACAGAGAGCGAATTGGGGTGAGGGACTCTACGCCTAATTCCTCATCCTGCCGGCGCCGTACCATGTTGTCGATGATAAAAAGCTCGTGGCCGTGGGCAGAGAGATGCAGGGTGGTGGGCCAGCCACAAAATCCGTCACCACCCAACACCAGTATTCGTTTTTGCATCATGGGTCGTTCCTAACATTCCTTGCTCAAGAGTAGACGAGAGTCTGGTTCCATGGCAATGCTCGGCAAATTGGCTGGAAATATGACGCAATTATTACAAATGGGAATCCTTGGCGTCTCGGTCTGGCACGTTCATAAAAGTGTCATAATTCTGTGCTACTCTCGAACCTTCGTCAGAATTCGCAGGAGCGTTCATGAATGCGGTCAATGTCCTCGATCGGCAAGCGGTTACGCGGAAACACCGGCGCATATTGTGGGCCTCGGGTCTGGGTATTTTTCTCGATGGCTATGACCTCAGCATCATGGCCATTGCCCTGATCCTGCTCAAGGAGCAGTGGCACCTGGCGCCGTCCGAATTGGGGGGGCTGGGTACCGCGGCGCTGGTGGGCGCGTTGGTAGGCGGGCTGTTCGGTGGGCCAATCGCCGATCGTTGGGGGCGTAAAACGATTTACCTGATCGACATTGCCGCATTTTTCTTTGCGGCGTTGCTTTCCGGCTTTGCCTGGGATGCCACGTCACTAATCGTGCTACGTTTTTTCCTTGGGCTGGGAGTGGGCGCCGATTACCCTCTGAGCTCCACGTACATGGCGGAATTCCTCCCGAAAAAGTCGCGGGGTGCAGCCATGACCTGGATTTTTGGCTTGTGGATGGGGGGTGCCTTGGTCTCCAGTATAGTGGGAATCGCACTCTTGCACTCTGGTCCGGATGCTTGGCGATGGATGCTGGTTTCTGGTGCCGTTCCAGCGGTCCTGGTGCTGTGGCTTCGGCGCAATCTGCCGGAGTCACCGCGTTGGTTCATCCGCCGAGGTCGTCTGCAGGAGGCCAATGAAGTGGTCAGCTGGCTCGCACCCCAACTCAGTGAATCCGAGCGGCAAGCGGCGTTGCAGGAACTGGCGGCTAGCATGGAAGGCGCAAAGCAACACAACTGGTTCGATCTGTTTGGCAAAACCTATCTCCGCCGTACGCTGTACGCGGCCATCCCTTGGTTTCTCATGGACGTGATGGGATATGCCATGGCTATCTTCCTGCCGATCATGCTCTTGCATCTGGGCCTGCACACCCCGGAGCAAGCGGTGATTGGAAACGCCGTGTTCACGGCGAGCTTTGTGTTTGGCTGGGTACCGTTGGCTCTGCTCATTGACCGCATTGGTCGACGCAAGACGCAGATCTGGGGTTTCCTCGGAGATGCTGTGGGTCTGGCTCTGGTTGGCGTCTTCGCCCTGACGGGGGAACCTCCCTTCGCCATCGTCGCAGTGGGCCTGATTCTTTTCCAGGTGGCTAACAGTTTTGGTCCCGGCAATACTACCTGGATCATTCCCACCGAGCTCTACCCCACCGAGCTTCGCGCCAGCGGTCATGGCTTCAGTACGGCATTCAGTCGAGTCGGCGCCGCGACCAGTGTCTTTTTGTTACCCATCCTCCAAGCACATTTTGGTGTCGGTGGTTTGCTTCTCATCCTTGCCTCGGCCGGGCTTCTGGGCGCAGTGTTGACGCAAGTTCTGGGGGTGGAGATGGCGGGCGAGACCTTGCCGGAAACCGGTGGCAAGCCGGATGCCAAGGTAATCGCTCGGGAAGCGGCCTGATTAGTTCCCCTGCACGGGAACGAGGTGCTCGAGAAAATCTTTCGTGCACTTATCCCAACTATACTGCAAGGCGACGTTGCGGCAGTCGTCGCGCCGCAGGTTAAGGGCGAGAAGAGCAGCTTCCCGCAAGTCGTCGCGAAGATAACCATTGAGTCCGTCGACGATACTGGCCTGCGGACCGGTTACCGGGTAGGCGGCTACAGGCACGCCGCAGGCATTCGCCTCGCGTACCACCAGACCGAGCGTATCGGTGCGGCTGGGAAAGACCATGACGTCAGCGGCTGCGACGTGGCGGCTCAGGTCTTCACCGTGACGCATACCATGCCAATGCACATCCGGGTATTTGTGGCGCAGTTCGTCGGCCTGCGGTCCGTCGCCAACGACGTGCTTGCTGCCTGGGAGGTCGAGACAGAGGAAGTCTTCCACATTTTTCTCGACAGCCACGCGACCAAAATACACGAAAGCCGGTCGCGCGCCAGGGAGAATTTCGCGCGGGTCTTGCCCAGGCCAGGGCCGAAAGAGTGAACTATCGACGCCGCGGCTCCATTGCGTCAGATTACGAAAACCCCAGGTCCGTAATTCGTCGGCCAAAGCGGCATTGGACACCATGGTGTGCGCGGCGCCGTTATGGAACCAGCGCAAGAAAGCATAGCTCCAGGCGAGGGGCACGGGGGACCTGGCGGCAAGATATTCGGCAAAACGGGTGTGAAAGGATGTGGTGAACTGCCACTGGTGGCCTGCGCACCAAAGCCGTGCAGCAAGACCCAGTGGGCCTTCTGTGGCAATGTGTATGGCGTCTGGAAGGTTTTCCTGAAAAGTTTGTCGGACGAGGGCGAACGGCTGAGTGGCAAGGGGAATTTCCGGATAACTGGGGCAGGGCATGGTGGGGCCATCACCGTTATGAAGCACATGCACTTCATGTCCCAGCCTCCGCAGCTCCTTGACCGTCGCCTGCAAGGCGCGGACAACACCGTTCACCTGGGGGGACCACGCATCAGTAACCAGGGTAATTTTCATTCCGTCTCCAGACGCGATGAGATGACTTGTTGCGCAGGCGTTTCCAGATCCGGCCAACGAACCAGCCGTAGGGTGCCGTCAAAGTCTTCCACCAAAGCGGTGCAGCTCTCCACCCAGTCGCCATCGTTGTAGTATTCGATGCCGTTCATCCGCTTGATTTCGGCATGATGGATGTGGCCGCAGACGACGCCGTCGTAGCCTCCGCGGCGACATTCCCGCGCGACGAATTCCTCATACTGACTGATGAACTGCACGGCGCGTTTGATACGATGTTTGACGAAGGCGCTCAAGGACCAATGACTGCGGATTCCCAGAAGGCGATTGAGGCGTTGATGCCATCGGTTCAGGGTCAATAGGAGGCTGTAGCCACGATCGCCCAGATGGGTGAGCCAGCGGGCGTAGTGCATGCTGAGATCAAATTGGTCGCCGTGGGTGATCCACAACTGGCGTCCATCGGCAGTTTGGTGGACACAATGCGGAACGATACGGATTTCTCCTACAGCGAGTTTGTGCTCGTCCCCCTCCAAAAAGGAGCCCAGCAGGCTCAGGACAGGATCATGATTGCCTTGCACGTAGGTGACCTGCACTCCGGCCCGAGCCTGGCGCAGCACCTTTTGAATGACGGTGCTATGCGCAACGGGCCAGTACCAGCGCCGTTTCAGGGCCCAGAAATCGATGATGTCGCCCACCAGATAGAGATGCTCGGCTTCATGGTGGCGAAGGAAATCCAGTAATGCCTCGGCCTGACAGCCTTTGCTACCCAGATGGATGTCGGAAACAAAGATGGTGCGATAGTTGCCGTGTCTGGCTTTGGGAGATGAGCTTGGTGGAAATTCGGTCATGGAAAATGTTCTGGCCGAGGATTTCTAGGGATTATAGCCGTGTCGAGAAGTCTTTGTCTCGCATTCCGGCAAAGGCGGCATCGGTCAGTAAACTGTCACAAAAATGTCATAAAAGATTCATAAAAACGTAACATAAAAACGTTACACTGCAGCGTAAGGTATCTTCGTTCGTACACCGCAATCATACATAGGGACTTGCCATGATCCATGCCCTTATCGCTGCAGGCGTACATCACGTCACACACCTGCGTGAGCTCTTGACCATGCTTGCTGCCACCCGTTGGGAGGAGATCGATCCGCTCTTTCATGCGCGGGTGATGCTGCATGGTAACGGACCCTTCGCGGAATCTCTTGAAAAGCGGTTGCGGAGCCAGCGAGCCGTGCCCAGGCAAGTACGGAATATCCGGGCGCTCGGCATGCAGCTGCGGCAGTGGTCGCCGCAGCTGTTGATCTTCGCAGACTGGGGTAGCCACCTGGCAGGCACCTTGCTAGAAAGCCAGGGAGAGCTTCTGCATTGTGGAACAGCAGTCATGGCACTCGGCCCTGAAGGCGACGAAGAGGCGATGATCGCTCTGGATGCGGGTGTCAATGTCTACGTGGGGACGCCTGCCAGCGAGGCGCTGGTATTGGCCCAGGCGAGTGCGCTGCTGCGTCACGGACATTCCTGGGAACAGGCAGTGATCGATATTCCTGGGATCCTACGTGTCGATCCGGAGAGTCGTCGCGTGTATATCTTTGACCAGGAATTGGACTTGACTAAACGTTTATTCCGCTTGTTTCACTATATGGCGCAGCAGTCGGAGCGTGCCTTTTCACCGATGGAGATCGCGCAGCATCTGACGATGAGCCAGCGGCAGATCCAACAGAACACCGTTGCCGCGCAGATTCACCGCCTGCGCAAGCGGCTGGAGGAGGTCGGGGCCTCGAGCTGGTTGCAGACCGTGCACGGGTTCGGCTATCGCCTGAGCATTCCGCGTGCGAAATAAAAGCCATCGAATGTCACATTTTTGTCATCTAGGCTTCATCATAGTGTCACACGATTCTGATACCCTGAGGCCTTCCCAAATCAGGAGAGTATTTCCGTGAACATCGCTTACCTCGTACATCTGGCCAACTATTCTGATGGCATTCTTTATGTCCTGATGCTTCTCTTGCTGATCGAGCTTGCCGTCATGGTCGACCGCTTCTGGTACCTGCGCCGCACCTTGGCGCGCGGCGACGCCATCGTTCATGAGCTGGCCAGTCATGGTCGCCTGGATCGCGTCGTGCTCGACCGCCTCGCCGAACAGGCGGGTGGGCTGCCGGAGGCGAGCCTGTTGCGCATGGCAGCCAGCCACGCCGGCCAGGTCAAGGGCGATGCCCTGGCCAACCGCCTAGAAGAAGCAGTGATCGTGCTTGCCCCCCAACTCGACCGCCGTCTCTGGTTGCTCGATACCATCATCACCCTGGCCCCGTTGCTCGGCCTCTTCGGGACAATCATCGGCATGTTCCACGCCTTCCATGTGCTGGCAGCGCCGGGCCACGCACCCACGGAAGTTACCGCAGGCGTTGCCGATGCCCTGGTCGCCACGGCTTCCGGTCTGTTCATTGCCATCCTGGGCCTGCTCACTTTTAATGCCTTCAACAATCAGGTACGCATGATCCTGCTGCAGCTCGATTCGGTGAAGACCATGCTGCTCAACCGCATGGACGGACAGCCCATGTTGCATCCTGACGCCGATCCCAGCGAACCGGCCGCACAGGCAGTGGCGATGGCGAGGGCCAGCTGATGGAACGGCGTTACTTCGAACGCAAGAAGGGCCGCATCGAGATCATTCCGATGATCGATATCATGCTCTTCCTCCTGGTGTTTTTCATCATGATTACGATCCAGATGATCCCGGATCAGGGGCTCAATCGTAAGCGATCGCTCCGCGGCGTTCTTTCGTTGAGGGTATTGTGTTGCCAGCATGATGGCTCCTTGGGACGCTTGGAGAAGTAAGATCATGCGCAGCTCGGAAGAAAAGACGCGGTATTGGCAGGAGATGGTGACGGCACAAGAGACCAGCGGGCTGTCAACGCCGCAGTTTTGCCAAGGGCAGGGTCTGGTTCTTTCGCAATTTTACTACTGGCGGCAGCGGCTGCGGGGTGGGGCCAGCCAAAAGACGGCGGCATCTTCCAGCGTTGCCCCCTTGCCCGAGTTCCTGAAGCTGGGATTGCCAAGCGAGCGGGAGACAGGGATTTCTTCCTTGGAGATTCGTCTGGACTTGGGCGCCGGCTGCACCCTTACCATTCGCCGCGGCTGAGATGTTTTTTCCCGAGGGGCGCATCCGGGTCTTCGTCTGCCGGGTACCGGTAGACATGCGCAAGTCTTTTGACGGGCTGTCGGCTTTGGTGCGGCAGTTCCTGGGGCAGGATCCCTTGTCTGGGCACTGTTTCGTCTTCGTGAACCGCCGCGCCACGCAGATGAAGGTGATCTACTGGGATCGCACAGGGTATTGCCTCTGGGCCAAGCGCCTGGAGCGCGGCCAATTCTGGAGCTGGCAGCGACCTCCAGCGGGGGAGTTGGATTGGACCGGTTTGAAACTCCTGCTCGAGGGCCTCGAAGTGGCCAAAACACGCCGTCGCTATCAGCGCCAAGTCCCCGAAAAACTGGCGGAAACTGGGAGTTAGCGCTATGATTCTGCAATGGAAACAGAGACTTCCTCGCTCCCACGCAACTACCCCGAAGCCCTCGCCGCTTGGCAATTGCAGGTGCTCCTCAACCAGTCCCTGCGGGAAGAATTTCAGGCACAGATCCAAGGTCTTCAAGCCCAGCTGGATTGGTTTCGCCGCCAGCTCTTCGGACCCAAGAGCGAGCGCCGTCTTCCGCCTCCTCCCATAGAGCAGCTCAGTCTCGGCGAGATCTTCGAGGCGCAGGAAAAACAGCCGGTTCCTACCCGTACCGTCGCTGCCCATACCCGCACGGTGGCCAAGCGCCCCGAGGAGAAGGCAGAGAGCCTGCCCTTCTTCGACGAATCGCGCCTGCCGGTCGAAACCATCGTGCTGCCGGCTCCCGAGACCCAGGGGCTGGACCCTTCGGCCTATGAGATCATCGACACCAAGATCAGCTATCGCTTGGCCCAAGAGCCCGCCAGCTATGTAGTTCTCAAATACGAGCGGCCCGTAGTGAAACTGCGCGACTCCGGAAAGATCACCCAGGCCCCGGCGCCTGCCGCGGTCTTGGAGGGTGGTCGGGCTGACGTCAGTCTCCTGGCGGGAATCCTGATCGACAAATTCCTCTACCATCTGCCCTTGTATCGGCAACATCAGCGCATGACCCAGCAGGGGCTGCGGGTGA
This sequence comes from Acidithiobacillus sp. AMEEHan, assembly GCF_030996345.1. Lineage (NCBI taxonomy): Bacteria > Pseudomonadati > Pseudomonadota > Acidithiobacillia > Acidithiobacillales > Acidithiobacillaceae > Acidithiobacillus > Acidithiobacillus sp. AMEEHan. The sequence goes on along the minus strand of NZ_CP118747.1, from coordinate 2,374,407 downwards.
GCCGCTCCTGGCTCACGGACTTGGTGCAACGCTCCATCTTCCTGCTTGCACCGATTTATGCGGCGCAGTTCGAGAGCATTCGCCAATCGCGGGTGCTGACCATGGATGAAACCCCCATCAAGGCCGGATTGTCAGGGAAGGGCAAGATGCACCGAGGGTATTTCTGGCCCGTCTTTGGCGATGCCCAGGAGATCTGCTTTCCCTATGCCGCCACCCGGGGCACGGTCCACATCGAAGAGCTACTCGGCAAGCTGCCGCCGGGCACCGTACTCCTGAGCGATGGCTATGCCGCCTATGCCCGGTTCCAGAAAGAGAACGAAGGGCTAGTCCATGCCCAGTGCTGGGCGCATAGCCGCAGAGAATTCGTCAAGGCCGAGGCCCATGAGCCCGAGCGGGTGGCCGAAGCCCTCCGGCAGATCCGGGAGTTCTATCGCATCGAGGAAGAAATCCAGGAGAAACAACTCACCGGGCAGGCCAAGCGGGAATACCGCAGACGACATACCCTGCCGCTGGTGACAGCCTTCTTCCACTGGGTAGAGCAACAGCTCCAGGACATCGCCCTGCTACCGAGCAACCTCTTCACCAAGGCCTTGGCCTATGTCCATGGCCGCAAAGGTCCGCTCCAAGTCTTTCTGGAAGATCCCGACGTACCCATAGACAGCAACCACATCGAACGACAGATCCGACCGATTCCCCTGGGCCGGAAGAACTGGCTCTTTTGCTGGACCGAGTTGGGCGCCGAGTATCTCGGGATCATCCAGAGCCTGCTCAGTACCTGCCGGCTTCAGGGGGTGGACCCGTACGACTACCTCGTCGATGTCCTGCAACGGGTGGCCACCCACCCCGCCAAGGACGTGGCGCAGCTCACCCCAAGACTCTGGAAAGAGCACTTCGCCGCCAACCCCCTGCGTTCTCCGCTGTATCACGTCCGCAAGCCCGCATAAAGAACGCCGCGGGGAGACCGGTTACGCTCAATCTGCAGTTGCCGCAGTCCAGCGAGGCCAAGCAGTTGCCGCGTCCGCATATGACCATCAATATTCAAGAGGATGGTTCAGTGGTGGTCAAAAATCAGCACTATGATCTGGCGGGCCTGGAAAATTTGATTCGTCACGATGGTGATCCAGGCAAGACCGTGATCACCATCGCCGCAGATAAAGCGGTGGCCTACCAGAAATTCATCAACGTCATGGATACTTGCCAAAAGGCGGGTGCCAGTGATATCGGCCTGGCGGCCAAGGCGAGCTGAGATGGGTGCTGTTTTGTCTAACCGTTCCTCGGCGCCACAGCCCAAAGGGTATTTCGGTCGTGCGTTGATCATCGGTGCCGTCATCGAGATCGCCCTAGTGGCAGGACTGATCTGGGTCAGCAATCAGAAAAGCCCACCGCCGCCACCCAAGCCGAAGCGTATCGCCATTCATATGGTGCAGCCGCCCAAGCCCAAGCCCTTACCGCCACCTCCGAAGCCGGTGGTGCATCCCAAACCGGTCCCAAAACCTTTGCCGAAGCCTATTCCTCGGCCGGTTCCGCGCCCGGTTCCGCATCCAGTGGTGCATCACGCGCCAACGCCAAAGCCCCTTGTGGCCAAGGCGCCTCTGCCGACGGCGCCGGTAGTGCCGCCAGCGCCACCTGTCACACCGCCGCCTCCACCACCTCCGGCACCAAGCCCGGCGCTTGCGCAAGCGGCCGTCGCCCGCTATGCCGCTTTGGTGCGGGCACAGGTGCAGTCGCAGGCGCGAGTACCGGAGGCGGTGCGTTTGATGCACCTCAGTGGTAAGGCGGTGATCAGCTTCGAACTACTGCCCTCGGGCAGCCTGGTTTGGGCAAAGTTGGCACAGTCCAGTGGGGTAGGTGCCATCGATCGAGCGGCTCTCGCCGCGGTGAAAGCCGGAGTGTATCCGCCATTCACCAAAGACATGCCAAAAAAAGCAACAATCTTTGATGTAGAAGTCCATCTGTCGGCAAATTCATAATATCGCCTGAGCGTGGATGGTCAGCGATCTGGAGGGAGCTTTGAAACACCTTGCACGGGTTTTTTTGTTGGCGTTGTTCGTAACGGCATTCGTGGGGCCGGTTCTGGCCGAAACCACCGTGGTCCCAGCGGTGCCGGGGCTGAAATTTCAGCATTACACCTTCGCCATGCTCTGGCAGCCCGGCGTTTGTGCCACCTGGACACGGGTGAGTGCCGCCTGCGACGGCTTGACGCCGAGTTCGCGGGCGAGCCAACAGTGGAGTCTCCATGGCTTGTGGGCGAGTCGCCCGCAAAAACTCGTTGCCAGCGGCATGGAACCCAAGACTTGGTGGGAGCATGGCTGCTTCTGGTTCCAAAACCAAAGCACTGCTCCAAAAGATAGCTGTTCTCTGCCGCCTCTCGATCTGTCGCCAAAAGTAAGTGCTGCGTTGAGCGCGCAGATGCCCATGCGCAAGGTTTGTCTCGACCGGCACGAATACTATAAGCATGAAGCCTGTTTTGGGGAAAAGCCCGATCCCTTTTTTCAGACGGCGCTACGCTTGTTGGGCGACGTCAATGCCAGCAGCTTTACCGCCTATGTGCGGGAGCACCGCGGGCAATGGGTCAAGCGCAACGATCTGCTCCGTGCTTATAGCACGGCATTTCATCTTCCCAACGCGGAGTCCCTCGAACTGCGTTGCGAGAGCAAAGACAACCATAGCGGCCACGAGCTGCAGGGGGAGGGAACGATCCTTACTGAGGCCTGGGTCACCATCCGTGCCGATAGCCTGCAAGAGTTTCCGCGTCCAGAGGCATTTATGCCCGGGCGCAAGGGCAATTGTGCCAAGTACATTCATATTCTTCCTTGAAAGGAGCGTCACGTGGCGGGTTTGAGTCGTAGATCTTTTTTGCGGCAACTGGGCCTCGGTGCTGGTGCCGCCGTTGCCGGCCCCCATCTGTTGGGTGTGGCCCGTGCGGCTGGTGTCAGCAATGAACAAATGCTGCGCAGTAAGATTGAGCATGTCGTAGTCATTTTTCAGGAAAATCGGAGTTTTGATCATTACTTCGGCACCTTTCGGCCGAAGAATGGGCAACAAGTGGTCAATCTCCTCGACAAGGATGGAAAGATCGATCCACGCTTCTTCAACCTGCAGAAAAATCCCGCCGAGATCCCCTATGCGAATTTGCCGTTGCCGACGGAAATCGAGGGTTTTACCCAGGCGAGTTTGCCCAACCAGCCGTTTCATTTGGCGCCGTACATCCCTGCCGACGGCAATGTGCGCTGGGATCCCAAGCATCGCTTCTTCCGCATGATGGCAGAGGTCAACAACGGCAAAATGGATCTCTTTGTGGCCCTAGCAGGAAGCTCGCACCGACACCTGCATCGCGACGAATTCCGCAAGATGAGCCCTGCCGATATTGCTTTTGATTTGGCGCGTCCCAGTGGTCCGGTGATTGGCCATTACGAGGCAGTGGATCTGCCTTTCTATCACCGTATGGCCCACGAGTATGTCCTTTTCGATCATTTCTATCAGGCCATGAGCGGTGGCAGTACCGGCAATGCGCTCTACTTGGCAGCCTGTCGTTCCTGTGTGAACCCGCAAGTGCCAGATGCCCATATCGCGCCCTTCGATCCCAAGGAAGCGGGGTTGCAGCATGCTTTCTTTGACTTGCCTTACGACCATCGCCGGGTAATGGTCAACGACCTACCGCCAGTACAAGGGCCAACCAATGCCGGCGAGCCCGACGTGCTGAAGATCAGCCCGCCGCCTGCGGCGCAGACCTACGACAACATTGGCGATCGTCTCGATGCCGCCAAAGTGGATTGGGCCTGGTACAACGAAAACTGGAATCGGGTCAAACCCTGGGCGCTCAAAACCGCCTTCGGCCCCGGCGATGGTTCGGCAGTCATCGACAGTAGCCAGCTGTATGTTGCCCACCATAATCCTTTTCAGTACTACCCACACTGGCCGGAATACGTGCGCAATGGCCACATGCGCGACGCTGAGGATTTTCTCGAGGATGCGCGTCAGGGACGTCTTCCTGGGGTTTCCTTTTTGAAGGCTAGCGCTGCCCACGACGAACATCCTGCTGATTCGGCGCCGGCGGTCGGTATGGCCTGGGTCGAGCGCCTGGTGCGCGCGGTTGCCGAGGGACCAGCCTGGGAAAAGACCGCCATTTTCATCACCTATGACGAGGGCGGCGGCTTCTGGGATTCTCTGCCGCCCAAAGTGGTGGACGACTATGGATTTGGCACCCGCATTCCCGCCCTACTGATCAGTCCTTGGGCGCGCGCGGGCTTAGTGGATCATCACTTGGCGAGCACCGCCAGCATCCTCAGATTTATCGAGACGCGCTTTGGCCTGGCGCCGCTCACGGAGCGAGACCGCAACGCCTACGATATGCTCACGGCTTTCGACTGGGATCAAAAGCCCGGCGATCTGCGGGTCTGACCAAGATTTTTTTGGGGCGGGCTCTCAGCTCCAGAGCAATAACACGCATCAACAAGTAGTAACTGTGCTACGCTGATCCTCGATGGGCTTCCTGGGGATAGCAGCGATGACGAAATCGGTGATTGTGGTCGGGGCAGGGGTGGTGGGCTTGTCCATTGCCCTGCATTTGCAAATGCGTGGCTGGCAGGTGCAGCTCTGGGATCGCCAGCCAGCGGGGGAGGGCACCTCCTACGGCAATGCGGGCTTGATCCAACGCGAGGCGGTCTTTCCGCAGCCGTTTCCCCGCGACATCCAGGAACTATGGCGCTATGCCGGCAACCGCAGCAGCCGCGCGCAGTACCGGTTTCGCGCCTTGCCGCCACTGGCACCAGCCTTTCTGCGCTATTGGCGTGCCTCCCGCCCCGATCGCCTGCGTCGTAGCGCCAAGGATTATGGGGCACTGATTCGTCATTGTATTGAAGACCACATGGCCCTGGCAGCCCTGACCGACGCTGGCGAACTGTACCGCCCCGGAGGTTGGGTGCAGGTCTTTCAGGAGGCGGAGCATTGGCAGGCGGAAATCGAAGCAGCGGTCTACAAGCGTCTGCATTTCGATGTCGAGTACGAAGCCTGGGATGCTGCGCAGCTCGACAAGCGACTGCCCATGATGCGTCCGGGTCTGGCCGGCGCGATTCACTGGACGCAACCGCTGGCGCTGGTGGAACCCGTGGCCCTATCCCAAGCCTACCTGCGCAGCTTTCAACAACAGGGTGGAGAGTTCGTGCTGCAGGACATTCGCACCCTGGAGAAAGCAGGGAAAGGCTGGCAGGTTCAGGGGGAAAGCCTGCACAGTGAGGCGCCGTGGGTGGTGCTGGCCCTGGGTGCTTGGACCATCGATTGGGTCAAGCCCCTGGGTTATCGCCCACCGGTCTTCGTCAAGCGCGGCTATCATCAGCACTACTCGCAAAAGACAGAACCTGGTCTCCCGCTGCCGGTATTGGACAGCGAGGCGGGTTATGTACTTGCCCCGATGCGCCATGGTCTGCGCCTGACCACGGGCGCGGAATTTGCCCAACGCGATGATGCACCTTCCCTGCGCCCGCTGCAGTTAGCGGAGGTGGCGGCGCGCAAGCTTTACCCCGGCCTGGGCAACGCCCTCGACCCAGAACCCTGGCTTGGGCATCGCCCCTGCACCGGCGACATGCTGCCAATCATTGGTCCGTTACGCCAACAACCGGGCATTTTCCTCGCCTTCGGTCATTGTCATCAGGGTCTGACCATGGGCCCGACTACCGGCCGCCTGGTGGCGCAGATGCTAGAGGGGGATGCCCAACCCTTTGTCGATCCGCGGCCCTATCGACCCGAGCGCTTCGCATGATAGATACGAGCGAAGGCATCCATCCCGCCTACGGCCAAGTCCCCATCTGCGACTGCGGCGAAGCCTTGCTCGCCATTCCGGCCCTGTTCCCACGTCTGGAGCCCCACCCCTATGTGGCAGCAGGCGCGCCCTATGCGGGGCATTCCCCGTGGTTCCTGCGTAGCGGCGTACTGCTGGCGCTGGAGAAGGCCCAGGCGGAGCTGCAACGGCAATGGCCGGGTTGGCGGATTGCGATCTTTGATGCCTGGCGCCCCCTCGAAGTACAGGCGTACATGGTCTGGCGGCAGTTCTTGCAGGAGGCCACGGCGGACGGCGCTTTGTCCCATCTGCAGTCCTATGACTCCCCCAGCGCCCTGTGTGCGCAGGAGCCGAAGCTCTACCAGCGATTGGCGCCACGGGTCTATCGCTTCTGGGGAGTACCGAATCCCGATCCTGCCCGCCCACCGCCGCACAGCACCGGAGCGGCTCTCGATTGCACCCTGTTGGACGCCGAGGGGGCCTTGGTGCCCATGGGCGGCCCCGTAGATGACTTCAGCGACCGCGCCGTGCCGGAATACTTTGCCAAGGCCCCGGCGGGATCCACCGCAGCCGACTATCATCGCCATCGTGAGCTACTACGCGCAGTTCTGGCGTCGCAAGACTTTGTCCAGCACCCCGGCGAGTGGTGGCATTTTTCCTTGGGGGACCAACTCTGGGCCTGGCGTCTGGGTGCCGCGCAGGCGCGCTACGGACGGGTCACAGCCCCGGCTGGTGGCGCGTCCAAGGCGCCGGCCCCAACTGCATCAGCAGGGAAGGATTGTCCCAGCCGGCTTGCCGGTGCTCCACCAGCACATCGGTGCTGATGCCGCCGCGCACATACCAGCGTCCTAGCAGACGTAGATAGCGCGGCTCCAGCAACTGCACCAGATCATCGGCGATCCGATTGGTCAATGCCTCGTGAAAGGCGCCTTCGTTGCGATAGCTCCAGAGGTAGAGCTTGAGAGACTTCAGCTCCACGTTGCGCTGGTCGGGAACGAAATCGAGAAGAAAATGGGCAAAGTCGGGTTGGCCGGTCAGCGGGCAGAGGCAGGTGAATTCCGGTAGGTCCATGTGCACCAGATAATCTCGCTCGGGATTGGGGTTCGGAAAACTCTGCAATGCACGGCTCGGTTGACTGGGCATCAAAATCTCCTCAAGATCGCTCATTCGGCCACCATCATAGCAAAATTGGCGCCCATGCGTCTCACCGCCATCCATCTCCACGGGTTCAAATCCTTCCGCAACGCCACCCGCATCGAGCTGCAGCGCAATCCTCTGGTGATCGTTGGGCCTAACGGCTGCGGCAAGTCCAATGTCATCGACGCCATTCGCTGGGTTCTAGGGGAATCTTCGGCACGGCAACTGCGCGGTGGCGCCATGGCCGATGTCATCTCCAACGGTTCCGGCAGCCGCGGGGCTGCGCAGCAAGCCGTTGTGGAACTGCTCTTTGACAACTCCACCGGCAAAGCCCCGGCACCGTGGACGGCGACCGCAGAGATTCGCGTGCAACGGCGACTCTCCCGCGACGGCGATAGTCAGTACCGCATCAATGACGCGCGCTGTCGACGGCGCGATGTTGGCGACCTCTTCTTGGGCACCGGTCTGGGTGCCAGCAGCTACGCTATCATCGAGCAGGGAACCATCGGGCGGATCATCGAAAGTCGGCCGGAAGACCTGCGAGCGATGCTCGAAGAAGCGGGCGGTATCAGTCGCTACAAGGAGCGACGGCGCGAGACCGAGCAGCGCATCGCTGAAACTCGGGAGCATTTGCAACGTTTGCGCGATATCCATGGCGAAATGGAGCAGCAGTTTCAACGGCTGACTCGCCAGGCCGAGCAGGCGCGCAAGTTGCGGGAGCTGCGTGCGGAAGAGCGGCGCTGGCAATGGTGGGAACTGGTCCAGCGTCTGGAAGCCATTGTTGCGGAGCAGGAGCAAGTGCAAGGCAAACTCGTCGCGAGCGCGATGCAACTGCAAGCACTGCAGGATGATGAGCTGCGGACGCACGTTGCTCTGGAAGCTCTGCGCAACGAGCTGGCGCAGCAGGAAGAACAGCTGCGCGAAGCGCAAGCAGAGCAGTATGCCGCGCAGGCCGAGCAAACATTAGCCGAGCAGGACTGGCAACGCCTGCAGGAAGAAGGGAAACGTCTGGAGCGTAGGCAAAGCGAGGAGCGCCAACGGCAGACGCGCATCCAGGAAGAGAAAGCGCGGTGGGTTCGTCAGTTGCAGGAGGCGCGCACCCGGTTGCAGGGCTTGCAGGAGCGTGAGCAGGTTCGCAGCACGGAAGAACAGCAGTTGCACCTGGAGCGAGATCGGCTCGAGCAGGCAGTCCGTGATGCGGAACTCGTGCAGCAAGCCGTGCGCGATAAGTTGCAAGACTGGCGTCGCCAAGTGGAAGTACAGGAAGCACAGTGGCGGGAGCTGCAGCCGCGGATCGCGGAGATGGAACAGCGCCGCGTTCGCTTGGCGAATCGCTCAGTCCCTGCGCCAGAGGAATTGGGGAGGCGTCAAGCTTGGGTGGATGAGGCCACTGCCGAGCGGGAGCGGGTTGAGGCTGAGCTCGTGGCTACCGAGCAGAACCTGGCACGACTCACGATGGCAGTCGAGCAGGCCCAGGAGGACTGGCAACGGCTGCGCGACGAGCTACAGCGTCGCCGCGCGCAGCGGGATGCCCTGGAACGTCTCGCGCGGGGCTTGCAGAAACAGGGGCGGAGTGATGCAGACAGGGCGCTAAGTGGAATATTGGCGGTAGATGCGGAATGGGAACGGGCGGTCGAGCTGGTGCTGGGCGAACGCCTGCACGCCGTGCTCAGCGAAGCGGATACACTTCCGCCAGGCCCTGGCAGCTGGCTCTGGGTTTCTCCGACCAAGCCAGCTGCCTCCCTACCAGAGGATGCCCTATGGCATCGACTGCGGCTGGAAGACCCTTGGAAAGAGGCACTTTTGCCTTGGCTTTGGGGCCTGCGTTGTTGCACCGACCTGAACAGTGCCATGCTGCATATTGCGGAGTTGCAAGCCGGCGAGCATTGGCTTACACCCGACGGTGAATTGCTCTCTGCCACGGGTCTGTGGCGTTTGGGGACAGAGGCGGATGCAACCAGTTGGCTGCGCGTACGCCGTGAACTGGAGGAAATCGGCGCGTACCTGCCGGAATTGGAGGGTAGAGCAAGCCAGGCAGAGCAGGCGCTGCACAAGAGCCGCGAGGAATTGGCGCTGGCCCGCCGCCAAGAGCAGGATCTGCGCCGACAAGCGCAAGCGGCACAGGCGAAATTAGCGCAAGCGCGGGAAAGACTCGCCGAGTGGCAAAGCACCCTCGTGGCTGAACGGCAACGGGCTGCGGCCGAGAGGGAAGAATGTGAGCATCTGGACGTGGAGCTGCTACAACTCAGACAGCGCCATACCCGACTGGACGAAGAGCTGCGGCGGGAGCGCACGCGGGCGGCAGGGCTTCGCCAACAGGAGGAAGAAGCTCGGCGGAGCCTCGATGATCGCCGGCGAGCGCAACAAGAGCAGAGGCAGCGTTTTGCCCGCCTGCGGGATGAGGGCCAACGCGCGGCGCTGGAGCAGCAGCGCCTCGAAAATGAGCAGCAGATGGCCAGGGAGCGCCTGCAAAGTCTGGCAGAGGAAGGCGAGCGTGCGGCGCAGGCGCTGGCTGAGCTCGACAGCGCCCGGGAGCGCTGGCAGGCGGATCTCCCCGACGCGGATGAGCGCCGTCGCCGGCAGCTGGCCCGTCGTAGTGCTGCCCAGCAGCGGTTGACACAATTACAGGAAGCGGGTGAAAAACTGCGCGAGCAGCTTCGCACTCTTGATCAGCAACGCCAGGCTGGACAGCAGGAGCAACGGCAGACCGAGGTGCGACGAGCCAAACAGGAGGCGGAGCTTGCCCACCTCGAGGAACGTCACCAGGAGCTTTTGCAGATGGCGCAGGAACTGGCCGCGATTCTGGGCGAGAGCCCAGGACCGATGCCCGAAAATGGCACTCCACAAACGGAGCTGCAGCGCCTTCAGGCAGCCATCGTTCGACTTGGCAACGTCAACCTAGCCGCCGAGGAGGAACTCGCAGAACTCAGGGAGCGTCAGGGCGATTTAGCCGCGCAGGTGGCGGATGTCGATCAGGCCCTGCTCAGCCTGGAGAGCGCCATGGCGGCGATGGACGCGGAGACCCTGGAGCGCTTTCAACACACCCTGGAACAAGTGAATCGCGGGTTGCAGCAATATTTTGCCGAGCTGTTCGGCGGTGGTATGGCAGCCCTTGCGCTTTGCGCCGGTGATCCGCTTGTGGCCGGTCTGCTGCTGCGAGCACAGCCGCCAGGCAAGCGCAATAGCACCTTGCAGCAGCTATCTGGCGGCGAAAAGGCCCTGACCGCCATTGCCCTGGTCTTCGCCATCTTTGCCCTCAATCCGGCGCCATTCTGTATTCTCGATGAGGTCGATGCACCTCTCGATGACGCCAATATCGAACGTTTTTGCCGATTGTTGCGAGAGCTCGCGAAAGAAACCCAGTTCCTGTTGATCAGCCATCGGCACTTGACTCTGCAGGTAGCGGAGCAACTGGTGGGCGTGACGATGATCGAGCCGGGTGTTTCCAGTATCGTGCCCGTGGATGTTGCCGCACTCCTTGCCGAGAACGAGACTACGTCAGCGGATGACAGGATCCGTGCAGGCTGAGGATCGGCCAGCCTCGCTCTTGGGCAGTGGCCAACAGGATCTTGTCCGGATCGACAGCGACGGGGTTTCCCACCAACTCGAGTAGCGGCAGATCATTGTGGGAGTCGCTGTAAAAATACGCTGTGGACAGACTGTTTTCCCAAGGTAAGCCCTGGGCGCCCAGCCATTGGCGCAGACGCTCCACTTTGCCCTCCTGAAAACAAGGAATGCCGTAACTGCGTCCCGTAAACTCGCCGTACTCGTCGCATTCCGCCTCAGTCGCCAGCAAGGTCGGTACCCCCAGCTCTACCGCAATGGGCGCGGTCACGAAGCGATTCGTCGCGGTGATGATCAACAGGGTATCGCCAGCGTCCGCATGTTTGCGCACCAATGCTCGGGAGGCATCCGTAATCATGGGCAAAACCCGCTCCTGCATGTACTGGCAATGCCAGGCATCGAGCTGGCGCCGTGGATGCGCGGCCATGGGTGCCAGCACGAAGCGCAGGAAATCGCCCATGTCGAGCTCACCATTCATGTAATCGCGATAATAACGATCGTTCGCTCGCCGCAATTCCTCGCCATCGACGATGCCCAGGGTGCTCAAAAATTCCAGCCAGGCGTGATCGGAGTCCCCAGCGAGCAGGGTGTTGTCGAGATCAAAAATGGCCAGGGCCAAGGGGGTTCCTCACGTTAATTGTAAAAGCCCGGCGCAGTATATCAGGGATTACCCGCAAACCTAGACCGTTTGCTCCTGCGGACGGTGCGGCAGGAAAGCGGCTAGAACTCCCAGTAAGGGCAGGAACGAGCAGATCTGATAGACCGCATCGATGCCCCAGAGATCGGCCAGCTGCCCAAGGACTGCCGCGCCAATGCCACCCAGGCCGAAAGCCAGACCGAAGAATAGACCAGAGATCGTCCCCACCTTACCCGGCACCAGCTCTTGGGCATAAACGACGATGGCCGGAAAGGCAGAGGCAAGCAAGAAGCCAATCACCACCGTCAGCAGGGCACTCAGCGTCAGGCCCACGTACGGTAGAGCGAGGGTGAAGGGGGCAATGCCCAGCAGTGAAACCCAGATTACTCGCTTGCGGCCAATGCGATCGCCAATCGGGCCACCGAGCAGGGTGCCTGCCGCCACCGCCGCCAAGAAAATGAAAAGATGCAACTGCGCCTCGCGCACGGGAATGGCAAAGCGATGCATCAGATAGAAGATCAGGTAGCTGCTGATGCTGGTTAGATAGATGAATTTGGAAAACATCAAGGTTACCAGGATGACCATGCTCCGTCGCAGCAGCGCCTTGGGCAAGGCCACTCCCTCGGTTTGCTGCGTTTTCTTCGGCTGACGGTGTTGATGCTGATACCAACGTCCGACGAAGCTCAGGATGACGATGGCGGCCAAGGCAAATAGGGAAAACCACGACAGGCTCTGTTGCCCGTTGGGCATGACGAGGAAGGCTGCGAGCAACGGACCCACGGCAGTACCCACATTGCCGCCTACCTGAAAGATCGACTGCGCAAGGCCGAAGCGCCCGCCCGAGGCCATGCGCGCTACCCGCGAGGACTCCGGATGAAATACCGAGGAACCTAGGCCCACCAAGGCCGCAGCAAGAAGCAGGACCAAGTAATTCGCGGCGATGGACAACAGTAATAGCCCGGCAAAGGTGGAGACCATCCCCAAGGGCAAGGACCACGGCAAGGGGTGGCGATCGGTGTACCGCCCCACCAGGGGCTGAATGATCGAGGCCGTTAACTGATAGGCCAGGGTGATTAGCCCGATCTGCGCGAAACTAAGATGAAAATTGCTGCGAAACAGAGGATACACGGCCAACATCAGCGATTGAATACTGTCATTGAGAAAATGAGAGACACTGATGGCGCCCAGGATGTCGAAGCGCGTGGCCCCCTGCGGTTGCCGCCGAACCGCAGTTTCCTGGCGGATGATGCTGGACATGCTGACCCCAGTGAAAAAGGAAAGGCGTAGTCTACGAGGCGGAAAGCATACCGTCTAGTAGGTATTCGCTTGCTGAACCCCGCAACGGCTTGCCCCAAGGCTAGAGGGTAGTGTTTAATTGCGGCCATGACCGAAGCCAACGTTTCCCCTCAGCCGGCAGAAAAGCAAACCCCGCAGGAAGTATTTTCCGACACCCTGAACTCCTTGGAGAAGATTGTCGAAAAAATGGAAAGCGGGCAGTTGGGTCTGGAAGACTCTGTCAGTTTGTTCCAACAGGGCATGGATTTGGCCCAGCGGGCAGAAAAGCAACTACGCGAGGCGCGCCAGAAGGTGGAAATCCTCCTTGGTGGTGAGGTGACTCCCATGGCCAGCGATGCCGAAGAGGATTGACTATAGATGAAAGATCGCACCGAATCTTTTGCGGCCTTCCGCGAGCGGATCGTAGCGCGCAGCGAACAGAAGCTGGAGAGCTTTCTTCCCCCGGACAATGCCTTTCCTGCACGCCTGCATGAGGCGATGCGGTACAGCACGCTTGGCGGTGGGAAGCGGGTGCGCCCGTTATTGGTCTATGCCACCGGGACGGCGCTCGGAGTGCATGAATCCTTGCTCGACCGGCCAGCGGCGGCGCTGGAAATGATCCATGCCTATTCTTTGGTGCATGACGATCTTCCAGCCATGGACAATGACGATCTGCGCCGCGGGCGTCCGACCTGCCACAAGGCGTACGACGAGGCGACCGCGATTCTGGTGGGCGATGCCCTGCTCACCCACGCCTTTCGGGTGCTATCCGAACCTTTCGGGATCAGTCCCGGGCAACAGCTTCGTATGGTCGCAACCCTTGCGCAAGCAGCGGGCTCCCACGGTATGGTGGGTGGGCAGGCGGTAGATCTGGCGGCGGTGGGCCATCAGTTGGCGCAACCGGCGCTCGAACAGATGCATCTGCTCAAAACCGGCATGTTGATCCGCTGTGCCATTCAGCTCGGACTGGCCGCCGGTGGCGTCACAGAAGACTCTCGCCAAGGATCGGCACTGATTCGCTATGCCGACCGGGTGGGCCTCGCCTTTCAGGTGCAGGACGACATCCTCGACGAAATCGGCGACATCGAGCAGACGGGCAAGGCAAAGCAAGGGGCAGATCGTGAACGGCAGAAGCCGGGATTTGTCTCCTTGCTGGGTCTCAAACAGGCGCAGGACTATGCGCGTAGCCTGCTCGACGAGGCCCTCGGCGCGCTGGAGACCTGGGGCAAAGAGGCCGATCATTTGCGTGCCTTGGCCCGCCTGATTGTCGAGCGGAATCGATGAACCCTCTACTGCAAAAAATTCCCGATCCAGACACCTTGCGGGGGATGTCCCGCACTGAACTCAAGCAGGTCGCCAAGCATCTGCGCCAGTTTCTCATCGAAACCCTCAGTCAGACCGGGGGGCATCTTTCCTCCGGCCTGGGTACGGTGGAGCTGGCGGTTGCCCTGCACGCCGTTTTCCAGACGCCGGAGGATCGCTTGATCTGGGATGTTGGTCATCAGGCCTATCCTCATAAGGTACTGACCGGGCGTGGCGCACGATTCCCCACCCTGCGTCAAAAGGATGGACTCTCCGGCTTTCTCAAACGCGAGGAAAGTCCGCATGACGCTTTTGGCGCTGGCCATTCCAGCACGTCGATCAGTGCGGGCTTAGGCATGGCAGTGGCCTCTGCGCTCGACAATACGCACCGACAGGTGGTGGCGATCATCGGCGATGGCGCCATGACCGCCGGCCTCGCCTATGAAGCGTTGAACAACGGCGGCGTTCTCGATGCCGATCTGCTGGTCGTGCTCAACGACAATGAGATGTCCATTTCACCCAATGTGGGAGCGGTATCCCAATACCTCACCCGGCTCCTTTCCAATCCTCTATACAACACGGTGCGCGAGGGTGCCGGTCAGGCCCTGAGTCTGGTGCCGCCGTTGCGCGAGCTGGCAAAAAAGGCGGAAGAAGGTGTCAAAGGTCTGGTCTCCCCGGGCCTCCTTTTCGAGGAGATGGGCTTCAACTATTACGGACCCATCGATGGTCACGATCTCGATACGTTGATTCCGACCCTCGAAAATCTGCGCAAGATCCGTGGTCCGCGTCTGTTGCACGTCATCACCAAAAAAGGCAAGGGCTACGCGCCGGCGGAGAAGGATCCTTGCGCTTACCATGGCGTCACGCCATTTGACCGAGACAGCGGTGCCATGCGCAAATCGTCGGCGGTCAGTTACACGAAGATTTTCGGTGACTGGCTCTGCGATAAGGCAGCCAAGGAAAGCAAGCTGGTTGCGATAACCCCCGCCATGCGCGAGGGTTCCGGTCTGGTGCGCTACGAACAGCTCTATCCCGAGCGCTACTTCGATGTGGGCATAGCCGAGCAGCATGCGGTGACCTTTGCCGGCGGTCTGGCCTGTGAGGGCTTCCATCCGGTCGTGGCCATCTATTCGACCTTTCTGCAACGCGCCTACGATCAGCTATTGCATGATGTGGCAATTCAAAATTTGCCTGTCCTCTTTGCCGTGGACCGTGCTGGTCTGGTCGGCGCCGATGGTGCGACGCATCAGGGCGCTTTCGATCTGGCCTACGCGCGTTGTATCCCCAACCTGGTCATTATGGCCCCCAAAGACGCGCAGGAAATGCGCGATATGCTCAACACCGGCTATGCCTATCCCGGCCCCGCCATTGTCCGCTATCCGCGCGGCGCCGCAACGGGAGTGATCGACGCTGCAGACTTGCAGCGTCAGATCCCCATCGGCAAGGGCGAAATCCTGCGCGCGGGGAAACGCTTGGCCATTCTTGCCTTTGGCACCCGCGCCGAAGCTGCTATGCAAGCAGGACAAGAGCTCGATGCCACGGTGGTCAATATGCGCTTCGTCAAACCGCTGGACCATGCCCTGCTCGATCATTTATCCGTCAAGCATGAAGCCTTTCTCACGGTAGAGGAGGGGGTGCGGATGGGTGGTGCCGGCAGTGCCGTGGCCGAATACCTGCTCGACCAAGGGCAGCGGCCGCTAGTCAAGATTCTCGGCTTGCCCGATCAGTTCATCGAACACGGTGAGGCGTCGCTATGGCTTGCGGAACTGGGTCTGGACGCCGATGGAATTCGTCGCGCCGGTGAGGAACTGCTTGCCCGCCTTGCTGGCACTGGCTGTGGCGCGTAATATCTGACCAAATCAGTCAAGCATTCGACGAGGTTCAATGTAGTGAGAGATTGCGCTGCAGAAACGCTGGAAGATGTACAGGGGCGCGCCGACCCGCGTGCCATTCCCATTCAGAGGGTTGGTGTCAAAGCGGTGCGCCACCCCCTGCGCATCGTGGACCGTGCAGGCAAGCAGCAGCAGGTGGCGGCCTATTGCAATATGTATGTCGCCTTGCCAGCACATCTGAAAGGCACCCACATGTCGCGCTTCATTCAGATCTTGCAAGAGCAAGAGGAAGCCCTGCGGGTTGATGGCTTCGATCGCTTACTCGTGCTGACGCAGGAGCGTCTGGAAGCCGAGAGTGCCCGCATTGAACTGCAATTCCCCTACTTCGTGCGGAAAAAGGCGCCGGTCTCCGGAGTGGAGAGCTATCTCGACTATGAAGTGGAATGGACTGGCGAAATCTCAGGCGACGAGATCCGCTCGCAACTCCTGGTGCATGTGCCGGTCACCAGCCTTTGTCCCTGCTCCAAGAGCATCTCCGAATATGGTGCGCACAATCAGCGCTCGAGGGTCAGCGTGCAGGTGGAGGCACGGAGTCCCTTGTGGATCGAGGATCTGATCGATCTGGTGGAAAGTGAGGCCTCCTCGCAGCTCTATGGCGTCCTCAAGCGACCCGATGAAAAATATGTGACGGAATATGCCTACGATCACCCCAAGTTCGTCGAGGACATGGTGCGCGATGTCGCGCTTCGTTTGCAGGGCGATGCAAGGATCCGCCGTTATTCCGTCGCCTCGGAGAATTTCGAGTCGATCCACAATCACTCCGCCTATGCCCTGATCGAGGGGGAGAACTGATCCGTGGCAGGCAGCAGCATCGGTGAGCTGTTTCGCGTCAGCACATTTGGCGAAAGTCATGGACCGGCAATTGGCGCTATTGTCGATGGCTGCCCCCCCGGGCTAACGCTCACGGAAGCCGATATCCAGGTCGAGCTGGATCGCCGTCGGCCCGGGCAGTCGCGACACACCACGCAACGGCAGGAGGCGGATCAGGTCGAGATTCTTTCCGGTGTTTTCGCGGGCGTCACGACCGGCACGCCGATTGGCTTGTTGATTCGCAATACCGACCAACGCTCGCAGGACTACAGCAAGATCAAAGATAGCTTTCGTCCTGGGCATGCCGACTATACCTATCTGCAAAAATTCGGCGTGCGGGACTATCGGGGTGGCGGGCGTTCTTCCGCGCGCGAGACCGCCATGCGGGTGGCCGCCGGTGCCATTGCCCGCAAATACCTGCGCGAGCGTCTGGGCACTCAGATCCGGGCTTGGCTGGCGCAGATGGGCCCCATTCACGCGGTCCAGTTCGACGACGCACAAATCGATCAGAATCCTTTCTTCTGCCCGGACGCCCAGGCGGCCGAGCGCATGGCAGAATACCTCGATGCGCTGCGCAAGGCCGGCGACTCCATCGGTGCGCGCGTCGACGTGCGGGTTACGGGCATGCCCGTGGGCCTCGGGGAGCCGGTCTTCGATCGCCTCGAGGCCGACGTCGCCAAGGCGCTGATGAGTATCAATGCGGTGAAAGCAGTGGCCATTGGCGATGGCTTCGCCGTGGTCGAGCAACACGGCAGCGCACATGGTGATGCGCTGACTTCTGCCGGTTTTGCCAGCAATCATGCTGGTGGAGTGCTCGGTGGCATCTCCAGCGGCCAGGATCTGCGGGCCTCGGTTGCCATCAAACCGACCTCCAGCATCCGCATTCCCAGGCCCAGCATCAACTTGCAGGGCGAAGAGATCGAAGTCGTTACCACCGGCCGTCACGATCCCTGCGTGGGCATTCGTGCCGTACCCATCGTCGAGGCGATGTTGGCCATCACCCTGATGGATCATTATCTGCGCCATCGCGCGCAAAACGCGGATGTCACGCCACCGGTAGCGCCTATCCCCGGCCAATGCTGAAGGCGCGTCACGAGGGGCAAGCCCTCGTTGCGTTTTATTTTTTCTATTTTTGTGCCCTCGGCGCCTTCATGCCTTACTGGGGACCCTGGTTGCGTAGTGTGGGCCAGGATGCCTTCGCCATTGGTCTGTTGACGGCTGCTGTACAGTTCAGCAAGGTGCTCGCCCCCAATGTCTGGGGCTGGCTCCTGCACCATGCATCGATGCGATGGTTGATCGGAGCCGGTGGCCTGGCTGCGGCCCTAAATTTTTTGCTGTTATTCTGGGCGGGCGGCCATTTTCTGGCTCTGCTCCTGATTACCCTGCTGTTTTCTTTCTTTTGGGCGGCCACTTTACCGCTGGTGGACAACATCAGTATGGCTTGGGCGGAGCGGCAGGGGCGTCGCTACGGACGCATTCGTCTCTGGGGGTCCATCGGTTTCATCGCCCTGTCCTTGGCTATGGGCGTCCTGGTGAGCCAATGGGGGCTCCGTAGCTTCTTGCCCGGCATTGCACTCTTTTTGTTCTTGACCTGGTGGGCCAGTCGTTTCCTCCCTTTTGACAGTGAACCACAGACTATTGCGTCGTCGACACTTCCCGCCTTTTTGCCGGAACTGCGAGATTTCCGCCTGTGGTTCTTTCTTGCCGCCGGCATTCTGGAACAGGCCAGTCACGGCGTCTATTACGCTTTTTACTCCATCTACGTGGAGGCCCATGGCTACGACAGCACCACCGTCGGTCTGCTCTGGGCCCTCGCCGTCCTTGCCGAGGTGCTGTTCTTCTGGTTTGGCGATCGCATCCTGCAGCGCTGGGGGACGATGACCATATTTGTCAGTGCCTTTTTGCTCACCGCTCTGCGGTGGATGGTGATCGCCGTGTGGCCAGGCTTCGTCTGGATCGTCCTTGTGCAGACCCTGCACGCGGCCAGTTATGCTGCTTTTCATCTAGCTGCCATCCACTGGGTCTTTGCACGCTTCCCGCAAGCCCTGCGGCCCCGTGGCATGGCCCTGTATGCAAGCTTGGTCTACGGCCTGGGCGGGGGGCTGGGCGCATTGGCAGCGGGTTGGGCCTGGTCCCACTGGGGAGGTAGCTTCACCTTTTTCGTTGCCGGCGTCCTTGCCGCCGTGGCGACCCTCTTGTTACTGGGCATGTTTCGTCCGCATTCCGCTCTTGAAAAGTGGGTCTGAAGCGCCCATCTCCCAAGCATCATCCGACATGGGAGTCGCCAGATGCGCAGTGACAAGCTCACCACCAAGTTTCAACAGGCCCTGCAGGAGGCACAAAGCCTCGCTTTGGGCAGTGATCAACAGCAGATAGAACCTATTCATCTTCTCATTGCCTTCCTCGACCAGGATGGCGGCATTGCCCGTCCTCTGCTGAGCAAGGCAGGCGTGCGCGTCGATGCCCTGCGCAACGAACTCGGCCGCGCCCTCAACAATTTGCCGAAGGTGCAAGGCGGGCAGCCGGGCGAAGTGCAGTTTGGCCGGGATCTTGTCAACCTCCTCAATCTCGCTGACAAGACCGCGCAAAAGCGTGGGGATGGGTATATCTCTACCGAGCATTATCTCCTGGCCCTGATGGAGGACAAGGGCGAGGCGGGTCGTCTGCTCAAGGAGAGCGGTGCTACCAGCAAGGACCTCGAAGCCGCGATCACGGCACTGCATGGCGGCGAAAAGATCAACGATGCCAATGCCGAGGAACAACGCCAAGCCCTGGAGAAATACACCATCGACTACACCGAGCGGGCGGCGCAGGGCAAGCTGGACCCGGTGATCGGTCGCGATGACGAGATTCGCCGTACCATCCAGGTTCTGTTGCGGCGCAGCAAGAACAATCCAGTACTGATCGGTGAGCCGGGTGTCGGCAAGACCGCTATCGTCGAAGGCCTTGCGCAACGGATCATCAACGGTGAAGTGCCGGAATCCTTGCGCAATAAACGCCTGCTGGGTTTGGATCTGGGCGCGCTGATTGCCGGTGCGAAATTCCGCGGTGAGTTCGAAGAACGCTTGAAGGCTTTGCTCAACGATCTTGCCAAAAGCCAAGGGCAGATCCTTCTTTTTATTGATGAAATCCATACCCTGGTCGGGGCGGGGAAGGCCGAGGGTGCTATGGACGCCGGCAACATGCTCAAACCCGCCCTGGCGCGTGGCGAGCTGCACTGTATCGGCGCCACGACCCTGGACGAGTACCGCCAGTATATCGAAAAAGACGCGGCCCTGGAGCGTCGTTTTCAGCGTGTGTTGGTGGACGAACCCTCGGTGGAGGACACCATTGCCATCCTGCGCGGCTTGAAGGAGCGCTACGAGGCGCATCATGGGGTCCGTATCACCGATCCCGCCCTGGTCGCGGCAGCGCAACTCTCGCACCGCTACATCAGCGACCGCAACCTGCCCGACAAAGCCATCGACCTGGTCGATGAAGCGGCGTCGCGGATCAAGATGGAGATTGACTCCAAACCGGAAGCTCTAGATGAACTCGAGCGTCGCTTGATCCAGCTCAACATCGAAAAGGTTGCCTTGGCCAAGGAGAAGGATGAGGCCAGCCGCAAGCGTCTGGAAGTGTTGGAAGAGCAAATCAGCGAGTTGGAGCGTAAATTTCAGGAATTGGAGGAGGTCTGGAAGGCCGAGAAGCTCGCCATCGAAGGTACCTCGCAAATCCAGAAGGAGATTGATCGCCTGCGTGTGGAACTCGAAAATGCCCGGCGTGCAGCCGATTACGACCGCATGGCACAAATCCAGTATGGCCTGATCCCGGAGCTTGAGGCGCGTTTGCGACAGGCGGAGCAGCAGGAGGAGGGGGCCGCACGCAAGGCTCCGACCTTGCTACGCACGGAAGTGCGAGAGGAGGAGATTGCCGAGGTCATTGCCCGCTGGACCGGCATTCCGGTAGCGAAGATGCTGGAAGGGGAGAAAGAAAAGCTCTTGAAGATGGAGGAACGCCTACAGGCTCGGGTCGTTGGCCAGAGCGAGGCGGTACAGGCGGTGAGTAATGCCATCCGCCGCTCGCGGGCGGGTCTCTCCGATCCGCGGCGGCCCAATGGTTCTTTCCTCTTTCTCGGACCTACCGGCGTTGGCAAGACCGAACTCAGCAAGGCCTTGGCCGAGTTCCTCTTCGATAGCGAGGAACAGATGGTGCGCATCGACATGAGCGAGTTCATGGAGAAACACTCGGTGGCACGACTGATCGGTGCTCCTCCCGGATATGTGGGCTATGAAGAGGGTGGCTACCTCACCGAAGCAGTACGCCGTAAGCCCTATTCTGTCGTGCTTTTGGACGAGGTGGAGAAGGCACACCCCGAGGTCTTCAATATCCTTCTACAGGTTTTGGATGACGGGCGCCTGACCGATGGCCAGGGGCGTACCGTGGACTTCCGCAACACCGTCATCATCATGACTTCGAACCTCGGGTCCGACCGGATTCAGGAGTACAGTCGCACGGGCGATGAAGACGCCATGCGCAGCGCCGTGATGGCGGTGGTACAGGCGCACTTCCGTCCGGAGTTCCTGAACCGTATCGACGAAACCGTGATCTTCCATCCGCTGAATGCGCGGCAGGTACGGATGATCTGCGAAATCCAGATGCAGGGCCTGCGGGCGCGCTTGCGCGAACGGGATATGGATATCGTGCTCAGCGATGCGGCCATTGATCGTCTGGCGGAGATCGGTTTCGACCCCGTCTATGGCGCCCGGCCCCTCAAGCGGGCCATCCAGGCCGAGATCGAGAATCCCCTGGCGCAAAAGCTTCTGCGTGGCGAGTTTCCGGGCGGCACGCTCTTACACGTCGATCTGGAGGATGACGAATTGGTTTTCCGCGGCGAACCTCTCCCCGGGTAACGTGTCGAACTGTTGATGCTTCGCCCGAGACTGGCGTCAGTCCGGGCGAATTGTTTACCATGGCAGGCTGATTTTGCTTGTTAGCTGCCCAGGAGAGTTTTCATGCGTCTTCGATTGCTGGTTCTTGCCGCTGCCCTGTCGCTTGCCGGTTGTGCAGGCAGTAGTCCTGTTTCCGAAAATGGGGGGCATGGCAAGGTGTTGTCCAAAGATCGGGCGCAAGAGTTGGTCAGCGGCGTTACCCACGACCAGGCGCAGGTGACGAAGGTTTTGCCCGGGCCGGGCGGGCTGACCGCACTGGTCATCGCGGATGATGGACATAAAACCCTTGCCTATGCCAGCCCGGATGGGAAGTACCTGATCCTGGCGCAGGCCATCGTCAACAGCAAAGGCGAGAACGTCATCCGGCACGACGCCGAGGAGGCAGGTCTACTGCCGAAACCCCTGGGTGCGGCACAACTCGCCGAGCGCGCCAGTCAGGCCAAGTCGTTTGTCTTGGGTACCAAGGGCCCCGAGCTGATCGCCTTTGTCGATCCCAATTGCATTTTCTGTCATAAGTTTTATGAGGACGCCAAGCCCCTGATCGCCGAGGGAAAACTGCGTGTCCGCTATGTAGTCGCGGCATTTCTGAAGCCGTCGAGTCTAGGGAAGGCAGCCGCCATTCTTTCTGCCCGGGATCCGGCTGCGGCGATGGCGAAGAATGAAAAGGGTTTCAATGAGGCAAGCGAGGAGGGAGGGATTTCCCCGGATGCCAACCCCAGTCCCAAAGTCATGGCAGAGGTACGGAAAAACACGGAGCTCCTGCAAGATAGTGGTGAAGTGGCAACCCCCACCATCGTCTACTGCGACAAGGATGGTAAGGCGCAAATCAGCCACGGTATGCCTGAAGAGCTCGACAAATTCGTTTCTGGAATCACGTCGATGAATGCCGAGGGCAAATGCGAATGAGCACAGATAGCACGGTACTCGTGCAGCGCCAGGACTATCGCAGCCCTGATTTTGCGATCGACTCGGTGGATCTTGAACTATTTCTTCGACCACAAGACACCGAAGTGCGATCCCGGCTTGCAATACGGCGCCGGAACTCCGGTGCCAAGGACTTGCTACTCGATGGCGAGGGACTGGAGCTCCTGTCTCTCTCCCTGGACGGCGAGGTCCTCGCCAGCGATCGCTATTCCTTCGAGTCGGGGAAGCTGCGAATCAGCGACGTTCCTGAACACTTCATCGTGGATTCCCGCGTGCGTATCCAGCCGGAAGCCAACACTGCCTTGTCGGGCCTCTACTATGCCGATGCGGTCTTTCTCACCCAGTGCGAGGCGGAGGGCTTTCGGCGCATCACCTGGTATCCGGATCGCCCAGACGTTCTGGCCCGCTTTACGGTCACCTTGCATGCCCCCAAGGCCACCTGTCCCATCCTTCTGTCCAATGGCAATTGCGTCGCAACGAGCGAAGCGGATAACGGCTGGCACTGGGCGCGGTGGGAAGATCCGTTTCCCAAGCCGTGCTATCTCTTTGCCGCCGTCGGTGGTGCTTTTCATGTTGCCAAGGACCAGTATGTCACCGGCTCTGGCAAGAAAATCAGCCTGGAATTGCACGTGGCAGAGCGCGATCGCGATGCCTGTGAGCAGGCCTTGCAAAGCCTGAAAAAGGCAATGGCCTGGGATGAGGAGGTCTATGGGCGGGAGTATGACCTCGATCGCTATCTGATCGTCGCTACCGACAGCTTCAATATGGGAGCGATGGAAAACAAGGGATTGAATATCTTTAATTCCAAGTATGTGCTGGCCAGTCCGGAAACGGCTACCGATGCCGATTATCAAGGAATTGAGTCGGTTATCGCGCATGAATATTTTCATAACTGGACCGGCAACCGCGTTACCCTGCGTGACTGGTTTCAGCTCAGCCTCAAAGAAGGTCTGACGGTATTCCGTGACCAGGAGTTTTCTGCCGACATGAACTCCCGCGGTGTGCAGCGCATAGCCGATGTTCGTCGCCTGCGCGCGGCCCAGTTTGCCGAGGATGCGAGTGCCCTCGCGCATCCCGTGCGCCCGGAATCCTACAAGGAGATCAACAACTTTTATACGGCGACGGTCTACGAGAAGGGCGCGGAAGTGATCCGCATGATGCATACCCTGCTCGGCGTGGAAGGGTTTCGCGCCGGGACCGATCTCTATTTTCAGCGCCACGATGGGCAGGCGGTGCGTATCGAAGAACTGCTGGACGCCCTGGCGACCGGAAGCGGCCGCGACCTCTCCGGGTTTCTGCGCTGGTATTCCCAGGCTGGCACACCACGCCTCAAAGCCGAGGGACATTTCGATGCGGAGAATGGTCGCTACCATCTGCGCCTGCAGCAGCACACGCCGGCAACGCCGGGCCAGGAACAAAAGCTGCCGGTACCCATTCCCGTGCGTCTGGCCTTTTTTTACGAGGACGGCCGTGCAGCGCGCTTGCCGTCCGGGGACGAAGAACTCGTCATCCTTTTGCAGGATGCCACTCAGGATTGGGACTTTGGGCCTTTTCCCAGAGCGGTGATTCCGTCGCTCCTGCGCGGATTCTCCGCTCCGGTACTGCTCGAACGCGCGGATGCCGAAGCCGCAGATGCGTTTCTTGCCCAGCATGACAGTGATCCCTTCAACCGCTGGGACAGCCTGCAGCGTCTGGCGCAGAAGGCCTTGCTGGCGAGCATTGCCAATCCCGAGCGAAGCGTGCTCAGCACAGAACTCCAGGCCGCCTTCGCTGCGGCGCTCTCGCAGCCCCTCGACGACCCGGCATTTTCCGCCGAACTCCTGAGCCTCCCCACGGAAGAATCTATCGGCCAGCTGATGGATCCGATCGATGTCGATGGCATCCACGTGCAGCGCGAGGCCCTGCGTCACGCACTGGGGGACATTTTTGCCGAGGATTGGCGCCACCTCTACCATGATCTGGCGGCTCCCTATCGTCGGGATGGCCGGGCCATGGGTACCCGTCGCCTGCGTAATCTTGCTCTGTACTATGCCATGGGATCAGCGCAAGCGGAGGAGGCACAAAGCTGGGCCGAGCGGCAATATCGCAGTGCCGACAATATGACCGATCGCCTCGCCGCCTTGCAGGTCCTCGCCTTCGCTCCGCACTACGACGCCGATCCCCTGCTCTCCGATTTCTACCAGCGTTGGCAATCTCATCCTCTCATCATCGATCGCTGGTTTTCCTTACAGCTCGGACGTGCTGCACCGGAAACCTTGCGGCGGGCGCAGGAGCTGCTGCAACATCCGGCATTTTCCTGGCGGGTTCCCAATCGCGTGCGCGCCGTGCTTGCCGCCTTTGCAGCAAATTTGCCGGTCTTCCATGCCAGCGACGGCTCCGGTTATCGTTTTTACGCGCAGCAGATCCGCCACCTGGATGATCTCAATCCGCAGACCGCTGCGCGGCTGGCGACGGTCTTCAGTCGCTGGTCACGCTATGACGAAGAGCGTCAGCGGCAAATGCGAACCGTCATGGAAGAGCTACTGGGCAAGGACGGGTTGTCTCGGGATTTGGGAGAAATTCTCGAGCGCTCGCTTGGGGTATCGGAAGAAAGGAGCTGAAGATGAGTATCGAAGGGGACGAGCTGTTACAAAAAGCCTTGGCATCGAAAGAGGAAAATTATCTGGATGCTGCCTATGCGGTCTTGGGCGGAGACAACAAAAACGATCAAGTAGCGCAACTAGCAGGCTTTTTCTTTGATAGCAATAACTGTGAAGCGCTACGTAAAATTTGCGCCAATCAGCAGGTCGATGCAGAACAAGCACGCGAATGGGAAGTCAGCGATGCGGAGTATTGCCTAGCCCAGAAAATTGCCCTGCTGGCACGGCGGGTGGAGAGAGCACGCGAAGGCCTCGGCAACTGCTGAAATTGCCGTAGGACGTTTTGCTTCAATCCCAAGGGCGGGGGCCTGACGAAAACGCTCCCAGTGTTTGCCAAAGCGCTTGCTCTCCCGCTCCCTCCGGGCTTCCAGATAGCCCAGCAGGATCCCTGCGCTGAAACCAAGCGCACTATGGCGGCTTTCCGCATGAAAGAGCTGCGGCAAGTCCTGATGTGCTACCTGAGCATCGCGAATGATTCCGGCCGCGTCCAATAATGCATGCAGCTGTCTGCCGAAAGCCTTGGTATCTTTGTTCGGCCAGAGCTCGGAAACATGACGCAGGGTATCCCGCAGGTTTTTGAGCGCAATGCGCAGTCGGTGAAATTGCGCAGTTTGCTCCGGTTCCACAAAAAGCAGATGCTCATCCATGCGTTGCAGCCGTTCTTCCACGTAGCTGCGCAAACTCTGTTTGTTTTGCGGCGGGTTACGCAGTACTTGGGACCACAAGGCGAGAAGTTCCGCAGCAAGCCGCGCCCGAGAATCTACTCGTGGATCGCGCGTCGTTTTGCGTGCATCGTGCAGGGCCTCCCGCAACGGCGTCGCGGGCAGAGAGAAACGCGGGGCGATGCTCTGCCAATGCTCGGCGAGAGCGTCCAGATCCCGTTGCAGGCTCTGCTCATGAAACCACACTGCCAGACCGTTGCGTACCCCACGCAAGCGATCTTCGGGATCTGCGCCCTTGCTGAAGCGCAATAACGCACGCAGGGCGCGCACCTCTTTCCGCAACTGGTGCAAGGCGTCACACTCGTCCAGCTGCAACCAAGCCAAGCCTCCAAGAATGCTCTGCGCCGAGTAGAGGAGGAGACGGCCAAGGGCGTCACCGGCATTGTCCCGCCCGCGAATGGTGGGTGCTTTGCTTCTCGCTACGGGAATCTCCTTTCCGAGTAGCGCACTGCCGCGTGCCAGCTTACTGGCATCATCTGGGCAGAGCGGCAAACTAGCGCAAAGGGTACTGGCCAGCTGTAGGAGATCGGCAAGTTCACCGTCCACCAGTTCCAATTCGATCTCGTGAATTGGTCGCTGCTGACCAGCGGCACGGATCTCTCCCCAGTCTGCAGCGAGCAGGATACGGGCATCTTGATGGCGCACTTCGTGCTCACGCCGCTGAAAGACAGTTTCCATGACCGGGACGAGTGCACGATGTAAATGAGGCGCAAGCACTGTCATCAGGGCCTCATCAACGGCAAAGACGCCGAGATCCGGCTTTTTGCTGCGTACCGGTTGATTCCATTCCGGGCGCTGATGCAGACCCCCGTCTACGCTCCCCGCGAGTTTGACCGTCGCCACCCAGTCGCGGCCTTCCTTGCGTACACGGTAAGCGATCCCCGCTGCCCGTAGGGCGCCATCCGCACTATCGTAGTAGATGGCGTGCATCTCTTTCGGGGCTATAGCGGCACTGTCCACCAGAGGGTGGTGCAGGATTTCCTCCCACAGTTCGGGGTGCAAGACCTCGAGCTTGATCTCACGCTCCATAGCGCTCCCCGGTTTCCACAAAGCGCAATATCCTAGCCCATTGCGGCAGTTCCTTGCGTGCCTCAGCTGCACGTAGATCCGCTAGGCCCAGCCCGTGCATGGCGGCACGAACATAAACCTGACTATCGTGCAGAGTGGCCACCAAAGGCAGTTCCAGTTCTCGCAGAAACTCCGACAAGATCCGTTCGGCCTGGCTGCCCAGCTTGACACGATTGGCAATGACCCCAAGACGTACTTTGCCCTTGCGAAAGCGTTTGATCTCTTCCAGGCGTTGCAAATATTGCTGGCTGGCATCCATATCGAAAGGGGAGGGCGCGATGGGCACCAGCAAAACCTCGACTTCGCCCAGCATGTCTTCCAGACGCCCGCGCTTGAGTCCTGCAGGTGCGTCAAACACCACATAATCGCTCGGCGGGTAGCCGCGAAAGTCGCGCTCGGGGTCATCGATGAGGTCGATACGCGGCAAGTGTTGCGGTCGTCGCTTTCCCCAGCTCAGGCTCGAGCCCTGGGGATCCAGATCGGCCAGCAGCACGGAACCGCGTAGGGCGAGGAGGCTGGTAAGATTGGTCGAGATCGTGGTCTTTCCCGATCCCCCCTTACTGTTCAGTACCAGCACGCGACATTGCGACTTAGCCACTGTTGCTGCCCCGGGCATATTGATCGAGGAGAGTCAGCTGGGCACTGAAGCAATCGCCATCTACCTGACGCAGAGAGCGGTAGCTGCCGTCTGCCTGCATTTCCCAGGCATTGCAGTGATCTTGCAGGTAATAGTCCAGTGCCTCGCGGCGGATGCGCTTCTTGAGATCTGGGTCGCGAATGGGAACAGCGACTTCCAGACGTCGGAACAGGTTACGTCCCATCCAATCGGCACTGGAAATCCAGACCTCTGGGTTGCCATTTCCACCGAAGAAAAAGACGCGGCTGTGTTCGAGGAAACGCCCGACAATGGAAATTACCCGGATGTTTTCCGAAACCCCAGGGATCCCCGGGCGTAAGGCGCAGGCCCCGCGAACGATAAGGCTGACCTGCACCCCGGCCTGCGAGGCATGATAGAGATCGCGGATCAGGTCGGGGTCGATGAGCGCGTTGACGCGAATGATGATGCGTCCACGCGGGCCGAGGGCGGTTTCCGCGGCGATGCGCTCGCGCATCGCGCTGAACAGATTGAAGGGGCTTTGCAGGAGGTGTTTGAGGCGGGGCGCCTGGCCGATGCCGGTGATGTGCATGAACAAGGCGTTCATGTCGGCGGTGATGCCGGGATCGGCAGTGAGCAGGCTGAAGTCAGTATAGATGCGCGCGTTGCGCGGGTGGTAGTTGCCGGTACCGAGATGGCCATAGAGGCGTATCCCATCCTCCTCGCGGCGCAGGACGAGGATCATCTTGGCGTGTACTTTGTGCTTGACGACGCCGTAGACCACCTGCACGCCAACGCTTTCCAGTTCTTCCGCCAGACGGATGTTGTTGGCTTCGTCGAAGCGCGCCTTGAGCTCGATGACTGCAGTCACCTGCTTGCCAGCCACCGCGGCATCCATCAGGGCTTGGACGATCGCGGAGTCGCTGGTGGTGCGATACAGGGTCTGTTTGATTCCCAGGACCTGCGGATCAGCGGCGGCCTGGCGGACGAAATCGATGACCGGGGTAAAGCTTTGATACGGATGATGCAGGAGCAGCGGACCCCGCCGTAGTTGGGCAAAGATCTCCTCACTGCGCAGGCAGCGGTCGGGTAGGCCCGGCACGAAGGGGGAGTAGAGCAGGTCCGGACGCGGGACCATGTCGATGATTGCCGCCATGCGGGACAGATTGACCGGTCCACTCAGGGTATAGAGGTTTTCTGCCGGCAGATCGAAGTGGCGCAACAGGTATTCATAGACATGCGCCGGGCAATTGTTCGCCACCTCCAGACGTACCGCCTCGCCAAACGGTCGCGTGGTAAGCTCGTCGGCAATCGCATCCAGCAGATTGTCGACTTCTTCCTCATCAACAAAGAGTTCGCTGTTGCGGGTCACGCGGAACTGATAGAACCCTTTTACTTCCAGACCAGGGAAGAGCTGATCGATATTTTCGTGAATCACCGAAGAGAGGAACACGAAGTCCGTAGGGCCGGCAAGCTCGTTGGGTAACTGGATGATGCGTGGGAGAATGCGCGGCGCTTGGACGATGGCGATGGGACTGTGACGCCCGTATGCATCATCTCCTTCGAGAACGATCGCAAAATTCAGGCCCTTGTTTTGTACCTTGGGAAAGGGGTGGGCGGGATCGAGGCTGAGGGGAGTCAGTAGCGGTAGGACTTCATTGCGGAAGTATTCTGCCACCCAGCGTCTTTGCGCCGCCTTCCATTCTCGTCGCCGCAGCAGATGGATTCCCTCTGTGGCCAAGGCAGGAATCAGGCGGTCATTGAGACAAGAGTATTGTGCGGCAATGATCTCGTGCGCTACCCGCGATACCGCCCGCATCTCTTCATCGGGGCCGAGACCATCGAGACCTAGCGGGCCGGCCCCATATTTGCGCCGCTGCATGACGCCAGCGAAGCGAACCTCGAAAAATTCATCCAAATTACTGGAAACGATGGTGAGGAAGCGCAACCGCTCCAGGAGTGGCACGCGCTCGTCGTCGGCCAAGGCCAGCACCCGTCGGTTGAATTCGAGGATGCTCAGATCTCGATTGAAATACAGGCCAGAGTCGTCGAGCGCTGGAGGAATATCGAGATCAGCCAAGCTGGCGATCCTCCATACGCAGCAGTGCAGCGCGTAAGGTATTCTGGAGCAGTGTGGCCACCGTCATCGGACCGACACCGCCGGGGACCGGGGTGATCCACGCGGCACGTGCCGCCGCCGGGCCAAACTCTACATCGCCAGCAATGCTGCCATCCTTCAGGCGATTGATGCCGACATCGACCACTGCGGCACCTGGTTTGATCCATCTGCCGCGCACCAGGCCAGGTTTGCCCGCAGCGGCGACCAGGATGTCGGCGCGTGCCACGTGCGCCTGCAGATCCCGGGTGAAGCGATGACAAACCGTCACGGTCGCGCCGGCAAGCAGCAATTCCAGTGCCATGGGCCGACCAACGATGTTGGAGGCACCGACGATCACCGCCTCCTTCCCTTTGATCGGTATTTCATATTCCTGCAGCAACGTCATGATCCCGGCCGGTGTGCATGAGCGTAGAGTGGGCGCACGCAGGGCCAGGCGCCCGACATTGTAGGGATGAAAGCCATCCACATCTTTCTCTACGGCGATGGCTTCGATCATGCTTTCGGCGTCGAATTGGGCAGGGAGTGGGAGCTGTACGAGAATGCCGTCGATCTGATCATCCGCATTGCAGCGGGCAATTTCCTGCAGCAGCTCCGCTGGGCTGCTGGTGGCCGCCAGGGTATGGGAGAATGACTGGATGCCTACCTGCGCGCAGGCGTTTTTCTTGTGCTGGACGTAAATCTGCGAGGCGGGATCCTCCCCCACGAGTATGACCGCGAGTCCAGGAACCCTGCCATGCTGGTTCTGAAACGTCTCCACAGTCCCGCGTAGTTGCTCACGCAGACGTCCCGCAACCGCTTTGCCATCGATCCGCACCGCCGTCATTTGCCACCCTCCGCAATCGCAGATCGGGTCGGAGCAAAGAGACGGGTTGGGGAGTCCATGAGGTCCTTCTATGGGTAAGGGCTACAATATTGATGGAGATTGTTCGGGGCCGACTGCACGTTGTCAAGCGCTTGCGACTTACTCTTGATACGCCGCCGCGTCGGTAAGATCTGCGGAGGAATGGCGCCCAGTAGCACGCAGCAGCAAAGTGATGAAGATGGCAAACAGAAAGTTGAGTGCCAGGGCATACAAACCGATGTAGCCGGGGATGATCCAGCCAAAGCAATGGAGCGCATACCCGGATTTCTGGAAATCCGTCAATGAAGCTGCCCAGATGGCCCAGCCCAAAGCAACAGCCCAGGCGATGAGTAGGGCGCGGGGGTCAAACCAGCGGGTGTAGATACCGCTGACGATCGCCGGCAAGGTCTGCAAAATCAAAATCCCACCGAGGAGCTGCAGCTGGATGGCAAACTCTGTGGGTAGCAAGAGGATGAACAGCAAAGCCCCAAATTTCACTACCAGCGATACGAGCTTCGCCATTTGCGTTTCCCGCTTTGCATCGCAGTCGGGACGGATATAGGCGCGATAGATATTTCGGGTAAACAGATTGGCGGCGGCAATGGACATGATCGCTGCGGGAACCAAGGCGCCAATGGCCACTGCGGCAAAGCCGATCCCAACAAAATAATCCGGGAAATAGCGTAACAGTAGACCAGGCATGGCGAATTGCGGTCCGTATTGATGAAAGTAGGGTGCCAGCGCCGGAATGCTGGACAAATTTGCTGCATAGGCCATGTAACCGAGCAAAGCGATCAGCCCCAGCACAAACGAATAGGCCGGGAGAAAGATCCAGTTGCGGCGCAAAGTCTTCGGGCCTTGGGAAGAGAGCACGGCGGTGGTGGCATGCGGATAGAGCATCAATGCCAAGGCAGAACCCAGTGCCAAGGTCAAATAAAAGGACTGCGTGCCCAAATTCCCGGAATGAATGGGGGGCAGATAGAGATGTTCGGCGGGAATGGCGGCAAAGATCTTCCCGAAACCGCCGAGCTTCCATGGCACGACAATGATCAAGGCCAGCACGGTGACGTAGACCAGCAGATCCTTGACCACGGCGATGGAGGCCGGCGCGCGCAGACCGCTGGTGTAGGTGAAGGCCGCCAGAACCACAAAAGCGATGATCAGAGGAAGCTCCCCGACTATGCCGTGGGTGGGAAAACCAAGGCCGCCAATCACAACCTCCACCCCCACCAATTGCAAGGCGATGTAGGGCATGGTGGCGACGATACCCGTGACGGTGATGACCAAGGCCAGCGCTGGACTATCATAACGAGCTGCGACAAAGTCCGCGGCGGTGATGAAATTGTGACGTTTGGCGATGAGCCAAAGCCGGGGGAGAACGGAAAAAACCACAGGATAGACCAATACGGTGTAGGGAAGGGCGAAGAACCCCAGGGCCCCGGCGCCGAATACCAAGGCTGGCACGGCAACGAAGGTATAGGCGGTGTAAAGATCGCCACCGATGAGGAACCAGGTGATCCAGCTGCCAAAACGGCGCCCGCCCAGTCCCCATTCATGCAAGTGCCCCAAGTCGCCGCGTTGCCAGCGTGCGGAGAGGAAGCCCAGAACGGCAATCAGCACGAAAAGGGCGACAAAAACGATGGTGGCAGTGATATGCATCGACTCAGCCCTGCCGTTCCACACGTCGCCAGGCGAGGTAGATGAAGAAACCGGAAAGCGGTACCCAGCCGATCTGCCACCAGTAAAAAAATGGGATTCCGAACAGCACCGGGGTGGCGCGGTTATAGAGCGGCACCGCCAATACCGCAATGCACGGTATCGATAAATACAGTACTCCCCAAAACCCCAGTCTTGCCGATTTTCTCTTCATGCTGCCTCGCCACTGTGTCACAGAGTGGCGAAGAATAGCAAAGAATCGCGATTGCGCTCAGTCCCTGCGCGCCGAGAGGCTGAATTCTGGGTGGTTACCAGACAGAAAGACGTCATAGCCCCAGAGTCTTTGAATCATTTCCAGGGTTGACTGCGCGTCTTTTTCGGAAAGTGGCATTGCGTCCAATTGACGCAGCTCCAAGTGTCGATCCCCCCAGCGGTCGACCTTGTCGATCACGATGTTGGGTGGGCGACTGCTCTGCGCCACCTGTTGCGCCAGGCGTTCCCGAATTTCCCGGTAGCCCGCGTCGTCATGAATGGCGGTAACCCGGTAGGCCGCATTTTCCGGGTCATTGTGCAAGGCAAAGAGGTGCAGGTCGCGAATTACCTTGGGCGAGAGGTATTGCAAGATAAAGCTGTCATCGCGAAATTCTCGCATAGCAAACAGAACCTGTTTTTTCCAGTCTGGATCGCCGGCGAAGGCAAAAAAACGGCGGTCTTCTTCCGTGGGGGCGCTGCAGATTCTCTGGATGTCCCGAAAAATAGCAAAGCCCAAGGCGTAAGGATTGATTCCGCTGTAACGCGGATCATCGTAATCGGGTTGGAAAACCACAGCCGTATGGCTGGCATAAAACTCCAGCAGGCTGCCATCCGTAATTTGTCCCGTCTCGTGTAAGCGGTGCATGATGTAATAATGCACAAAGCAGGCGAAGCCTTCATTCATGATCTTGGTTTGCCCTTGCGGATAGAGGTACTGATTGATCTTGCGTACGATCCGCAAGATTTCACGCTGCCAGCTGGGCATCTGTGGCGCATTTTTTTCGATGAAATATAACAAATTTTCGGTGGGTTCCGGCGGAAATCTCGATTCCTGCGCGGGTCGCTCGGGGCTGCTGGTCGGGGGCAGGGTGCGCCAGATCTCTGAGAGCTGCTGCTCCAGATAGCGTTCCCGTTCCTGCCGGCGCATTTCTTCCTCTCGCGCGGATAGCTTGCGCGGCCGGCGTGCGCGATCGATGCCATTTCTGGCGATGGCGTGGGCCGCGTCCAGTACCGCGCTGACCTCCTGTATACCGTAGCGTTCCTCACAGGCAGCAATATACGCCTGGGCAAAACTGAGATAATCGAGAATTCCTTCCGCATCGGTCCATTGCTGAAAAAATACATTGTTTTTGAAGAAGGCATTGTGTCCATAAGCGGCATGCGCTATGACCAGGGTCTGCATGGTCATGGTATTTTCTTCCATGAGATAGCTGATGCAGGGATTACTGTTGATGACCAGCTCATAGGCCAGGCCCATCTCCCCGCGCTTGTACTGACCCGACTCGATGGCGTGCTGTTTGCCAAAGGACCAATGGGCGTAATACACCGGCAGGCCAATGGAGGCGTAGGCGTCGAGCATCTGCTCGGCGCTGATCAATTCCAGCTGATTGGGATAGGTATCCAGGCCGAGCTCCTCCTGCGCGATCTGTGCGCAGGCGCGATCCACGGCATCCAGGCGGGAGAAGGACCAGTCATTGTCACTGAACAGGAGACGATCAACCATGTTCGAGTACCTGCGGTTTAGAGAAAAGCTCGCGGAACATCGGATATACGTCTTCCCGTTGCTGTGCCCGGGTGCAGACCATATGCGGAAAAAATTCTGCGAGTTCCTGATATACCTGGAGCAAATGACTTTCGTCATCGCGGTTCACTTCTAGATAATAAAATGCCCGAAGCCGCTGTAAGAGACGGCTGGCGACTTCCTCTACTACCGCGTTATCGGCAAAATAATTGTCGCCATCTGATGCCTGCGCCAGATAGACATTCCACTCGTCGGCGGGGAATCGTGCGGAAATGATTTCTTCGGCAAGGGCCAAGGCCGGCGATACCAGGGTGCCGCCGCCCTCGCGGGCAGCAAAGAATTCCCTTTCCGTGCATTCCTGGGCGACGCTGTGATGTTTGATAAAAACAATCTGTACGTTCTGATACTGCCGCTGCAAAAACAAGTAGAGAAGCAGAAAGAAGCGCTTGGATAAATCCTTTTCGGTTTCCCCCATGCTGCCGGAAACATCCATGATACAGATCATGCTGGCCTGGCTACGCGGCTGGGTGTGGCGGTCGATATGGGCAAAGCGCAAATCGGAATCGTCGATGAACGGCACCGCCCGCATCTTGCGCTGTAATACCGCGATTTGCGCATCGATGTCGCGCAAGCGTTCTTCCTCGATACTCACATCATCCTGTTGCTTCTTGCGTGCGGAAATATCTGCCAGCAGTTTTTCCCGTTCTTCCTGCAATGCCTCCAGGGCCCGGCGTTTACCGGCACGGAGGGCCAGTCGTCGTGCGCGGGCGGCACGCATGGTGCGCGCAACATGCATACGCGACGGGCTCCCGTCGCGCACAAAGCCGCTGCGACGCCACTGTTCTGCCTCGATCTCACCACCAGTACCCTGGCGCAGGTTGGGCAGGGAGAGGCCGTCGAAGAGGAGGTCGAGAAATTCGTCTGGCGAGAGCAGGACGCCTAGAGCATCCTCTCCCTCACCGTCCGGCGCTCCTTCGCGACCCGATTGACCGCCGCCCCCTCCCTTGGGAATCTCGTCGCCCCGCTGGAAACTCTTGTTGCCGGGTAAGACTCGATCCCAGCTACCATTCGCCGGGTCATGGCGAAAGCTCGGTTCGTGCAAATCGTTGGCGGGAATGACTACCGCTTTGTCGCCCTTGCTGAGCGACTCAATGGCCCCGTCCTGCCCATTTTCTCGACGGCCTCTTGCAGCCGCGCACGCACCCGTCGTTGCAGTCGTTCACGATTGGCGTTGGAGCGTGATCCCGAGAGACGACGATCAATGATGCTGCTCATGCAGAATCCCTCCGAGCCAACTCATTGGCTCAGTGATGTTTACGGTAGCGCATATACCAATCGACCAAGAGCCTTACCTGCTTTTCGGTGTAGCCTTTGGCGGTCATCCGGCTGACGAAGTCCTGATGTTTACGCTCGTCCTCGGATGAACTCTTCTTGCCGAAGGAGATGACCGGTAAGAGATCTTCCGTATTGGCAAACATCTTTTTCTCGATCACCGAGCGCAATTTTTCATAACTGGTCCACGCCGGACCAATACCATCATTGGCCGCTTTGGCGCGCAGGACAAAATTCACTACCTCATTGCGAAAGTCCTTGGGATTGACGATCCCTGCCGGCTTCTCGATTTTTTCGAGCTCCTCATTGAGCAAGGAGCGATCCATCAACTGGCCGGTGTCGGGATCGCGGTATTCTGTGTCCTGCAACCAGAAATCGGCATACTGGATGTAGCGGTCGAAAAGATTCTGGCCATATTCGCCATAGCTCTCCAAGTAGGCCTTTTGGATTTCCAGACCCAGAAATTCGGCATAGCGGGGCGCCAGTTCAGTCTTCAAAAATCCGACATAGCGGCTTTCGACATCCTCCGGAAATTGCTCCAGGCGGATCTGGGTTTCCAGAATATGGAGTAGATGCACCGGGTTTGCGGCAACTTCATCGGCATCGTAATTGAAGGTGCGGGAAAGAATTTTGTAGGCAAAGCGGGTGGAGATTCCATCCATTCCCTCGTCCACCCCCGCCGCATCGCGATATTCCTGCAGGCTTTTGGCTTTCGGATCTTTATCTTTCAGGCTTTTGCCGTCATAGATTTCCATCTTGGACCACAGGCTGCTGTTGCCGGGCTCTTTCAGCCGACTCAGCACGGAAAAGCGCGCGAGCATTTCCAAGGTGTCAGGGGCGCAGGGCGCGCTGCCCAAGGCGCTGTTCTCCAGCAGTTTGTGATAGATCCGCGTTTCTTCGGTGACGCGCAGGCAGTATGGCACCTTGACGATGTACACACGATCGAGGAAGGCCTCATTGCGGCGGTTATTACGAAATGCCGACCACTCGGATTCGTTGCTATGGGCGAGGACGATGCCCTGGAAGGGCATGGCACCGAAACCCTCCGTACCGTTGTAAGTTCCTTCCTGGGTGGCGGTGAGCAGAGGATGTAACATTTTGATTGGTGCTTTGAACATTTCGACAAATTCGAGAACCCCTTGGTTGGCGACGTTGAGCCCGCCGGAATAGGCGTAGGCGTCGGGGTCGTCTTGCGAGAAGTCTTCCAGCTTGCGGATATCTACCTTGCCGACCAGGCTGGCGATATCCTGATTGTTCTCATCCCCAGGCTCGACCTTGGTGATGCCAATCTGGTGCAGCTGCGAGGGCATGAGGCGGTGTACCGTAAATTTGCGTATGTCGCCGCCAAATTCGCGCAGGCGTTTGGCCGCCCAGGGGGACATCACTCCCTGCAGGGCGCGCCGCGGGATGCCGAAACGGTCTTCTAGGATTTCTCCATCCTCCTGTGGATCGAAAAGGCCGAGGGGGGACTCGAAGAGCGGCGAAACCTTGCCGTTGGCGGCCAAACAGTAGATTGGATGCTTCTCCATCAGGCTCTTCAGGCGTTCCGCCAAGGATGATTTGGCGGCTCCGACAGGACCAAGCAGATAGAGGATCTGCTTGCGTTCTTCGAGACCTTGGGCGGCATGACGGAAATAGGCCACTAGATTTTCGATGGCATCCTCGATGCCGTAAAAATCTTCGAAGGCGGGGTAGGTGAGGAGTTTACGATTCAGGAAAATCCTGGCTAGGCGGGGATCTGCCTGGGTATCCAGCACCTTGGGTTCACCAATCGCTGCCAGCATGCGCTCGGCCGCACTGGCATAGGTCAGCGGGTCTTTCGCGCAAAGGGCGAGGTACTCATCCAGCGAGAGGATGCTCTCTTGCTGCTGCAAGAAGCGTTCTTGATACTTATCGAACAGACTCATCTGCCACTCTCCTTGCCCGTGGGCTCATGGCAACTCCAACACTGGTTAGACGCCGGGATCGGAGCAACGTTTCCCCCTCTCTCCCCTTCCTCAGCTGTTCAGCATATCTTGTGCCAGGCAGATTGCACCGTGATTGGACCCCATGATTGGGCATTGTTATCTTCGTGAAGCCCGAAAGGAACTGGCGCTGTCCGTTGATGGACAGTTTGCGACATTGTCTGTGCCAAAACCGTGCGCTCCAGAACAATGACCGCACCAAGTTGGTGCGTATGGCGCGCGAAAGCTTCTTCCGGAACGGTGTTATTCGTCGCTGTCCTGCTCCCTGGGCAGGTACTCTTGACGTCGTCGGATTTCACGATATTCGGCGCGGATGGTGCCATCTTCATTCAGTCCTCGCCGGCCACGCAGGCGCCAGCGTCGCCAAGCCAGCCAAACGCTGGCAACAAGTAGAGTCAACGCGAAAAATGCGGCAAAGATGGCAAAGAAGAAGAGAGCGACAACGAGTAGAACGGCAACGCCGACAGTGATGCCGAGCTTTTGCCACCAGGTCAGGTGTTTTGTACTGACGATACGTACCTGCATTGCTCGCTCCTAGAGAAATTCTACAGTTGGGACTGTGAGGGAGGGGAATCGTTCCCTAGGCCAAGACATCGTTGGTGCATGTGCTGGCGAAGGAAGCAGTTCGCGGCCGTCCTGGAGGCGAGAGCGATGCGCGGCGGAGTGTGCCGCCCATACCCATAAGCCTCCAACCAGCGGGGTGGCAAAGGACAGTCGGCCAGCCCTGTTGGCGGGTGCGGGGAAATCTGATAGTGTCCGCAATCGAAGAGGAGATGATTTTGTCCCTGGCAAGGGTAAGCAAGCGATTAGTGGGCTCCTATAATTCATTGATTAACATTGGATATCGAAATTTATGGGCGAATCCCAGTCCCTCCTCCAGATTCCGCAGCATGGTTTTCTCTATGGCGACAAAGATCGGTCCCCTCGCAGTGGTAGGTGATGAACCCCGTCAGGCCCGGAAGGGAGCAGCGGCAGTCACTGATCCAGGTGCCGGGGTGTGGCTGGTTGGCGTCGCCTCCCTATTGATCGAGTGATGGCCGGCGTCTATCAGGCCCTGGCGCGACGCTGGCGACCGCAGTCCTTTTCCGACTTCGTCGGCCAGGAAACGGTGGTCAAATCGCTGCGCCATGCCCTGGATAGCGGGCGTCTGCATCACGCCTTTCTGTTTACCGGCACCCGCGGCGTAGGCAAGACCACTCTGGCGCGCCTGCTGGCCAAATGCTTGAATTGCGAGCGGGGAGTCAGCAGCGAGCCGTGCGGCGAGTGCAGTGCCTGTAAGAGCATTGCTGGCGGGAGCTTTGTCGATCTCCTGGAAGTGGACGCCGCCAGTCGTACGCGGGTGGATGAGACCCGCGAGCTGCTCGATAACGTGCAGTATGCGGCGACCAGCGGTCGCTACAAGGTCTACCTCATCGACGAAGTGCATATGCTCTCCACCCACAGCTTCAATGCCTTGTTGAAAACCCTGGAAGAGCCCCCCGAGCATGTAAAATTTATACTGGCTACCACCGATCCGCAAAAAATCCCGGCGACGATTTTGTCGCGTTGTATCCAGTTCCATCTGCGGCGCCTCGACCCCCCTCTGATCGTGCAGCGCTTGCACCAGATTTTGGCAGCCGAGGGCGTAGAGGCCACAGACGATGCCCTGGCGGCGCTGGCGCAAGCCGCAGATGGCAGCCTGCGCGACGCCCTGAGTCTGACCGATCAAGCGATCGCCCAAGGCGGCGGACGAGTGGATGGCGACACGGTCAGCGCCATGCTCGGCCTTTGCCCGCGCGATGTCGCGACGAGTTTTCTGCTGGCCTTGCTGCAGCGTGACAGTAGCCAGGTCTTTGCGTTGTTGCGCGAGCAGCAGGCGCTGGGGCAGGATGCCGCCGCGCTATTGGATGCCCTGATCGAAGAGTTGCATCGCTGCAGCCTGGCGCAATGGCTGCCGGAGCAGAGCGGTGCGCTGGCATCGCAGTTGCGCGATCTCGTGCACCAAGAATCTCCTTTGCTGCTGCAATCCTGGTATCACATTCTGCTCGCGGCGCGGCGGGATTTTTCCCTTTATCCCAATCCACGCATGGCGATTGAGATGGCCCTGTTGCGCCTTCTCGCCTTCCTGCTTCCGGAAGGGCCATCACAGGGGAAGAACGTGATCCGTTCCCAGGCTGATCCATTGCCCACGCCTGAGTCGGCAGATCGTATGGTAGCGCCTTCCAACCCACAAAGGGACTGGGAAGAACTTTTGCCCAAGCTCTCGTTGAGCCCTTCGCTGAGGGAATTTTTACGGCACAGCCGGGCATCGCGCTGTGATCGGGTAGTGCTGGAGCTTGCCCTCGACCCCGCCTACGAGTCTTTGTTGCGCAAAGAGGAGGCTACCCTGCGCACGGCATTGCAGAATCACTGGCAGACTGCCACGGATCTTCGCTTGACGCTCCTGGACCCCAACGCGGCGACGGGAACTCTGGCACAGGAGGCGGCAGCGCGGGAACAGGCACGACGGTCGGATATCGAGCTGCGGGCCTTGGCCGACCCACGGTTGCGAGAGTTTCAGGATGCTTTGCAGGCGCGGGTGCTGCGGGT
Source organism: Acidithiobacillus sp. AMEEHan (assembly GCF_030996345.1). Lineage (NCBI taxonomy): Bacteria > Pseudomonadati > Pseudomonadota > Acidithiobacillia > Acidithiobacillales > Acidithiobacillaceae > Acidithiobacillus > Acidithiobacillus sp. AMEEHan. The sequence goes on along the minus strand of NZ_CP118747.1, from coordinate 2,334,881 downwards.
AGAGATCATTGATCGGGCGAGCAATTCTTAATGGAGGACTAGCGATGATGAAAGGTGGCTTGGGCAATATCATGAAGCAGGCGCAGCAGATGCAGGAGCGTTTGCAGCAAGTGCAGGAAGAACTAGCGCATGTGGAAGTGCAGGGGCACGCGGGCGGCAATCTGGTAGAAGTGACCATGACCTGCCGCAACGATGTGCGGCGGGTGCGGATCGACGCTTCCCTGCTCGAGGATGGCGATAAGGAGATGCTGGAAGACTTGGTGGCAGCCGCAGTCAATGATGCCCTACGCAATGCCGAAAAGACGAGTGCGGAACGCCTTTCCACCGTCACCGGTGGTATGAATATCCCAGGTTTGAACCTGCCCTTCTGAGCGATGGCGGGTAGCACTCCTTCCCTGGACAAGATCGTCGGTCTGTTACGACGTCTGCCGGGTATCGGCCCGCGCTCGGCGCAGCGGATCGCCCTCGATCTGCTACTGCGCAAACGCGAGCTGATGCCGCAACTAGCGCTCGCCCTGCAACAGGCCCATCAGGCCATCCGCCACTGCGGCCGCTGCAACAATCTCTGTGAAGATGCGCTGTGTGGCTTGTGCAGTAATGGGCGACGCGACCACAGCATCCTCTGTATCGTTGAATCACCCGCAGATCTCTTGGCCATCGAAGACTCTGGTGCCTATCAGGGGGAGTATTTTGTGCTCATGGGGCATCTTTCGCCGCTGGATGGCATCGGTCCGGATGCCCTGCATCTCGATCTGCTGGAGAAACGATTGGCGGAGGAGGGACTGCAGGAGGTGATCTTGGCGACCAATTCGACCCTCGAAGGGGAAGCAACGGCACAATTCGTGGCGGCGCTGGTGCCTGAGGGGCTGCGCGTGACGCGCATTGCCCGTGGCATTCCCATGGGGGGAGAACTGGAATATCTGGATCGTAGTACCTTGGGGCGCGCGGTGCAGGGACGCGCTGCCCTGGAACCATAAGAAACCTTATACAATACCGTAGAAACGACGACGAGGAAGAGATCGATGATTACGGCATCTGCGCCCTTGCCTGGGGATAATGTCTTTTTTCTGTTGATGGGGGCCATACTGGTTTTTGCCATGCATGGCGGCTTCGCCTTTTTAGAGCTTGGCACCGTGCGCCGGCGCAGTCAGGTGAACGCGCTGGTCAAGATCCTCAGCGATTTCGGTATCTCCACCATCGTTTACTTTTTCATCGGCTATCACATTGCGTACGGCATCAGCTTCTTTGGCGACGTGCAGCAGCTCACCGCCAGCGACCAGGGTTTCGCCATGGTGCGCTTCTTTTTTCTGCTCACCTTTGCTGCGGCGGTGCCGGCGATCATCTCTGGCGGCATTGCCGAGCGGGCGCGCTTTGTGCCGCAACTGATGGCGACTGCCTTTCTGGTGGGGCTGGTGTATCCCTTCTACGAGGGCATCGTCTGGAACGGGAATTATGGCATTCAGGCGTGGTTTACCCAGCAGTTTGGCGCGCCCTTTCATGACTTTGCCGGCTCGGTGGTGGTGCATGCAGTGGGTGGCTGGATGGCGTTGATCGCGGTCTGGCTCCTGGGCCCGCGCCGTGGCCGCTATGGCCGTGACGGTAGCATCCATCCCATGCCGCCTTCCAATATTCCCTTCTTGGCGCTGGGCTCCTGGATTCTGATCATTGGCTGGTTTGGCTTCAATGTCATGAGCGCGCAGCAGCTGCAGGCAGTGCAGGGCTTGGTGGCACTGAATTCCTTGATGGCCCTGGTGGGCGGGATGCTGGCTGCCCTGGCCTTGGGCAAGGGGGATCCCGGTTTTGTGCACAATGGTGCGCTGGCGGGCCTGGTGGCCATCTGTGCCGGTTCGGATGTGGTGCAACCCATCGGCGCGCTCGCGATTGGTGCCATCGCCGGCGCCATCTTCGTCTACCTTTTCACCTTTGTGCAACACCGGCTGCGTCTCGATGATGTGTTGGGCGTCTGGCCTCTGCATGGTGTTTGCGGTGCCTGGGGGGGCATTGCCGTCGGCATCTTTGGTCTGCGCGCCCTGGGTGGTGCCGGCGGGGTCAGCATTGTCTCGCAGATCCTTGGTACGGCGCTCGGCCTTGCCATTGCCATGCTCGGCAGTCTCCTCGTTTACGGTCTGCTGCGCAAATTGGTCGGCATTCGCCTGGACGCAGAAGACGAATATCTGGGACCGGATCTGGCCATCCATCATGTCAGTGCCTATCCTGAGGAGGACATTCAAAAGGCCTGAGGACCATGCCCATGCATCGTGAGCTGCTGCCGGAAAATCTCCCTGCCCTGCCCAAGCGGCCCCTTGCCGCTCACAAGGGCAACTTTGGCCATGTCTATGTCCTGGGCGGGAGCATGGAGATGGGCGGCGCTCTGAGCCTTGCGGCCTTGGCGGCCTATCGGGCCGGCGCTGGGCTGGTCACCGGCATCGGGCATCCCCAGTCGCAGGCCTATTTTGCGGCGCATCTGCCGGAAGCGACCTGGATGGATTGGCCGCCGCGCCTGGCCAGCAGTCTCCCCGATGATGGAGTTCTTGCCCTCGGGCCGGGGCTGGGCCAGGGGCTGGCGGCCCATGACTTGGTGCGCGAGGCGGCAGCCTTACCGCAACGCCGGGTCTGGGATGCCGATGCCCTGAATATCCTGGCCCGCTTCGGCCCGGGCATCCTGCAGGGTGGGGGCGAACGTATCTGTACGCCGCATCCGGGGGAGGCCGCACGCCTGTTGCACAGCACTGCCGCAACGGTGCAGGCCGACCGGGAGGCGGCGATTGCCGCGCTGGTACGGCGCTATGGGGGTGTCTGGGTCCTCAAAGGGGAAGGCACTCTGGTCAGTGACGGCAGCCTGCTCGGGCGCTGCCCTTGGGGTAACCCTGGTATGGCCACGGGAGGCAGCGGTGATGTTCTCACTGGCCTCATTGCCGGTCTTTGGGCACAGGGATTGCGCGCCTTGGAAGCAGCGAGCCTCGCGGTCTGTATCCATGCCCGGGCTGGTGATCTGGCCGCAGACGAACTCGGTGAAGCGAGTCTGTTGGCCCGCGATATCCTCGCGCAGATCCCGCGCGTACTGCAAAACTGGAGGATTTCTTGAGCGAAGAACAGGAGTTGCGTGACTGGGATCGACAGCATTTCTGGCACCCTTTCACGCAGATGTCCTGCTGGGGGGATGATGATCCCTGGATCATCGAGCGCGGCGAAGGCAATTATGTCTATGATATCCGCGGGCGTAAGGCCTTGGATGCCATTGCCAGTCTGTGGTGCAACGTCCATGGACACCGTCACCCGCGCCTGGATGCCGCGCTGCGCGCGCAGCTGGACAAAGTGGCGCACACCACGGTCCTGGGCGCCAGCCATCCCGCGGGCATCCGCCTGGCGAAGGCCCTGACGGAGATCGCTCCCGCGGGACTCGAACGGGTGTTTTTCTCGGAGGACGGTGCCGAGGCGGTGGAAGTGGCGGTGAAAATTGCCGCACAGTATTGGCAGAATCTGGGGAGGAAGGAAAAGCGCCGCTTTCTCTCGGTGGACGACGCCTATCATGGCGATACCATTGGCGCCAGCTCGCTGGGTGGCTTCCCTCTCTTCCATGGGGTGTACGGCCACCTGCATTTTCCCGTAGACCGGCTGCCCAGCCCTTGGTTGCTGCAGCAACGCCTGCAGGGCGATGCCGAGTCTGCCTGCGCAAGCTGGCTGCAGTCGCTGGAGGATATCCTGCGGGAGCGCGCGGATGAGATCATCGCCCTGGTTCTGGAGGGGGGGGTGCAGGGTGCGGCTGGTATCTTGCCCTACCCGCGGGGTATCCTGGCGGGGGCGGCGGCGCTTTGTCGCCGCTATGAGGTATTGCTGATCGTCGATGAGGTCGCCAGCGGCTTTGGTCGTAGCGGCACGCTGTTCTACTGTGAACAAGAAGGGGTATCTCCCGACCTTCTGGCCCTGGGCAAGGGGATCAGTGGCGGCTATCTGCCCTTGGCAGCTACTTTGGCACAGGAACCGATCTATGCAGCCTTCCTGGCCCCCTTTGGTGAGGCCAAGCAGTTCTACTATGGCCACACCTACACGGCGAATCCGCTGGCCTGTGCAGTGGCGCTGGAAAATCTGGCGCTCTTTGCGGAGAGCGATCTGCTGACCCAGGTGCGCGCACGCATCGCGCAACTGCAGCAGGGATTGCAGCGCTTTGCCGGCTTACCTTTTTCGTCAGCGCCCCGGCAGTTTGGTCTGATGGCAGCCGTCCCCCTGCGTGATCCGCGCAATGGCAATGCCTATACCTATGGGGAGCGGCGTGAGTACGCCGTCTGCCGCCGGGCCCGCGACGCAGGGGTCTACCTGCGACCTCTGGGCGACAGCATCGTTCTGGTGCCCCCGCTTTCGGTGACAGCCGCAGAAATAGACCTTATTCTGCAAGTATTGCAAGACAGCATGGCTGAGGAATCCAAGACATGAAAAATATCAGTGCGCTGATGACGACCGAGGTGATTTCGGTGCGCGAGGGCGATGGTGTGGAGGAGGTCAGCAAGAAGATGCTGAGCTCTGGGCACCACAGCCTGCCAGTCGTGGACGACCGCGGCCGGGTGACGGGGATTATCACCGAACGCGATCTGATCGATGCCCACCGGCAGGTGCATCTACCCACGGTGATTTCCATCCTGGACAGTGTGATTCCCATCTCCGGCATGCACGAGTATGCAGAAGAATTGCGTAAGGTCACTGCGGTCGATGCGCAGGGCCTCGCCACCAAAAGGCATCTACAACTGGCGCGCCCGGAGGAAAGCATCGATACCGTGGCCGACCGGATGTTCGAACATCGGCTCCACGCCTTACCCGTGGTCGATGGTGAGGGGAAGCTCTTGGGCATGGTCAGCCGTTCCGATATCCTCCGGGGGCTCCTGTCCCAATCATGATCCGGGAATTGCCCGACCTGGCGGCTACCGAGGCCTGGGCACGGGACTTTGCCCGGCTGACGCCGATCCCCGGAGTCATTTATCTGCAGGGAGATCTAGGGGCGGGAAAGACCGCCTTGGCGCGCGCCCTGATCCATGCCCTGGGCTACAGCGACGTTGTCCGCAGCCCCACCTATACCCTGGTAGAGGAGTATGACACGGCAGCGGGGATGGTACTGCACCTGGATCTGTATCGGTTGGTAGAGGCAGAGGAACTGGAATACATCGGCCTGCGCGATTATTTGCAGAAAAATGCATTGTGGCTGGTGGAGTGGCCGCAGCGCGCCCTTGCGTATTTGCCACCAGCCGACCTACGGATAGACATGTCTCTTGCAGAGGCTGGTGCGCACCGCCTCGTCGTCCATGCCGCGAGTCCACGCGGTACGGACTGGCTGGAGGCCCTGACAGTGGCGTCGGCGGGCTTGTCCGCGCATGCCTGAAACGCGGCGTCGGGTGCAGGTGATGAGTCCGCAGCTGGCGGACCGGATCGCTGCGGGTGAGGTGGTGGAACGCCCCGCTTCTGTGTTGAAAGAGCTCATCGAAAACAGCCTCGATGCCGGTGCTCGGCGCATCGATGTGCTCCTCGAAGGGGCAGGGATCGAGCTGCTCGAGGTGCAGGACGATGGCATCGGTATCGAGGCGGAGGATCTGCCTCTGGCCCTGTCGCGACACGCCACCAGCAAACTCTACGATGATGTGGAGCTCGAGCAGATTCAGAGCTTCGGCTTTCGCGGAGAGGCCCTGCCGGCCATTGCCTCCGTCGCGCGCCTGGAAATCATCAGCCGGGCCGTCGGGACGAGTGCGGCGCGACGCCTGTGCCTGGCAGCTGGCATCCTGCAAGAAGATACTCCGGCGGCGCGGGCTTTCGGTACCACGGTTCGGGTGGAGGATCTGTTCTACAATGTTCCGGCGCGGCGCAAATTCCTGAAAGCCCCTGCCACCGAACTTGCTCGTATCCAGAAGCTCTGGCGTCAGCTGGCCCTCAGCGCCTTTCCCGTAGATCTGCGTCTGCAACAAGGAAAACGCCTGTTGGCGCAGTATCCGGCAGCCCTGAGCGAGGCGGATCAGGATGCGCGCGTGGCGGCCATTCTCGGCGATGAATTTCTCCGTAATGCCCTGCGTTTCGAACAGGAAGGTAACGGCTGGCGACTCTGGGGCTGGCTCGCTTTACCCAGCTTTAACCGACCCCGCGCCGACGAGCAGTATTTCTTCGTCAATGGCCGTGCGGTGCAGGACGCCAGCCTGCGTCATGCCTTGCGCTCCGCCTACGCCGATGTGCTCTACCAGGACCGCCAACCCGTCGCCATCTGCTATCTGGAGCTACCGACTGCGCTGGTGGATGTCAATGTACATCCCGCCAAAACCGAGGTGCGCTTTCGCGAGGCACGACTGATCCACGACTTCGTCCGGCATAGCCTGGCAGACGTCATCGCCGATCAGGCGCGCCCACGCGCAGCGTCCGTTTTCTCTGCAGAAAGGGTCGAGCAGCCGATTGGCAAGGGATATTATGGCGCCCAGGCGCCTCTTTCGGGTTTTGCCGCGGGCCAGGTGCAGGAGGGCAGCAGCGAGAGCTACTGGCAGAAGTTGGTCGCTCCCAGCTTTCGCGATGCGCCTCGCTCTGCTTCCGAACTCCCACCGCTGTCGTCGGCGGAGCCGGATGCGCTGTGGAAGGAGTACCCTCTGGGACGGGCTTTGGGACAGATTCATCAGCGTTTCATCGTCGCGGAGAACCGCGAAGGGATGCTGCTCGTTGATCAGCATGCGGCCCATGAGCGTATCCTGTATGAGCGCTTCAAGGCGCAGCGGGTGGCGGGGCAACGGCAAGCGCTACTTTTGCCTGTGCAGGTCGAAATCAGCCCCAGCCAAGCCGATCGTCTGGCGGAGCGCGCCGAGTTGTTGCGCGAGGCCGGCCTCGACTGGTCGCGCAGCGGACCAGGAAGTCTGCGCATTCACGCCTGCGCACTGGGGTTTCCCCAAGCTGCCATTGCCGATCTGGTGGCGGACTGCCTCGCGGAGGAGCCCGCCTGGCAGGCCGGACAAGGCGACGAACGTCTGGCGGAGATGGCCTGCCACGCCGCCATCAAGGACCATCATTCCTTGAGCCTGGCGGAGATGAATGCCCTCTTGCGGCAGCTCGAGGCAACGCCACGCTTCACGCAATGCAATCATGGTCGGCCCACCATCGTCCAGTGGAACCTGGCCGAGCTCGATCGCCTGTTTCTGCGTGGACGCTGAACGTCGCTCTTGGGAATATGGATTTTCCGGATACCGAGACATCCCCCCTGCCAACCCTCTTCCTGCAGGGGCCGACGGCGAGTGGCAAGACGGCTCTCGCCCTGCGTCTGGCAGATTGCTTTCCCATCCGCCTCATCAGTGTCGATTCGCTGGCCATCTATCGTCATTTTGATCTGGGCAGCGCCAAGCCCGATGTTGCGCTCCAGGCCCGCTATCCCCACGCCCTGATCGATATCCGCGAACCGGAAGAGATCTACTCGGCCGGCGATTTTGCTCGGGACGCCCGGGCGGAAATCACTGCGGCCCGTGCCGCCAGACAGATCCCTCTATTGGTTGGCGGTACTGGTCTATATTTTCGCGCGCTGGAACGTGGCATAGCCGAGCTGCCAGCCGCCGACCCGCGCTTGCGCCAGCAGTTGCAGGAAAAGGCCGCGCGGGATGGCTGGCCGGCCCTGCATCGGCAACTGGCAGAGAAGGCGCCGGATCGGGCAGCCGCGATCCATCCCCACGACGCTCAACGGATACAGCGCGCCCTCGAACTGCTGGCCCAGGGTAAGACGAGCGAACCCTGGCAAGGGGGACTGCCCGGACCGCTTTGGAAGATCGTCCTGCAGCCCCCGCGGGCAGAACTGCATGCGCGTATCGCTGCACGCCTGCAAGCGATGTATGCTGCGGGTTTCCGCGAGGAGGCCGAGGCTCTCTTCGGGCGCTACGGGTTGGAAGATTATCCGGCCTGTCGCTCGGTGGGCTACCGCCAACTATTCGCTTGGTTGCGTGGCGAGTACTCCCTGCCCGAGGCGGAACAGGCCGCTCTCTATGCCACCCGGCAGCTGGCCAAGCGGCAGGAAACCTGGTTTCGCGCTGAGGAAACCGACTGGCGTCTGTCCTCCGCAGACGGTGTGCAAGTGGCGCAGGTGGTAGCCGAGCTCCGGGAGCGTCTGCAGGGCATGACAGGGTGACGTCATGATAACGCTCTGACTGAGGCAGTGGAGGGATACGTGAGGTCCTGGCGGATTATCGCTTGCTTCGTGGTACTGGCTGCCTTCACCGGCTGTGCTCCAAAGATGCCTCAGCTTGCGGCGCCCACCAAATTGCAGGACTTGCAGCTCAGCAAGGGGCTGGTGCTGACTGGTGCGACTCAGCCAGCCAAAGCGGATTGGTGGCAAGCCTTGCTCAATGAACGCCAGCAGGAGATTCTGCGTCTTGCTTTACGCAACAATCCAGATCTGGAAGAGGCCGAGGCGCGGGTCCGGTTGGCAGCTGCGAGCCTGCGTAGCGCTGGCGCGAAGCTCTCGCCGCAGGCCGATCTGGCCGGTCATATCGGGGTGAGTCGCTGGACGCAAAATCAGTTCTATCTGCCCCCTTATGCCGGAGAAAGCTCCTGGAATAATGCCTTGAAACTGGATTTCTCCTACCACTTCGATCTCTGGGGCAAAGAGCAGGAGCGGGTACATGAGGCGCAATTACAGCTTCTGATGATGCAGCAGAAGCAAAAGGCGGCGACCCTGGTGCTGGAGGCTGCGGTGCTGCAGCAGCTGCTGGCGATTGCCGGTAACGCTGCAGCCCTTGCGCAACTGCATGCGGAACAGAGGATATTGCAACAGATCGAAAGCATCGAAGAGCAGCGGGAGCAACATGGTCTGAGTAATTCCCTGTTAGCGCTGGAAAATGCTGCTCGGCTTTCGCGTCTACAACGAGAGATTGAAGCCGAAGGGGCACAGCGCGAGCAGAACCGCGAGGCCCTCGCCATACTCTGTGGGCAGGGAACTCGTCTGCCGACAGCGCTGCGGGATCCTGACCCACAGTCATTGATCCAGCCGCATTGGCGAAGTCCGACGCAGGTGCCGGCAGCGTGGGTGGGAGCGCGGCCGGATGTTGTGGCACAACGGAATGCGATCGAGGCCGCTGCAGCGGCCATTCAAGTGGCGCGCGATGCCTACTACCCCAACATCAATCTCGTCGCCTTTGCCGGGGGGCTGGCCGCCGCTGGTGGCTTGTTCACCTTTTTGCACCCTGGTTCCTTGCAGGCCGGAATCGGGCCAGCAATCAGCCTGCCGATTTTTTCGGGCGGACGCCTGCGCGGCAATTTTGACGCCAGCAAGGCAAACTACGATCTTACTCTGGCGCAGTATCGCAAGACCCTACTACAGGCCTTGCAACAGGTGGCCGGTGATTTGACGACTCTGCAGGCCGCGGCGCAGGAACGTGCCAGCCTGCAACACCGGGAAGCCATTCTGGAACATAGCGCACGATTGCAACAGCAGCGCTACCAGGCGGGGCTGAGCAATGCACTGCCAGCGCTGGAGGCACAGATCCCCCTGATTGAAAACCGACTGGAGCGTTTGCGCTTGGATACCCATGCCGAACAGACTCTCGTCGGTCTCTACGCTGCTTTGGGAGGGCGGGTGGTAATGCAGACTTGGCCTGGGACGTCGGCTGGCCATGGCTAGTTCTCTTGCTGCCCAGTACCGGTTCTGGCGAGATTTTTACCGCCAAGACCTGCAAAATTGGCTGTTTTTGGGCAAGACGGCACTGGCGGCTCTGCTAGCTCTGTGGCTAGCCTATCGCTTTCAGCTCGATTCACCGAGTACGGTGGTCATCACCGTTTTTATCGTCATGCAATCCCGCAATGGGATGGTGCTTGCCAAGAGTTTCTATCGCGCTATCGGGACCATCATCGGCAGTATCGTTGCACTGCTTCTAGTGGCGCTGTTCCCGGATGCGGGTATCGGTTTCCTCGCCGGCATGGCCCTGTGGATCGGCTTTTGTACGGCGGGCGCGCGCTATTTCCGCAATTTTCAGGCCTATGCCTTTGTACTCGCCGGCTACACCGCGGCCTTGGTCGGGATACCTGCCGCCCTCGACCCGGGGCACGCGGTGGAGATTGGCATTGCCCGTCTCAGCGATGTCATGTTGGGTATCCTGGTGGCATCGTCGGTGAGTGCAGTAGTCTTTCCCCAATCTTTGGGTGAGCTTTTGCAAAGCACTGCCCAAAGCAGATTGGAACATTTTCTCGGTAATTCCTTGCGGGTACTCAATGGGGGCGTCCCGCGCGCAGACTGGATTGTCCTCCACCTCGCTGCCATTCAGGAAACTCTGCAACTCGACAATTACCGCTCGGGTTCCTTCTTCGAGAGCGCGGCAGGACGCCGTCACAATGAGCGGGTCGGCGAGATGATTGCCGACATGATGTTCGCTTCAGGTACCCTCCATCTACTCAACAGTCATATCCGGCGTCTACGCCGCCCCGCTTTAACCCCGGTGCAGGAGGCCAGCCAAGAGCTGTTGGAGCAATTGCGCAGTAAACTGGAAGAGCTGCGACAGACCATTCAGGCTGGCAACAGTGCCCAGGCCCGCATTCACCTGCAAAGCGTGCAGGACAAAGTCATAGAACAGCTAACGGCACTGCGCGAGAGGCTGCACCCGCGCCTCGATGCCGCGCAGGCCTTGGCACTGGATAGTCTCATTCTACTGCTGACCCGCTATTTGGCGGAGTTTCGGCGTTATCTCGACAGTTATCATCGGTTGCTGCATCCACAGGAGCAGATGGCGCCGCTGCCGTTGCCAATGACCATCGATGAGGTGCGCGATAGGCGATGGCGGGCCTCCTTTAGTCGTCCGCCGACCGAGATCATACAACCTCTCAGTGGAGCGCTGCGCAGTATCTTGGTGGTCGCCATCGTTTCCTGTTTTTGGCTGTGGACGGCGTGGCCGTCGGGGCCATCGGCGTTGATCATCGCGGTGGTGCTGGTCGCACTTTTTTCCACCTTTCCCAATCCGGTAGCCTCAGCGCGGCAAATGGGGTTCGGGATTGTTCTTGCCTTTCTGGCGGCTCTGCTGTTTTCTCTGGAATTTCTGCCTCGTCTCCAGGGATTTCTCATGCTTGCGCTGGCGCTATTCCCATTTTTTCTGCTTTCACCGTGGCTGCTGACGTATGGTCGCTGGGCGGGTACCGCCGCCGGTTTTGGCATTTTCTTCCCACAATTGGCGGTCCCAGATAATCCTCATTCATTTTCCTACCTCAACATGCTCAATTCGGGCTTTGCCGAGCTGATAGCGGTGTTCCTAGTGGGCATCGCCTTCTTTCTGATCTTCCCGCCGGGAAATCACTGGGAACGTCGCCGTCTGCTCGAGCGCTTTCGGGCTCTGGTACGTGCCGTGGCGAAGGCACCTCTGGGCAATCTGCGGAATCGCTATGCCGCGGAAAGTCGGGAATATCTGCGTCTGCTCGCTGCTGCCTTGACACCCCAAGAACAGGGCGACGCCCAGGTGCTGCGCGAGGCCATGCGCCTGGACGAACTGGCAGAAGGTATCTTGCAGCTACGGATTTTGTTGCATGCGCGTAATGAAGATACAGAGGGGAATCCCTTGCAAATTTATGCGCGGGACTATGTGGAACTTCTTCTGCAAAGCATTCAGGAGCGGCGCTCTGGGGCCATGAGCGGGGAAGATCGACGGCGACTGCGCGCCACACTGGATGCGGTACAGCATCTTCCCGAGGAGAGGCTTGACCCTGCACTGCATCCGATCTTGCCTCCGGACGCGCTGTTTCGCGTCTATGTGCACGTGATCGCCAGCGTCTCCCGACGCCTTTCCCAGGCGCTAGAGCTGCAAGATGCCGGTTGAGATCACTGTTTTTGGCGCGGTTGTTCCCACCCTTCTGCCAATTTTTGCCGTTTCGGTCGTTTTCTATCTGATCGCCGATAAACTGACGAGTCGTTGGAATCTCGATCGCTGGGTTTGGCACCCGGCACTGTTCCGCCTTGCGCTATTTGTTTGTGTCTTTTCTCTTTTGGGCCTGGGAGTATATGGATGATGCGTCGCCTGTTGCGTGTCTTGGTGACCGTGGTGGTGCTGCTTCTAGCGGGATGGCTGGGTTGGCGCCTCTGGCACGCCTACATGGACGGTCCGTGGACCCGAGATGCCGTCGTGCAGGCGCAGATCGTGGAAGTCAATGCCGATGTCAGCGGCCGCGTGGTGGATCTTGCAGTTGCAGATAATGCGCCGGTTCGGGCCGGACAAGTTCTGTTTCGCATCGATCCGCGGCGCTACCAGCTTGCCTTGGCCAACGCGCGCGCAGCATTGGCGGAAGCCAGCGCCCAACTCGCTCTGCGCAAGGAACAGGCGGCGCGACGTGCCGACCTGCCGGCGGATGTCGTATCCGCAGAGGCGCGCGCCGATGCCCTGCTTGCGGTGCGTACCGCGCAGGCACAATTGGCGGCCGCCCGTGCGCGTCTGCACTTGGCCGAATATGACCTGTCGCGGACGACGGTGCGGGCGCCGGTAGCGGGAACCATTACCCATCTCCGTTTGCGGGTTGGAGACTATGCACAGACCGGCAAGCCGTTGCTCGCGCTGGTGGAGTCTGACGATTACTGGGTGGATGCCTATATGGAGCAGACCCGTCTGACTGGGGTCCATGTCGGCGACAAGGCAAGGGTCACCCTATTGGGGGCGCGACATAGTCTGCCAGGGGTAGTGGAGGGTATCGCGCCCGCCATCACCGATCGCGAAAGTCACACCGGCGAGCGTCTAGAGGCAGATGTGCGGGCGAGTTTCAATTGGGTGCGGCTGCCGGCGCGTATCCCAGTACGGATCCGCTTGCTCCAAAAGCCGCGGGATTTGCCGCTGACGGCAGGGATGATCTGTTCGGTCGTGGTGGAGAAAAGGCAGTCCACATGACGATATTGGATTCCCATCTCCCGCTTTTCTGAAGCTGCAGGTATACTTGGCACATGAATACGCTAGACCGACTGCAAGACCATATTGCCTATCGCTTCCAGAACCTCGCTCTATTGCGTCAGGCGCTAACGCATCGTAGTGCCGCCGCCACACACAACGAGCGGCTGGAGTTTTTGGGCGATGCCGCGCTCAATTTTATCGTTGCAGCGCGGCTCTACGAGCGTTTTGCCAAGGTGAGTGAGGGCGATCTCTCGCGCATGCGGGCGCGTCTGGTGCGGGAGGAAACCCTGGCGCAGATAGCGGAAACCATCAGTGTCGCTGATGTCCTGATTCTCGGGGCAGGAGAGATGCGTAGTGGTGGTGCGCGTCGCGCCTCCATTCGTGCCGACGCGGTAGAGGCCATCATTGGTGCTGCCTATCTGGATGGCGGTTTTGGCGCCGCGGAAGCCATTGTCGATCATCTCATCGTGCCCCTGATTACCGATGCGCTGGGAGCAGAGGAATTGCGTGATCCCAAGACGCGCCTGCAGGAACTGTTGCAGGGCAAGGGGCGGGCCTTACCCTTCTATGAACTGGTGGAAGAAAAAGGGCAGGCGCACGAGCGTCGTTTCGTCGCCCGCTGCACTGTCGAAGGGATGCCTTCCACGGAAGCCGAGGACAGCAGTCGGCGCAAGGCCGAACAGCAGGCGGCGCAGCTGATGCTAGAACAGCTGCAGAGCCGGTTTCATGAGCAGCGTCATGCCGTCTGAGGACCTCTCCATAGCGCATCGCTGTGGCAGCGTCGCGCTGATTGGCCGGCCGAACGTCGGCAAGTCCACCTTACTCAATCATTTGGTCGGCCAGAAAATCAGTATCACCGCCCCGCGCCCGCAGACTACCCGGGATCAGATCTTGGGCATCTACACCCGGCCCAACGGGCAGATTCTGTTCCTCGACACCCCCGGTGTGCATCAAGGATACCGCAGTCTCAATCGGCATATTCTGCGCGCCACCCGCTCGGCTCTGGATGCTGCGAACCTCGGAGTTCTGGTGGTCGAGGCGCCGCTGTGGACGGCGGGCGACGCCGAGGCCTTGCGCTGGCTGCAGCAACGGGATCTGCCGCTGGTTTTGGTTGCCAACAAGGTCGACCGGGTGCCGCAGAAGGAACGTCTGCTGCCTTATCTACAGGAGCTCAGCCGGCATGCGCGCTTTGCCCAGATCCTGCCGATGAGTGCGCGCCGGCCGGATGACGTCGAACGTTTGGCAGGGGTCATTCTTCCTCTCCTGCCGGAGGGGCCAGCCCAATATGACGAAGATGAGGTGACGGATCGGCAGATGCGTTTCCTGGCCGCCGAGGCGGTACGCGAACAGATTTTTCGCCAGCTCAGTGCTGAACTCCCTTACGAGACTGCGGTCGCCATCGAAAAATATGCGGTCAGCCCGCAGGGTAAGCACGAAATCGAGGCGACCATCTACTGTCGGCGGCCAGGGCAAAAGGCGATTCTGCTGGGGGAAAAGGGACAGCGCCTCAAACACATTGGCACGCGGGCGCGGGAAAGCATCGAGCAGCAGACCGGGGCGCGGGTGCGGCTGGGGCTATGGGTGAAGGAACGCGAAGACTGGGACCGGCAGCCGGGTATCCTGCGCGAAATGGGATATGGAGCGTAACCAGGGAGAGCGGGCCTGGGTACTGCATTCTCACCCGTTTGGCGATGGCAGTCTGGTACTCGAACTGTTTACGGAACACCATGGACGCCTGGGGGTTTTGGCGCGGGGTAAGCGGCGCCGTGGCCGCCTGGAAGCCGGGCGCCCCTATTGGGTGCGTTGGGCTGGCCAAGGTGAACTTCCGGTTCTCCAGAGCGCAGAAGAGCTCCCGGGCCGGCTCGTGCAGCACCCGGTGCCGGCGCTGCTGCTGTTCTATCTCAACGAGCTTCTCCTGCGCCTGACCGGGCGAGCGGATCCGCAGGACGAACTATTTGTCGAATATTCCCAGATCTTAGAAGCGCTCGCCGCCAGGCCGGAGGATTTTTGGCTGCTGCGACGTTTTGAACGGCGTTTGCTGGTAACCCTTGGCTGGGCCGCAGACGTCATACATTGCGCCCAATGCGGCGCTCTCCTAAAAGAAGCAAACGCCTACGCTCGGGCCGGAGAGGGGGTGTTCTGTGCCCGGCATGCCCCTGCCTTGGCGCAGCCCGTTTCCGCGGCGGCGTTGACCTGGCTAGGGGGGGATCTGCAGTTGCCACCGGAGCGCAGCGCGTGGGGTGAATTACGCAGCTATTTGGCCATGGAACTCGATCAGCTCCTCGGTGGGCGAACACTGGAGAGTCGGCGCCTTCTTGCGGCATACTTGCGGCGCAGGCGCAGCAGCAGGGGAGGCGCAGAAAGCAGATGATAGCTTTGGGTGTGAATATCGATCATGTCGCGACACTGCGGCAGGCACGTGGAACCCGCTATCCCGACCCCCTGGAAGCGGCTTTTGTTGCGGAACGCGCCGGTGCCGATGCCATTACCGCGCATTTGCGGGAGGATCGCCGCCATATCCAGGAACGTGATGTCGAGCTCTTGCAACAAACCCTACGCACGCGTCTGAATCTCGAAATGGCGGTCAATGAGGATGTGCTTGCGATTGCTGAGCGCCTGCGACCCAGTGATTGCTGTCTGGTGCCCGAGCGGCGCGCCGAGCTGACTACGGAAGGGGGGCTCGATGTCGCTGGCCAACGGGCGCGGGTGCAAGCAGCCTGCGAGCGTCTGGCAGGGGCGGGAGTACGGGTGTCGCTGTTCATCGACCCTGATCCGCGACAGATCGAGGCGGCGGCGGCCACCGGTGCGCCGGTTATCGAGCTGCACACGGGAAGCTATGCCAACGCCAAAGAGCGCACTGAGGTTCGGCAACAATTGGATCTTCTCCGCGAGGCAGGGCGTTTGGCCCAGAGTTGCGGCTTGCAGGTCAATGCCGGACATGGGCTCGATTACACGAATGTCCAAGCGGTCGCGGCGATTCCTGAAATTGCCGAACTCAATATCGGCCATGCCATCGTCGCGCATGCGATTTTTCATGGTCTCGATAGCGCCGTACGGGAAATGAAACGCTTGATGCGGCAGGCGCGTTCTTGATCGTGGGTCTGGGTACCGACCTGGTTTCCGTCCAGCGCATGAGTGGGCTTTTGCAGCGCTGGGGCGACAAGCTGCTGCAGCGGGTCTTGGGTGCGCAGGAATACGGGGAATTTCCCCTGGCTCAGGGTGCCGCCTTCCTCGCCCGCCGTTTTGCCGCCAAAGAGGCGACCCTGAAGGCGTTGGGCACTGGCCTGCGCTATGGCATCTCTTGGGGAGAGATCCAGGTGGGTCACGATCCGCTCGGACGCCCGCAGCTGATCTTGTGTGGCGCGGCGCAGCGACAGCTGGCGCGCTGTGCGCGGCAGCCGCGGCTGTGGTTGAGTCTGACGGATGAACATCGATATGCCATGGCCACCGTCGTGATCGAAGAACTGGCGCAGGAAGGGATGGGGTCGGAAGGATGCGGATAACGGTAGTGGGGACGGGGTATGTGGGGCTGGTCACCGGCGCCTGCCTGGCGCAGGTGGGGAATCAGGTGCTCTGCATCGATATCGATGCCGAAAAGGTGGCGCGTTTACAGGCTGGTGAAATCCCCATCCATGAGCCGGACCTGCCGGAGATCGTCCGCAGCGGTATCGATGGTGGACGATTGCATTTCAGTACCGACATTGCCGAGGGTGTGGCCCACGGCGAATTTCTCTTCATTGCCGTGGGTACCCCCCGGACGAGGACGGTTCTGCGGATTTACGCTACGTGCTGCAGGTGGCATCCGATATCGGCAGACATCTCGACGAGCCGCGTATCATCATCAACAAATCGACGGTCCCGGTGGGAACGGCGCAAAAGGTGCGGGCCACGATCCAGGCAGAACTGGCTGCCCGCGGGGTGCATGTCGCCTTTTCCGTGGTCTCCAATCCGGAATTTCTCAAGGAGGGTGCGGCGGTCAGCGATTTCATGAAGCCGGATCGCATCATCGTCGGTACTGACGACGAAACCGTGGCGCAGCGCATGCGTGATCTGTACGCGCCCTTCAACCGCAATCACGACCGGGTTCTGGTCATGGACATTCCCTCGGCCGAGCTGACCAAATACGCCGCCAACGTCCTCTTGGCGACCAAGATTTCCTTCATGAACGAGTTGGCCGGCTTGGCGGAGCGCCTGGGTG
Source organism: Acidithiobacillus sp. AMEEHan (assembly GCF_030996345.1). Classification (NCBI taxonomy): domain Bacteria; kingdom Pseudomonadati; phylum Pseudomonadota; class Acidithiobacillia; order Acidithiobacillales; family Acidithiobacillaceae; genus Acidithiobacillus; species Acidithiobacillus sp. AMEEHan. The sequence continues at coordinate 2,317,838 of NZ_CP118747.1, read as the reverse complement.
CAGATATCGAGCACGTACGTATCGGCATTGGCTCGGACCCCCGCATTGGCTTCGATTTCATCTATCCTGGTTGTGGCTATGGCGGTTCCTGTTTTCCCAAGGATGTGCGGGCGCTGGAGCATACCGCCCGGGAGCTGGGCTATGACGCCCCCCTGATCCGCGCCGTGGAAAGCGTCAACAACGCGCAAAAGCAGGTGTTGGAGCGCAAGCTCATGGCCGAGTTTGGCGCGGATCTGCAGGGTAGACGCATCGCCATTTGGGGCCTCGCCTTCAAGCCGAATACCGACGACATGCGCGAGGCGCCAAGTCGCACCCTGATCGACGCGCTCCGGCGACGGGGGGCGAGCATTCGTGCATACGACCCGGTAGCCATGGTAGAAGCAAAGCGGATCTATGCCCAGATGCCGGAGATCTCCTTTTGCGACGAACCCTACGCGGCCTGCGATGGCGCCGATGCCCTGATGATTTGTACCGAATGGCAGATCTTCCGCAGCCCGGATTTTGCGGAGTTGAAGCGCCGCCTGCGCCATCCCTTGATCATCGATGGTCGTAACCTCTACGATCCCCGTTTACCCAAAGCTGCAGGACTGCAATACCGTGCCATCGGCCGACCCTGATTCCTTGGACCAATTGCGCCGGGCCCACGTTGCCGTGCTCGGCGACGTGATGCTCGACCGCTACTGGTTTGGCCGGGTCGAGCGTATCTCGCCCGAGGCGCCGGTGCCCGTCGTGCAGGTTGGGCGCGAAGAAGAAAGACCCGGAGGCGCTGCCAATGTAGCCCTGAATATCGCTGCCCTGGGTGCGCGCTGTCGTCTGCGGGCGGCGGTTGGCCGGGACGCCGCAGCGGACAGTCTCGCCACTTTGCTGCGTCGGGCGGGGGTAGATACCCATTTTGTGGCGCTCGAAGGCCTTCCCACCACGGTCAAGTTGCGGGTGATTGGACACCAGCAGCAGTTGCTCCGTCTCGATTTTGAGGAGCGCCCTGATGAGCAGCGTTTACAGGGCCTGTTGCTCGGCGACGAAGATTTTTTTTCCGGGATGGCAGCCTTGCTGTTGTCGGATTATGGCAAAGGCGCGGTGCAGAACCCGCAGGCCTGGATTCGGCTGGCGCGCGAACGCCAGATTCCCGTTCTCGTCGATCCCAAGGGGCGCGATTTTGCCCGCTATGCCGGGGCGACGCTCTTGACGCCCAATAAAAGTGAATTCCAGACTGTCGCAGGCAGCTGGAAGACGGAAGAGGAATTTCGCGCACTGGGTCGGCACTGGCGCGAGGCGTGGCAACTGACGGCCTTGTTGGTGACCCGTGGAGAGGAGGGAATGACCCTTTTTCTTGCCGATGGGATACATCATCACCCGGCCCAGGCGCGCGAGGTGTTCGACGTGACCGGCGCCGGAGATACGGTGATTGCCACCATTGCCACGGCGGTGGCGGCCGGCTGGCCTCTGGACCGGGCAGTGGAGCTGGGCAATCGGGCTGCCGGCATTGTGGTCGGCAAACTTGGGGCGGCAACCGTATCCGCGGCGGAGCTCGCCTCCAGTCTGGAGTCGGTGCATGGCTGAATTGGCAAGCGTAGCTGGCGAAGAGACGCAGGAGCACCGCTTGCCGGTGCCCCGCCTCTTGGCGCGGCGCATGGGCAAGGCCATCCAGGATTTCCGTATGATCCGACCGGGAGATCGCGTACTGCTTGCGCTCTCGGGGGCAAGGACTCCCTCAGCCTGCTGGCGCTGCTCGCCGAAATGCAACGGTACAGCCCACTATCCTTCGCACTGGGAGTGGCAACCGTCGATCCCCAGAGTCCGGACTTTGATCCCGAACCACTCGGCGCCCATGTCCATGCACTTGGACTACCGTGGTTCTGGGAGCGGCAGGATATCTTTGCTCGTGCCCAGAAACACCTGGGGCGGCCATCGTATTGCAGCTTCTGTGCGCGAATGCGGCGGGGGGTCCTCTATGCCTGTGCACGCCGCGAAGGCTACAACGTCATCGCCCTTGGGCAGCACCTCGACGATTTTGCGGAAAGTTTTTTCATGTCGATGTTTTATAATGGGGAACTCCGTACCATGAAGGCCCATTACGCGGTACGCGAAGGAGACCTGCGCGTCATCCGTCCACTGGTCTACTGTCGCGAGCGACAGACTCGCGCCTATGCCGAAGCTGAGGGCTTGCCGATCATCATCGAGAACTGCCCAGCCTGCTTTCGCCATCCCACCGAGCGTCAGCGTATGAAGGAGTTACTGGCCGCTCAGGAGGAGCGGGATCCGCGTCTGTTCAAACAGCTATTGCGCGCCTTGGCGCCATTGATGGCGCGAGAGATGCCGGCATGAGCAGCGATTCCGGGGATTTTTTGCAGAGTTTTTACTGGGAGAGCCTGCCGCTGCGCGGCGCCCGCTGCCGCGTGGACGGTATCTTTGCACGCGTAATTCAGGGTCTGGAGGGACCGGCAGAGCTCCGCCAGTTGCTCGGCGAAATTCTCGTTGGTCTGGCTCTGATCTCCAGCACCCAGAAACATTTCGAGCGATTGATTCTCCAGGCCCAGAGCCAGGGCAACCTGCAACTCCTCGTGGCGGAGATGATCTCCGGCGGTGGCATGCGCGCCTATGCCCGTTGGCGTGGGACAGACGAAAATCTCGACCTAGCGGCGCTGCCAGAGGCTTTGCTCGCCCTCACCGTGGATATGGGTATGGACCGCGATCGCTATCAAGGGCTGATCCAGTTGCGTGATACGCTGACACAATCCCTGCAGGCCTATTTTGCCGAGTCAGTGCAGGCCCCAGCGTATTTCCGTCTGCTGGTGGACGCCGCCAGTGGCATCGCCGGAGGCTATTTTCTGCAACGTCTGCCAGGCGTTCTTACGGCGGAGGAATGGGATGTCGCCACCGGTTTTTTTGCGGTAGGCTCGGATCAATCGCTGTTGCTTGCCCGTCCGGAGCAGTTCCTCCCGGAAATCTTCCCCACTGTGGGCGTGCGCCTGCGCAAAGCGCAAGCGCTGCGCTTTCAATGCAGTTGCTCGCAGGAGCGGGTAGAGCACATGCTCGTCGCCCTGGGCGAGAAAGAAGTGGAAGAGACTCTGGCGGTAGAAGGCAGGGTGCAGGTCACCTGCGAGTACTGTCAAAAGGTCTACCTACTCAATTCCACCGACGTCGCGGCACTCTTTGCGAGGGGCAAATCGCTGCACTGAATCTCAGTCGGGAAAACGCTCCTTGACCGCGGCGTCGTCGGCGCCGGCCAACAGCGCCTTGGTCTGCAGCAAGAATTCCTCTGCCCGCAGCTTGTCCTGATTGTTGGCTGCTTGCCAAATCGGGAACAGGGTATTCTCCTCGCGGTTCTCATGCTTGGCGAGAGATCCGGAGAGCACCGCGCAGATAGCCGGCAACATGCCATAGTCCATTTCCCGGAAGGTTTCATCCACGATCCGGGACTGCTGAATGATGCTGTCGTGCTCAAACAGCATGTCCGCCAATGGCCCCTTTTTCTCGCCACCACCGAGTACGGGCCCGAGAATGTAGTTCTCCATATGCACGTGACGGCGCAGGCCAATCCAATAATCCTGAAAAATGCTCTCTGCCTCGTCTACCCGGTTCGCATTGGCAGCGGCGAGAACATCGGCAAATTGCCGGTCGAGACGGTAGTGATCCCAGGTGAGGAGGTCGACGACATCCTTCGCCTCGGCTTCTTTGCGCGGCCGTATTTCGGCGCTCCATTCGGGATCGGCACTCGCGACCGACCAAGAAATCGCGTCACGCAACTGGAAGGCCGTGGCGCGCAGCAGGGCATGGGGATCGCGATCGATCTGCACCGATATTTTCTGTCCGAGCCCCAGGCGCTGGGCCGCGCTGAACAGCAAAGGACCAGCCTTGGCATCGGGAAGCCCGCGCAGATCCAGCGACAGGTTGCTCAGTTCCGCCATCGTCATCTCCTCATTCGTCATCTGCACTGCAGGCGAACACTATACGCCGAACGAGCAGGTCGCGCAGCCCGCCATTACGGTTGCAGGAGAGCGTTGATCGAGGTGAGATCACCGATGTTCAACTGCCCTGCGGCGGCCTTGAGGGCCACGCGCGCGGTGACCTGACGGTAGAGAGCGACGTTATACTGTTGTTCCGCACGAATATAGTCGGTAGCGGTTTGCAGGAGATCGATGATGGAACGGGTGCCAACCTCGTAGCCTTTGCGGGTGCCTTCCAGCGATACCTTGGCCGACTGCGCCGATTCCTTCGCTGCCTGCAGTTGCGCGACGCTGTTTTGGAGATCGAGAAAGGCACTCTCGACATCCAGTTTTACGGCATCACGCACGCTCCCCAGATGATCGCTCGATGCCATGCTCTGCGCCTCGGCCTTCTGTACCTGGCTGGAGATTTGCCCACCCTCGAAGAGGGGCATGGATAGGTTCAAGCTCACTCCAGCCTGATTCTCGGTAAAGCCAGGGAAGGGATTGCCATGCACATGCTGCGCGATACCTTGCAAGTCCAGCTTTGGCCAGCGCGCACGCCGTTGTACCTCTACCGCATCCTGGGCGCTCTGTGTTTGCGCCTCGGCTTGCAGGATCTGTGGCGAGGATTTCATGGCAGTTGCCACCCAGTCCTGCATATTGTCTGGTTGCGGTCCAAGCGCTTGGAACTCATGGAGCGGCGCCAATGGGCCGAGCGGCTGATGCGTCAAGCGCTCCAGCCGCTGGCGCGCGATCTGCGTGGCATTTTCCGCCTGAATCAGGTCGGCCTTGGCGGCGTCCAGTCGCGCCCGCGCTTCGCGTACCGAGATGATGTCACCAGTGCCGATCTGCAGCTGCGCTTGCGTTTGTTTATAGATGCTCTCGAGCAACTTGGTTTGCTTACCTGCGATGGCCTGCTGCGCCTGCGCCTCGAGCACCGCAAAGTACGCCTTGGCGACCCGCAACGCCAGATCCTGCTCGGTGTAGGCAAGGCCCGCAGCGGCTGCTTGGATTTGACTTCCAGCCTCCTTCATGGCGGAAAGGGCCGCGCCATTGAATACCGCTTGGGTCAGGCTGACGCTGTAGCTGTTGGAAAGATAGGCCTTGCTGATGTTCAGGCCGGCAAAACCAGAGAAACTACCAGAGTTGAAGCCGACACTCGCACCCAGCCCCAAGTGGGGCAGGTAAGCTGAGCGCGCAAGGGGTTTGTTTTGCTCGGCCGCCTGCAGGTTCGCGCGGGCCTCAGCCAGACGCGGGTCCGATTGCACCGCCTGCTGATAAACGCTAAGCAGATCCTCCGCGAAGATCGCGGGACTTGCGAGCAACAGGGCAAAACCAAGAGGTACCGCGCGACGCAAAGCGGACATGGACAAGTAGCTCCATCAAAGTCTGCCATAAGTGTACTGACCGTCCGGTCAGTTTACAAGATCCAACGAGAGCCACCGGCCTGTGCCGCCAACGAGCCAGTGGACAGGAGAGCTTGAGGCAGGGAGACTTCCGCTACGGCAAGTACGCGACTGGGGTTGGAATGCGGCTTTGGGAAATCGAGTATTGGGAGGATAGCGCAGACCTTTTTGCTCGCTGCGCGACGGAGGTGGGCGCGGCTTTTCTGGACAGCGGTACCGCTTCTGGACCGCAACGGCGGCAGGATCTCTTGCTGCGGCAGCCGCAGGCTTGGATTTGGGAGGATGCTGGCGGCGTCTGGCGGCAAGATCGAGGCAGTGAAGCACGGCGTCAGACGGGTACGCTTTTCTCTACCCTTCGTCCATTGTTGGAAAAGCAGCCAGTTGGTTCAGGGAGCTGGAGCAGGCTGACCGTGCCGCTGCTGTGTGGATTTTTGGCCTACGACTGGGCGGCCGGCGGGAACGGGAGTCGAGATAACAAAGAAGACGATCAGCCTGTGGCGGTGTTCGCACTCTATGACCAGATCTTGCTTCAGGATCATCAGCAGCGCCGCGCATGGATCATTGCCAGCTCAGCCGCCGATGATGCCTGGACCACCGTACTGCAGCGTCCGCTTCCTGATTTTCCGCCATTTCAACTCTCTCCCGCCGGTATTCGTCCGCACTGGAGCTACGCAGACTATGCCGCGGCCTACGCGCGCACGCAGGAATACATCCTCGCCGGTGACTGTTACCAAATCAATTTGGCGCAGGGCTTTTCCGCTGGCTGGCAAGGTGATCCCTGGCCCCTGTACCAGCGTTTGCGGAGAGTAAGCCGCGCGCCTTTTTCGGCATTTTTTCGCCATCCGTGGGGCACGTTGCTCAGTGTTTCGCCCGAGCGCCTGCTTCGCCTCGCGGGGGGGCGCTTGCAGGCGCGACCCATCAAGGGTACGCGTCGGCGCCATCCGGACCCGCGCCGGGATCGGGAAAGCGCCGCGGAACTCATGGCCAGCCGCAAAGACCGCGCAGAGAATCTGATGATTGTCGATCTGTTGCGTAATGACCTGGGCAAGGTGGCGGCGTCGGGCTCGGTGCAGGTACCCGAGCTATTCTCCTTGGAGTCTTATGATCAAGTACATCATCTGGTCAGCAGTATCGAAGCCGATTTGGCCCCAGGCCTCGACGCCTGGGATGCTCTGGCGGCGGCCTTTCCTGGGGGTTCGATTACCGGAGCACCCAAACACCGAGCGATGGAAATCATTGCCGAGCTGGAGGCCGGACCGCGAGGCATCTACTGCGGGTGTTTTGGCTATGTGACAGCGGGCGGAGAGATGGACTGGAATATTCTCATTCGCAGTCTCGAACTGAATAGCGAGGGAGAATTACGTTTTTTCGGCGGTGGCGCCATCGTCGCCGACTCCGACTGCGCGGCGGAGTATGCCGAAAGCCTCGACAAGGTGGCGATGATTCGCGAGACGCTGGAGGCGTTTTTGCCGCAGGGCGCCACCTGCGCTACAGTGGCGCGCTGATTTGGGAGCGCTTTGCCAATGCCCGTTCAACCGCAGTCTCGTCCGGTGAGAGCAGAAAAACACCGCAAGAGGATCCCCTGGAGTCTGCTGCTGCAGATCGTCGTCACCATCTCGATCTTTATCTGGCTCTTTCACAAGACCGACTGGACGGCTCTGACGCAACGCTTCTTGCAAATTCGCCTTCCCTGGTTTTTGCTGGCCGTGCTCGCCTATGCGGTAAATCTTTCCGTGTCTTCCCTGCGTTGGGCGGTCATTCTGCGCGCGGCCAAAAAGCGCGCTCCGGTGCTTTGGTTGCTGCGCCTGAACTGGGTAGGGGCATATTTCAATCAGGTGCTGCCCGGCTCGGTATCCGGGGACGTATTGCGCGCCTGGTATACCCGCACGCAGGCGGGTTCTGCCACCCTGGCCTTGGCCGTGGTATTTGCCGATCGCTTCATTGGTATGGGGGCATTGGTTGGCATTGCCCTGTTGGGCTATCTGCTGGGCGGTCACGTCCTGCGTCTGTTGCCCGGAATGGGTGAGACTGTCGCGATCCTGAGCGCCGGCTACGCCGGGATCATTACCCTGATCCTGAGTCCGGGGCTCGATTTTCTTGAACACCGTGTCGGTAAAATGGGGCGCAAACTGCACGATATCCGAGAAGGAATGGGAATGCTGTTGCGCAATCCCAGCGCCTTGCTTTCTACCTTTTTGCTGTCGGTTTTCGTACAACTTTGCTCCATTTTCATGTTCTGGGCCCTGGCCCATTCCTTGGGGGAGCGCCCCGACGCCGCGGCATTCTGGGTCGTCTGGCCGGTGGTCAGCCTGTTTTTGGCGTTGCCAATATCCCTCGCCGGTTGGGGGCTACGGGAGGGTCTGTTGGTGCTCTACATGGGGGCACTGCAGATGGGCCATGACCAGGCCCTCGCTCTGTCCCTGCTGGCCGGTACGACGGTCTTGCTGACCAGTCTGCCCGGTGCCTGGCTGTGGCTCGGCATTGGTCGCCACCCGCTGGCAAAGGTGGAACCGCTCCCTTGATAACGGTCAGTGGTGAAAGGACTCCTTGCCGGGTCCCTGGGGATGACTGGGGGGTCCTTTTCCAACGCTTCGATGGCCCCGCGCAGATCGCGCAAGAGAATTTCACCCATGTCGCGAGAGAATCCCTCACGCAAAACGACGCGCAAAACCGCGAGCTTTTCAGCGTCCTTGGGCAGGGTGTAGGCGGGCACTTGCCAGCCCCGCATTTTCAAGCGATCGGAAACGTCGTACACCGAATACCGTTGGCCATCGCGCAAGCGAAAGGCAAAGACCGGGATATTTTCGCCCGTACTCAACAGAGAAAAAGGGCCGATTTTGGCGATTTCGCCACTGAGCCATAGCGCAATGTCCTGCAGGTTCTTCATGATTCGGGTGTATCCCGCGCGCCCCAGACGCAGAAAATTATAATATTGACCGACGACCTGGTTGCCAGGCCGGGAAAAATTCAGGGTGAAGGTAGGCATGTCGCCGCCCAGGTAATTGACATGAAAAATCAGATCCTCAGGCAAATAGGCCTTGCCGCGCCAAAGCGCCCAGCCGATGCCGGGATATACCAGCCCGTATTTATGCCCGGAGACATTGATGGATGCGACATTGGGCAAACGAAAATCCCATTCCAGATCAGGATGCAGAAACGGGGCAACGAATCCGCCGCTGGCAGCGTCGACGTGCAGAGGCACCTGTAGTCCGCGTTTTTGGTTCGCCTTGACCATGGCATCGTGAATGGCGCGTATGGGCTCAAATTCGCCCGTAAACGTAGTGCCGAGAATGGCGACTGCGCCGATGGTGTTTTCGTCCATGCGCGCGGTGACTTCCTCTGCGCTGATAACGTAGCGATCCTCGTGGATGGGAATGTAGCGTGGTTCTACCTCCCAATAGCGGCAGAATTTTTCCCACACGACCTGCACGTTGCTGCCCAGGATCAGATTGGGACGGGAGCTGTCCTTCCCCTGCTCGTGGCGCCACTCGCGCCAACGCCATTTCATCGCCATGCCCGCCAGCATCACTGCCTCGCTGGAGCCGATCGCCGAAACGCCGATGGGCTCCTCCTTGTCTTTGGCGTGGAAAAGATGGGCGATGATCTGAACGCAGCGGCGCTCGATTTCCGCAGTTTGCGGGTATTCGTCCTTGTCGATCATATTTTTATCGAAGGATTCCGCCATCAGGGTGCGCGCCTCTGGATCCATCCAGGTAGTGACGAAGGTCGCCAGATTCAGGCGGGCGTTACCGTCCATCAGCAGTTCGTCGTGAATGAGCTGATAGGCGACCTGTGGTTCCAGATCACCCTCGGGCAGGTACTCCTTCGGGATGGGGGCGTCCATGCGACGCGCGCCATAGGTAGGGGTCAAAAAGGAATCTTTCGCTTTGCTTTTTGTCACTTGCTACTCCTGCTTTTGGCTGGACTCGCCATAAGTCTAGTAGAGGTATCTATTGCAGGAGCGCAGAAAGCTATAAAACGAACTACAATCTATTGGTGTGGTCTGTATAGATGACGCAGTTTTGCGAGGAGATGCTGTGGATATCAGTTTTGACGACAGCGCGGCTTGGATACGCCGCTCCCAGACGGATATGAAGGCATTTCTGGAGGCGCTGGCCGAACGGTTGGAGCAGGGCATGCCGGGTTTTGTCGAGGTGGATCGTAAAAAAGACGGCCTTTTCTCTTCTCATCAGCATCTAGAACACTTGGTGGTGCATGCGGGCGAGTTCGACTACCACCTGAATGTGAACGGCACTCATGTGGAAACCTTGCGCGCCCGGGTGGTGCGCAATGTAGTGCTGAAACGCGAGATCCTCTCATTGGGAGACTGGCTGAAGTCGCTGCTGCAGGACACGGCAGCGATCTCCGCGGAAATGCAGGCGGCGAGCCAGACCCTGCATGACTTTTTACTGCAGTAGCGAGGTGACTATGTCGCTGTGGGACAAGATTCAGAAGGGAATCCAGGAAGTTACCGAGGACCTGGAAAAGACGGTTGCCAACGTCGCGAGCCAGGTGAGCGCGGTCAACGTCGCCCCCAGTGCGGCGGCGCAGCAGCGGGCGGCGGAATGGCAGATGGCCTTGCAGCAACGACGTCTGCCCAGTTTTGTGCAGGAGCGTTTGCGCAATACCGCAGCCGGACAACGTCCGTGGATACAAAGTGGCCCGGTTGCCGCGCTGCTGATGGAACGTAGTCACGGCATCCATCCGCTCGGCATGGTGGGAGGCAATTGTTGGTATCACTTCGGTTTTTCCTGGACCCAAGGGCATTATGAAGGGTGGCACCAGGCTATCGATCGCCTGCGCCTGGAGGCGGTGGCGATGGGTGCCAACGCTGTCCTCAACGTCGATATGCGCGTGCGTCACGGCGATGGCGAGGATATGGATTACGCCCTGATGGGCACCGCAGTGCGTATCCAGGATCTGCCTCCGGCCTGGGAGCCGGCCGTGGCGACGGTGTCGTCGCTGGAGTTCGTGCGTTTGCTGGAAGAGGGGGTGGTGCCAGTGGGTATTGCCATTGGTGCCGAGTATGACTGGTACCAGCCCTGGGGTGGGACGGTGCTCGATCAAGCCAGCCAGGCGGCGCCCTTTGCCACGCGCTACTGGAATATGGAGATCCCGGATCTCTCGAGCTTTCAGGAAAACGTCCGCCGTCGCGCGCTCTATAACCTGCGCGAAGACGGCCGCAAGCTGGGGGCGGGGGTCCTCGCCCATACTCAGTATTCCCAGTTGTTCCGCGTCAATAACGAACAAGGGGAGGGCTTCCTCTGCCGGCACATCGCCATTGGCACCGCCGTCAGCTACGAGCCTTCCCGCGCACCGCAACACGAATTGCTCCCCACGGTTTCTCTGGGAGGGCCGTTGCATTCTTTCCGCCCCCATCGCAAGGATCTCCTATGACTGAAGAAGTGATTGCTCCCCACGCCGTAGAACGTCTCAAGGGCCTCCGCTCCCAAGGGAGTCACGAAGGCATTTTCACCTCCGACCTCTCCGTGAACGAATTTGTCATGGTGCGTAAAGCGGAATTCGAGCCCCTGGGGCTGGTGGTCGGCTCGTGCATCTATCACATGGGCATCCAGTATGGCAGCTGGAATCAAAACATGGAGATGGACGTTCTTTCGCAGGCGATGTATCAGGCCCGTGAGTTGGCCATGAGCCGCATGGAACAGGAGGCCATCATCCTGCAGGCGGATGGCGTGGTTGGTGTGCGCCTGGAAGTAAAGCGCATGGACTGGGACCAGGACATTCTGGAATTCATGGCCATCGGTACGGCCATTGCGCACCGTTCGGGTGCACCGGGATTCAAGGGAGTCGGCGGCAAGCCTTTCACCAGTGATCTCTCCGGCCAGGACTTTTGGATGTTGCTGGAGGCAGGGTATCGCCCCATGGAAATGGTAATGGGTTCCTGTGTCTACCATGTAGCCCACCAGGGTGTGCTGCGCAGCATGGGGAATATCGGCCGCAATACCGAGCTGGAGCAGTTTACCCAGGCCATGTACGACGCCCGCGAATTGGCCATGGAGCGGATGCAGCAGGAGGCAGCCGATGCCCAGGCGGATGGCATCACCGGCGTCCAGTTGCATGAGGGGAGTCATAACTGGAAGCCGCACGTGATCGAGTTTTTTGCTGTGGGTACGGCGGTGAAGGCGATGGATGATGCAGACCACCGGGTAGATGCCCTGCGTCCGCAGCTGGTCTTGCCCGTCAACGATTAAATTTGCAGGAGAACGAGCATGTCATTATTCAAGCACGCATCGGAAATTGTGCAGGCGCGCATCAATCATTTTCTGGACAATGCCGAGGATCCTTCGGAGACTTTGGACCTTTCCTACGAAAAGATGATGAGCAATCTGCAGGATACCAAACGCCATCTGGCCGATGTCGCCACCGAAAAACTGAGTTTGGAGCATCAGATGGCCGATGCCAAAAAAGCGGCGGACCAGGCCGAGGCCGATGCCCGCACGGCGCTGCAGGCCAACCGGGAAGACCTCGCCAAGGCGGAGCTCGCCCAAAAGCAGGCCGCCTTGGCCAAGCTGCAGTCGCTGCAGGAGGCGCATGACAAGATTGCGGCACAAGTCGACAAACTTACGGAGTTCGAGACCAAGCTGCAGGACCGGATCGAGTCCTTTCGTACCCAGAAGGAAGTGATGAAGGGCGAGTTGGCGGCCTCCCAGGCCGAGATCCAAGCCGAGAATTCGCTGTCTGGACTGGGCAAGGGCATGAACGACGCCGGCGAGGCGATGCAGCGCGTGCAGGATCGTCTGGGGCAATCGCAGAGCAAGGCCGAGGCGATGGAAGCGCTGATGGATTCGGGCGCCATCGATGATCCCCTCGATCATCGCAGCAAGACCGACAAAGAGATGGCGCAACTGCGCGAGCAAAGTGGCGTCGATGACGATCTTGCGCGGCTCAAGGCGGAGATGGCGAAATCTCAGCCAGCGAAGGGTTCAGGTTCGTAACGTAGATGATCCCGGCGGCAGCCCAGGTACCCAAGAGTTCTCGCGACCAGCCCAAGGGACATTCGTCTGTAGGAAAGGCCAGGGCATGGGCCTCGGTCAGGGTATGGGGGGACTCCAGCAACGCCGCTGCCAGACGCGCCTCCTGCAGCTCCAGTTCGCGGCTGAAAACACGGTCTTGGCGATCCCGGTAGATCAGCAGATAGCAGTCGCGCCTGGCCGGCGCTTGAGCCACCTCGGTGTTCTGGTGCACGGCGAAGGGGTAATGTTGCAGACTGGCGCTGGGGGCGAGTTGCATCCATCCTTCGGCAAGGTTGCTCTCCCCGGATTCTGCCGAATTCTCGATGATGGCCAGGTGCAGAGTGAGCCACTCCCAGTGCAGCAACGCGGGCAAATATTGCGGTAGTTCAAGGTAGTCTTCGAGGTGCCCGAGCACAAATTCGCAGAAGGCGCCGGGTACGGCATGAAAGCTGGGGCTGGGGCAGTCGCCGTGGGCTAGAAAATCGTCGAGCAGCGTTTCCCACGCCTCGCTGGTAAGATGGCGCCGTGTCTGGGGAAAGGCATCTTCGAGATTGGCGGCAAAGCTCGCGCGAACCATCTCGCGATACAATGCAAAAATTTCCGGCGACCATCCTGCTGGCAGAGGACCATGCGATCGGCGCACGCAACTAGCCACGTCGCGCAGGCGCTCCGCGTAGCTAGGCTGCGTCGGCGATGCCATGGCGTAGTCGTTGTAGTTCATCGAGAAGGGTTTCCAGGGGCGGGATGTCATTGTCCCATTCCAGGAGAGTAGGGCGCGCACCGAAACGCTGCCACGCCTCGCGCAGCAGTGCGGTGACTTCGGGACTTACGCCGCTGTCGTGGGTATCGATCAGCCATCCTGCCGGATGGATATAAAAGCCCGCGACGTGGTAGTAGCGGATGCGCTCTGCGGGTAAAGCAGCCAGGAAATCGCTGGCGGAGTAGTGGTGGTTCTGGCTGTTGACGAAAAGATTGTTGAGGTCGAGTAGGAGTTCACAGCCGCTCTCTTGCAGCACCGCCAGCAAAAATTCGAGCTCACTGCGGTCTGATTCCGGAAAGTCGCCATAGAAGGCGGTATTTTCCAGTACCAGGGGTTGCCCAAGAAAGTCTTGCACCCGCTGAATCCTTTCGACGGTCCAACGCAGGCTCTGCTCGTGGAAGGGAATGGGGAGCAGGTCGTGGAGGTAGCCCTGGGCGTCCTGACAATACGCCAAGTGCTCGCTGTAAACGACTGCGCCATGCGCACGCAGAAAGTCACGCAGGCGCAAAAGGAATTCTCGGTTGATGGGCTCGGGCCCGGCAATCGACAAAGAAAGCCCGTGACAAAAGAGCGGCTTATGCTTGAGTACCTGCTGCAAATCCCTAGCTGCCGGACCGGAAAAATCCAGCCAGTTTTCCGGCGCAATCTCCACGAAGTCTACGGGTAGGGACGTGCAACGCTGCGCGAACTCCGACAGGAACTCCCGTCTCAATCCGAGCCCCCAAGCCATTGCCGAGAAGTCTATTTGCCTGCCTCCGCCATCTTCTTCATGTACGTCTTGCCACACTTGCCGTCATGGGCGCGAATTTGCGCCTTGCTGGTGCAATGGGATTCCGCCATCTTACCCATGCTCCGTGAGCAGTTACCTTCCCCCATCATGCGGGAGCAGTTACCTTCGCCCATCTTCGTGCCATTTTGCGACATCTGTGCTTGCCCATTCATGGGCGGGGTCGTACTGGCGTCAGCCACTAGGGGCAGGCTGCCGAGACTCAGGGCAAAGAGCGAGGCCAAGCCCAATTTTGCGGATGTATTCATGGTGATTCCTCCGAATCGATTTGGAGTTCCGGTAACAGGAAGTCTCAAAGTCATAAGTATACCACAGTTCTGCTTGTGCTTTGTCCAAACATGCATGTCATCCTGGAAAATGGATATTCTTTCTCTGGATTGACGTAATACAGGTGCGGGGTATCCGCAGTTTCTCAGCAAGCGAGTCATGCGGCGCTAGACCTCGCTGACGTTGCTGAGTCCCAGTCGGGTCATGCGCCGCCACAGCGTGACCCGGTCGATACCGAGTTCGCGGGCTACCGCGCTGCGGTTGTTGCCGTGTTTTTGCAGAAGATTGGCGAGCAGATCCCGTTCATCTTCGCCGCTTTGGTCGCCATCTCCCGACGTGGGCGAGCGTTTCTGTACCCGCTCGACGAAATCCTGCGGTAGATCCGCCAGCTCCAGCTCTTCTCCATTGGCACAGATGCTGGCGTATTCCATAATGTTGCGTAGTTCCCGCACATTGCCGGGCCAGGGGTAATCCAGCAGTAGATGCTTGACCTCCGAGCCAATCTTGCGCGCCTCCCGACCGCCGAACTTGGCCAAGAAGTAATTCGCCAGATGGACGATATCGGAACGCCGCTCGCGCAAAGGAGGTACATTCACAGGGATGACATTGAGGCGGTAGAACAGATCGGCGCGAAAGTCGCCCCGCTCAACCGCATCCTTCAGACCCTGGTTGGTGGCCGCCACTACCCGCACATCGACCTTGCGCGTCTTCATTGAGCCGATCGGCTCAAAGGCCTGTTCCTCCAACACCTTTAGCAACTTAGCCTGATGCGGTTTAGATAATTCGCTGATTTCGTCCAGGAACAGGGTTCCACCATCGGCGGCGGCAAAACGTCCGATACGATCACCAACGGCGCCGGTATAGGCACCCTTTACCGCACCAAAGAATTCTGCCTCCCAGAGGTTCTCCGGAATGGCAGCACAGTTCACCTCTACCAATGGTTTGTGTGCACGCTGGCTGGTGTCGTGCAGCAGACGCGCGAGCATGCCCTTGCCGGTACCGGACTCGCCCTGAATCAGGACGCTCGCGTCGCTGGGAGCTACCTGCTCGATCAGTTCGATCGCCCGCAGCATCTGCGGATCCTTACTGTGAATTCCGGCACGTGCCTCTCCGGACAGGTTGCGTTCTGCCTGCCGCAGGGTAGTCACATCTTCGATGAAAAAGACCCGATATTTTTTGTCGCGATGCCGTACCATGCGGGTACGGATGGCGAGGATCCGGGTTTCGTTGTCAACGGTAACGACGCGATCCCAACTGATGCAGTTTTCCGTTGGCCGACTCACCGCATCGTCATGACCCGCGGAGATTGCCGCGCGCACAATTTCCTTTTGCAACTGCAAGTTGGGGATGTCGCGCAGTTGCGTGACCGATTGGATGCCGAGAAAACGGTCAGCCACGGGATTGTGATACAGGAGTTTACCTTGTGGGTCGGCAACCATCATGCCAAAGGTCATGCCCTCCAGGATTTGCGGCATGACGGTACAAACAATTTCCAGTGCTTTGTCATCGAGGTCGGCCATGATCACCTTTCCTGTATCGGGCCGGGACGGCTCATCCCATATCCGTAGGAACCGACCTGACCATAGGGGTCTGGGTAGGGAGCTTGCAGCGGTCCATACGGGGCAGCATAGTCCGCTTGCGGCGGCAATGGCAAAGGATGATCAGGTCCGGAATAGGGGCTGTGCTGATTTGCCCAAGGCACCAAGCCAGCAAAAAACGAGAAGGGAGGAGAGACGTTCTTGTTCAGACTCCAGAAATCCGCCTGCATTTGGCCGGTAGCTTGCGCCATGTAATCGGTCGATGCCGTCATCTGCCGCATGTTTTGTGCCATGCTATCCATATTGCGCTGCACATTGGGGCTCAGGGCCTGCACCTGTTTGGTCATCTCTCGCAGATCTCGACTCATGGCCACCGCCAGATAAAACTCGTATGCCGCCAACACCAGAAAAGCCGTTAGCGCTGCAAAAACGATCATGCGTAACTGACGGTCAGACAGCCCAGCCAAGTTGTGGTGCTCTGGTGCGGGTGTTTGGGGTTCCTGCGCCATCAATGAGTCTCCTTGTGTGGGGATGCACTCGCTAAAAGCTTTGCCGCGAGCGGGGGATCAAGACGCTGCAGCGTGGGAAGCAATGCACCTGCTTCCAGAGGGCGACCAGCGGCCATCAACGCGCGAGCAGCATGGTAGTAATTCTGCGCGGCCGCGCGCGGATAGCCAATTTGTAGGTAGATATTCCCCAGTTCGCCATACCAGCGTGCTTGCGGGTGTTCCTTGATCAGCTCCTGGTAGCTTGCAATGGCAGCGGCAATGTCTCCATGCCAATAGGCGGCGCGAGCCTGTTCCACCAGCTTTTCCACCGCAGCCCTCTGCGCTCGAGGAGACGCCTTGGCCATAGCCATCTTCGTCGATGTCTCCGTTTTCTTCGCTGGCTCGGATTGTTTTACTGACTGGGCTAGATGGTCCGTCGAAGAGGTCTTTGTGGCTGCTTTGCTCGTGTTCGGCTTTGTCGGCTCCGCAGCCATTGCCGTGCCAGCGAAGAGGGTAATCGCGACACTCAGCAGCAAGGGAAGGCGAGTCAGGTGATTGGTAGGCATCGCGCGGGTTAGATGAATTCGTGAAGAGGTCATCGGGCAAGCTCCTCCTGCAGATGTGCGGCCGCCTCCGGATCAAGGCGCATGAGGATGGGAATGAGTGCAGCTGCCTCTCGGTAGTTTCCCTGAAGGAGCAACAGACGCCCGGCATGGGCGTAGGCCGTAGCCGCGGCAATGCGCTGGCCGGAGTGCCAGAGCACGTTGCCGAGCTCACCATACAGTGCTGCATGCCCAGGATTGGCGTTGATAAGCGCGCGGTAGTCGCCAATGGCAACGGGGTACTCTCCCAACCAAAACGCTTGTCGCGCGGCCATGAGCAGGGACAGTTGTCGCTCATTGAGCTGCGCCTGGGAGCGAGTAGGTGGTGAGACAGCCTCGGGGGCAGCCGATTGGCTCGGCGTTGGCGGCGGTATCGCCAGGGTCATAGGTACGGGATGCTGTGCCGGCGCCACCGTTGCCGGCGAACTTGGACGGGGCTGTTTCTGACCCTGGAAATCCTGCCAGTGTCTGAGGAAAAATGTTCGCACGGTCCGCCAGTCCTTCTGCCAGGTGTCCGGATGCTGGATGGTAACGATTCCGAACAAGACAATGACCACTAGGATCACGAGAAAAATCAAACGCGCAATGAAAGCTCGCATATCAGCGCTCCTCCCCTCTGGCTGTTTTCATGGCTGAAAGGGCCCGGGAGGGGGTGGCACCTCGCTCGGAAACGACGTGACTGACGCCGGGGAGTTCTGCCACGCTTGCTCGTTTGGATAGCCGTAGTAGGCGTCACTGGGTGGATAGGCGGCTGGCTGCTGCGCATAGGCAGCTGGCGGGTAGACTCCTCCCTGATAGCTCGCACCACCGTAATAGCCCTGATAGGGGCCGTTGTAGGCCCCATAGTCGCCAGTACTGAAACGCATGGGTCCGCCGTATGGTCGCTGGATTCGCAAGCTGCCCATACTCCATGGGCCCATACTTCCAGTGAATGGGCCGCCAAAGCCGGCAAAGGGGCCGGCGCTATCGTCCCACGGAGCCCAGCCTTCCCAGGGTCCCCAGGCAAATGCAGAACTGCTGACCAGGCACAGTGCCGCGGCGATGGTGAGGCGAGCAATCGCCTGATTTGCTTTTTTATTGGCCATTTGCATTGCTCCTCTGCTCACCACCAACCCATGGGTGACATTGGTCCCCACGGCGACATAGGGCTACCCCAGGCCGACCAGGGGCTCCCACCCCACGGAGAACCACCCCACGGGCTACCCCAACTGGACCAGGGTGTGCCACCTCCACCCCAGTCAGACCATGGCATACCACCACCCCAGGGTATTCCGCCCGATCCAGCCCAAGGGCTGCCATAGCTCCCCCAGGGCATGCCTCGGAAATTCATGGGTCCGCCATGGGGAAAGCGCATGCTGAAACTCCCCATACTCCAGGGGCCGAAACTTCCGCTGCCCGGTCCGCCATATCCGCTCCAAGGACCGGCGTAACTGTTCCATGGCGAGCGGTAAGCACTTCCACCCCAGGGGTTCCAGCCCGACCAGGAATTGCCCCCCGACCAGGGCATGCCACCCCCCACCAAGGTCCCCATGCCAGAGCGCTCAATGGCAGGGCCAGAGTCACAGCACTAGCGATTGCTACGACCAGCTTTGTCTTTCTCATGACGATTCACCTCTTGAAATTCGGTATGGCTGTTGCCCATTGCATCGCTGCAAGATCATCTGGGTCCCCAGGGGCCCCTCGCCCAGGCTGGTGGGCCGTAGGGTCGCGGACCTTCCCACTGCGGTGGCGGGGGATAAGGTGCTGGAGCCATGGGACCATAACCAGGAGCCATGTCCGCGGGGTAGGGGGCGGGACCGTTCATTTCTGGTATCGGCGGATAGGGTCCACGCGGTGGAGGACCGTAAGCCTCTGGCGGCGGTCCGTAAGGCTGTGGGCCTCCCCAGCGCGGTGGCGGGGGATAGGGTGATGGGGCGATGGGACCATAACCGGGAGGCATGCCCGCCGGGTAGGGGACGGGACCGTTCATTTCTGGTATCGGCGGATAGGGTCCACGCGGTGGAGGTCCGTAAGCCTCTGGCGGCGGTCTGTAAGGCTGTGGGCCTCCCCAGTGCGGCGGCGGGGGATAGGGCGCTGCCGATGCATATCCACGGCCCATGGGTCCGCCTTGCCGTCCATAAGTGAGCCTCGTCCCGGGGGATAGGGGTTGTATCCCGAAGCCGCCGGGTAGGCAGGTGCCTGCCCCATCCAAGGGCTGCTACTTGCGCCTTCACTCAACTCGCGGGGTGAGACGGGATAAGGGCCGGGGGGCGGTGGGACATACGCTACTGATTGTGCTCGAAGTGGCATCTGCACAGGCGCATAGCCATTGTCAGGCTGGCCCATCCCGGTTGCCGAACTCGGCCCCTCTCTCCATACCGACGGGCCTTCCCGTTGCGTCGCCGGTGTAGAGGACCAGGGAATCATACCCGGGTAACCCGTACCGTTCGATGCAATCCCATTTCCAGAATCGCTCCAGCCTTGGGTAAAGGCGGGCATGGCTAGCGCGCTGGCACTGGCAAGACAAGTGACGGCAGCGACCAGCGAGAGGGCGCGCAAGCGGCAGGATGAATGTTTGTGGATCATGCTTATTCTCCTCAGGATGATTACTTGCCAGATCGGCGCGTGAAAAAATGACGCCAGGACGCCAAAAACCAAATGAAATCGTTCCAAAAGCTGTGCAACAGTAGAGAGATGAACGTGATCAGGGACGTCAACGAAGATGTTTTTCGCAGGCGCTGCTGCGGGGTGGGTGGCACATCCTCCCTGCGTGTCAGTGGCAACTCGCTGGCGTTGACCACGATCCAGTTCCTTCGGCTCATGGGAAAGGGTGCTTGGTGACCATGACTGCCATCGCCCAAATCAACGCTGGCGGGGCAGAAGGCACGGCGTCCGCTGACGCAGCCCATGGGAATGACCAGCAGGGTGAGGATGGTGGATACCATCACACCAAAGAGCAGAGAAATTCCCATACCACGGAAGATGGGCGAGGTGATGATTTCTGCCGAACCCAACATCAGCGCCAAGGCGGTGATGACGATCGGCCGGGTGCGCGTTGCGCAGGCCTCGATTAGGGCATCGAGAACGGGATAGCCGTCAGCCACTTTCCTCTGCGAGTAGTCCACCAGCAGGATCGAGTTGCGGACGATGATGCCCGCCAGAGCAATGAAGCCAATCATCGAGGTAGCGGTAAAACTGGCGCCGAAGAGCCAGTGCCCAGGCAGAATCCCAATCAGAGTCAGCGGAATGGGCACCATGATGATCGCGGGAATGACGAAATTCCCGAATTCCCAGACCACCAACATGTAGATCAACACCAGGGCGACCATGAATGCAGCACCCATGTCGCGGAAGGTCACGTAGGTCACGGTCCATGCCCCGCCCCACTTGATGCTCGCGGTATCACCACTGGGTTGGCTGATCCAATCGATACCCAGGGCTTTGCCCGTTGGTGCCAGATAGTGACTGAGCGCGGCTTCCACCTCCAACATGCCATACAGTGGTGCGTTCAGGCGGCCCTGCGTATCCCCCATCACATATTGTACGGGGCGCAGATCCTGCTGGTAGATGGGTGCTTGTGCAGGGACGCGCGCAAAGTTCCCCACACTATAGAGGGGCACTGAGCCATAATAGGGTGAAGGGACAGGCAGGCTCGCCAGATTCTGCACGTTGCTGCGCAGGGCCAGGGGGGCTTGCAGGCGCATGGGTACCGCGAGGTCCTGGCCAAACGGGTGAAAATCCCCCAGGGAATACCCACCCATGACCATCGCCAGGGTCTGATTCACGGTCGCGTTGCTGATTCCCGCCATGCCAGCCCGGGTGCTATCTACCTGGAAGGCGAGCAGATCGTGCGGCGCCATCAGGGTGCTGTTGACGTCGGTCAGGTTCTTGCTGTGTTCAAAGACCGCAACCAGATGCCGGGCAACGGCATCCCGCACCTCGCTGGAAGGTCCGTAGACCTCTGCCACCACCGGGGCGAGCACCGGCGGTCCGGGCGGGGTTTGTACGACCTGAATGCGTGCCCCCCAACTCGCAGCGATTGCCTTGATCCGCTCGCGTGCTACGGTAGCCAGGTGAGCGCTGGAGGCAGAGCGTTGGTCGCTATTCACCAACTGCACGTGGATCATCGCTTGCCAAGGCTGATGGCGCAGATAGTAATGGCGGACCATCCCATTAAAATCATAGGGCTCTGGGGCGCCGACGTAGCTTTGCAGCGCGCGGACATCCTTCATGTCTTGCAAGCGCTCCTGAATGGCATAGGTAGCATTGGCGGTTTCCGCCAGGGCCGTGCCGGCAGGCATGTTGACCACCACGTTGAAGGCATCCGAATTGCCGTGCGGGAGCATGGTAAACGGCACCCACTCCAGCAAAAACAACGCAAGACTGCCAATGAAGGCCAGGATGATGCCGCCCAAAAAGAGGCGTCCATAGAGCTTTCGGCGCACCAAGGGAATTAAGGTTTGGGCGAAGAACCTGCGTAACCATGCTGCCTGCTTGGACTCGCGGTGATGCATCTTCTCCAGCACCCGCAAACTCGGCTTGAAGCGCAGAATCAGCCATGGCCCCAGGGCAAAGGCAATGAAGAGGGAGGACAACATTGCCACCGACCCCAATACCGGGATGGGAGCCATGTATGGGCCCATCATGCCCCCCACAAAGCCCATGGGCAGCAGGGCCGCAATCACCGTGAAGGTAGCCAGCGTGGTCGGGTTGCCCACCTCGCGCACGGCATCGATCAGGGTGTCGGTTGCGGTGCTGTTCTCCAGCAACCAGCGGCGGTAGACATTTTCGACAACGACGATGGAGTCATCGACCAGGATACCAATGGAGAAAATGAGTCCGAACAGACTGACGCGATTGATAGTGATGCCGACGATCCAGGCGGCAAAGACCGTAATCAGCAGGATCAGTGGGATGGTGATGACCACAACGGCCGCCGCCCGCCAGCCGAGAGTGAGGAAAATTAGCAGCGTTACCGCGGCAGTGGCAACAAAGAGCTTGAAGAGCAGAGAGTTGACCTTGGCATTGGCCACCTTGCCATCGTCGCGGGTGATGCTGAGGTGGACATCAGTGGGAATGACCGTGCCTTCCAGAGAATGCGCCTTGGCGATCAAGGCCTGGGCTACGGAAACCGCATTGCTGCCCGCCGTTTTTGCGAGAGCGATAGTGACCGCTGGCGCATTCTGCACGGCCGGGCCATGGCTACCGGCGCCTGTCGTGTAGGAGACCAGACTATGTGGAGTGGACGGTCCGTAGCGCACGGAAGCCACTTGCGCCAGATACACCGGCGCGCCCTGAAAGACCCCGACCACCAAATTCTCGACTTGCTGCGGGCTGCGCAAAAAGCCGCCACTGAGAATCGCTAACTGACTGTTGTTGCCTTCCGCACTCCCGCTCTGTAATTCCTGGTTGGCAGATTCCACGACCTTGGCGACGGCCTGTGGGGTTAGCCCAAAGGCGGCCAGACGAGTCGGCTGCACGTCGATATTCAGGGCATCGGTTGCGCCGTGGATGATGAAACTCTCGCCGGTGTTCGGGACTTCTTTCAATCGCTTGAGAACGCTTGCGGCAATCTCGTTCAAAGTGCCAGGACCCACGCTTTGCGACCAGACGGTAAAGGTCATGAAGGGCACGCTGTTGATGCCTTTGGCGCGAACCAGCGGCCTGCCCGCCCCCGGAGGGATGCGATTCATGTTGGCTGCGAGCTTGTTATAGACCGCAACCAACGACGGAGCCATGTGCTCACCGACGACAAAGCGCACAGTGACCATCGCCTCGCCTTCGTTGGACACCGAGTAGACGTGACGCACTCCCGGCAGCTCGCTCATCAACTGTTGCAGGGGATCCGTCACCATGCGCGCAACTTCCGCTGGCGAATGGCCGGGATAGGGCACAAAGATGTCCACCATGGGCACGGAAATCTGTGGATTAGCCGCCCGCGGGGTCGAAATCAGACCAAGTACACCGGCGGCCAAGAGGACGATAAGCAAAAGAGGGGCCAGCGGCGAGTTGACAAAAATTCGCGCAATGTTGCCCGCCAGACCCAGGCTTTTTTCCTCAGGCTTGCTCGGCTCCTCACGGGCGCCATTGCCATTACAGTTGGCGCTGCTCATGCATTGGCTCCCGGCGTGCCGTTCTCTGCCGTCTGCAGGTGGTATCCGGAACCGACGCCGGCAGGGGGATCATTGACGATCACGTCCCCTGGACGCAACCCTGACAGTACCTGCACCTGATCATTGGCGAGCGGTTCCCCCAGACGCAGCACCCGCAATTGTGTCATCCCATCCTGATCGACCAGCACCGACGGCAGACTGTGTCCGGGAAGCAGGGCAGTACGTGGGATTGCCACCCCCAAGCTAGTGGACTGCGCAGCCGGCAGGCGAACCGTTACATAGTCGCCAGCGCGGATGCCGGAGTTGGCCGGTAGCCCCAGCTTCACTGCCAAGGTGTGGGTCTGTGCATTGGCTTCGGGGGCGATCTGGATGATTTGCGCGCGCACAACACCGGCGTCATTGGGCGCACGCACCTGAAGGATATCTCCCAGCTGCAGTCCGTTACTCATGCTGGTAGGTACTTCGACGAGGATCTGTGCGGGACCCGCTCCGCCCAGGACCAACAAGGATTGCCCTGGCTGCACTACATCGCCGGGATTCACGTCTTTTTGCAAGATCACGCCGTAGAAAGGGGAAACCCCGTAGGCATCCCGAATTTCGGCATCGATCTCGCGAATGTGCCAAGCGGCAGACTGCAGGGTGGTCTGCGCCTGCATCGCTGCGGCGCGCCGGTTGTCCAGGGTGGCGAGATAGTTGGCCCAGGGGTTTTGCTGGTTCCCCATCATCGCCGCCATACCCTGACCGAACCACGCGAAGGGATTCCAAGGGTTGCTTCCGCCACCGTAGTTATAGAGTTGTACTTGGTACTGCGAATAGCCATTACCCAGGGCGATCTGCGCTGCCTGATAGGCGGCTTCGGCCTGCGCCCGCTGCGCACGCAACGCTTGGGTGCCCAGGCCAACGACCACCTCGCCGGAGCGCACTGGGGTACCGGCCGGCCCCGCCACGTATTCGATCCGCCCGCCCGTCTGGGCACGCAACACCACCACCTGACCGGGAATCGCGCGGGCGCCGAGTAAGGGCCCCAAAGAGGGAGCGGCATGCACCTTGACCAAGCTGGGTTCAGCGAAGGCAAACCCCGGGGCTACGCTCAACGCGAGACAGGGGAGTAGGCGCCAAAGAGAAGAAGTTCGGGCAGTCATGGTTGAGACATTCCTCGAAATAGGCATTTTTCACCGAAAAAGCATATTCCATGCCACTTCGTAACAAATTGTTTTATAATAAAGTATTATTTCTGGAGCTCTGATAGTGTTGCGACCCAGATCGGACAAAAAAGCAAAAACAAAGGACTAGACCGTTGCAGTGGCGCTGTTGCGTTGCGGTGGCGTCTGCATCACCTCTTTAACTCGCTGATTAGTGTCCTGATGATCACTGTGAGGCACATTTTCGTGGCTTTTAGCGTAAGTGCTGCAACGCTTGCAACAATCGAGAAATTCGTAACGTATTGAAAAAATTAGATTACTATTTTTCTTGTTGCACATATGTTGTGTAGCAGCGTTGTCAGACTAGTATAAATATCAATGAGTTACATGATGGCATGGAATCTGCTGTAAAGCAGCTAGGCGATCTCCTACATGGATTGCCAGGTTCCGTCAGGACTCCCGTCGTACAGGTAATCCGCACGGAGTGAAATTACAGTGTGTGTAAGGAGTGCGTCGATGAAAACGTTGATTCAGAAGAAAACTTGGATCGTGGGATCAGTAGTAGCGGCTGGCGTGTCAGCATTGTTAGTCGCAGCGCCTGCCTTTGCGTGGGGCCCGTGGGGAGGATTTCCGTGGGGTGATGGCTACAGCAACCCGTTCTGGGGAAACAGCGGACCATTCAGCGGCTATGGTGGCCCCTTCACCGGAAATAGTGGCCCGTGGGACATGGGCTCGATGAGCTTCAACGCGCCCCATGGTGGACCCATGAACTTTGACAGTGGCCGCTACGGCGGCTACGGACAAGGCTACAATGGCTATTATGGCGGGGCCTATGGAAATGGATACGACGAAGGCTATGGCTACAACAACTATCCACCGGCCTATCCCCAGTACCAGCCGCGTTCCCCCTACCCAGCCTATGGCGGCGGGTACCCGGCGCCGCAGTACCCGCAACAGGCCCAGAACTATGCGCCACCTGCAGGTCCCTACGGCTACGGACCCGCTTACAACCCCTACGATGGCTATGGTTACGGGTATCGGTAAAGCGATCGCACGCCATATCGGCGGACGGTATGGCGGACTTTTGGTGCAATGAATAGTGGAGATACCTATGACGAAGAAAGATGATGAGCTCGTTGCGGAAACGCCTGCTGAGCCCTCTTCCAACGCAGTAGATGCGGAGGTTTCCGCTCCGGCTAGCGGAGAGGACTCCGCGTCGGTGATCCAGGCGGAAACCGAAAGTGCTTCCGGCACGACGCCGCCGCAGATGAAAACAGATACCGGGACGACGGCGCCCAACATTACAGGCTCGGGTACCAGCACACCCAAGCTCGGAGCCGGGGCGGCCGGAACGACTCCGCCTGGAACTCCGCCTGGCAGCGGAAGCAGCTACCCGCCCCTACCGCCGCGGCAACCCAGGAAAAGCGTCGCCAGGCTGGTCTTTTCCTGGCCGGCATTGGTTTTTCTGTTGGTGATCATTATCATCATCCTGTTTATCTGGGGAATTACAGCCAACCAGGCCAATATGCCAGAAAAGAAGTCCGTAGAGCGGCCGTCGCAGAAAACCCTGCAAGTCGCTCCCATCGCTGCCCCGGGGATGGCGACCGCGGAGCCAGCGCCGAAATTGAGTGCGGATCAACAACAAGAGTTGATGTCGGCGCGGGCAGCTTACTGGCACCATGACATTCCCGCAGCCATCAGTCAATATGAAGATTTGATCAAAAAGGTGCCAGACGCAGCCTTCGCCTACGGCGAATTGGGCAATGTGTATTACATGAATGGCCAACGGGAGAAAGCCGCAGAAAACTTTGAACGTGCGGCTCTGCTGCTGATCCAGCAGGGTCATGACCAACGGGCTGCCAGTCTCATTCCTGTCCTGGGTGCCCTCGATCCGGCAATGGCGCAAAAGGTACAAGTAGCCCTATCGCACAGTCCACAGGATGACGGCTATGGCGCGGACCTTCCTGTGCAGTAACGAATATTTGCATGGCTAAGGCGGGGGCAGAGCATGCTCTGCCCTTTTTTCTCTTCGCTAGACGCGTCCCATGACAGAAAAGCTTTTTACAAAAGGTCCGGCCATGCGGGGATCTTTTAACATGCTCTTGTAATCACCTATCTTGAACTTGATTTTACCTGTGGTAAAAGCCATACCCAGTCCCGTCATGCCAGGAGGGCTGGAAATCCACTTCATCCATTGATCTACACTGGCACGGATATCCCAGTTTACCGCCTGCCCCTGATAGGCACCGGCCGCCACTGCCTGTCCTTGCGTTACCTGCAGTAATCCGCGCGGTCCTTCCTCTTCAACAAAGCCGTAGGCAATGTTCGATGCAAAATCAATTTGTGCGAGGGCACCCGCCAGATCCGGCTCCTTGTTCCACTCTGCCGCAAATCTTTCCATCCACTCCGGGGAAAATAATTCTGCCATACTCTGTCTCTCCTGTGTTGCTAATGTTGAGGCCGAATGGTCTCGTCAGGCTTGGAAGCAGGATTGATGCCATGGTGAGAGCTCCAATATGGATTGAACAAACAATTGGTTATGATTTTCTTTGCGCGAAGAACTGTTGCGCCTCCGTTCTTCTGCAACGGTCCGGGAAGCAGCGCAACATGAGTGGGAGCCGCGGTTTTGGCCCAGAACTTTGGACTTTCCCCGATATATTCGTTATAACGGTCGCAGTATAGATCAAGCAAAGATGTTTCTATGCAAAACGCCGAGACCCCGTCAATGCAATGGAGCAAGGCCAAGCGCTCGGCCGAAAGTTATACCGACAGATGGTTACGCGCGGCGTGGCTGCTCGTGGCTCTGCTCATCTTCTTTGCTTGGCTGATTCTTGCAGTCATCACCTGGGATGTTGTCAATGCAGAACAGGGGAGGGTGTTACAGGAAAACGCCTTTTCTTTGGCACGAACATCCAAGTTGCAATTGTCTGAAATCGAAACCAGTCTCTCCCTCGTCGCGATGCAGATCGCCAATGCAACGAGCCCCACTACCCGGCTCTTGCAGCCACTCATTCATCTGGCGCCGATCCAATCTGTCGGCCTGTTCTCCGCAAAGCATGGCCTGGTTGCTGGAGAAAACCCGGCTTTCTTGCGTCAGTTATGGGACTCGGCGACTTCGTCGCATTCCCGCTCCTGGACACATGCGCAGATTGCGGCCCTGCAGCGTTGTCTTCATGATAACGCATTCTGTGTCGGTCCGTTGTTACCGGACCCTTCGGTCGCGGGCGCGTCTTCTCGCTGGGGGTTCCCGGTTATTCAGCCCGTTAACGGGCGCTCCGGGCCGGCCTCGTTTTTGCTCGCCTGGATCCCCGTCAACGCGGGTTTGTTCCCTGCCTGGTCGGGCCTCCACCTGTTGCATCGGGGTGATTCGTTTTTGTTGCGGTCCGATGGCATGTTGTTGAGCCGGTATCCGTACTCCCCGCAGGTGGATTACGCCGGAGTGCAAAGCGGAACCGTCGTAAAGCATTGGCTCTTGGGGAGCAGTGGCTTCGCCAAGACGTTCTCTGGCTATAGTTCCGCGGCGCGCGGATGGCGCATGTGCGCAGCCCAACCGATTGCTGAATACCATCTCCTCGCTGGTCAGTGTGTTGGGCAATCGATTCTTGCAACCAGCTGGTGGAGATCGATGCGTTGGCCGACGGCAGGTGCCCTGCTGCTACTGTTCCTGAGTTTCTTTTTCTACCGTTACCTAGCGCGGACGAATCGCTCCCGGGAGCTGGAGCGTCGGACAGCCGAGAAGGAGATTTGGGAGGCCAAGGAGCATGCGGAAGTTACCCTGCGCTCGATCGGTGATGGTGTCATCAGCACGGATTGTAATGGGTTGATAACCAACATGAACCCGATCGCCGAGTCGCTGACCGGCTGGACCCTGGCAGAGGCGCGTGGCAAACCGATCACCCAAGTATTCTCCATTGTCAGCGAGGCCGATGGTCGCCCAGTCGCCAATCCTGCGGAGAGGGCGCTGATCGAGGGCAGAATCGTGGGACTGGCGAACCATACGATTTTGATTGATCGACAGGGCCAACGCCGAAGCATCGAAGACTCAGCAGCGCCCATTCGGGATCGTTCCGACAAGGTGTTGGGGACAGTGCTCGTATTCCACGACGTCAGCGAGAAACATGAGCTTCTTACCCGCTTGTCCTATCAGGCTACCCATGATCTGCTCACCGGGCTTCCCAATCGAGCGTTGTTTCAGGAGCACCTGGAGCAGGCGATGCGCAAGGCCAAACGTAGCGAATCATTGCTGATCATCGCGTTTCTGGACTTGGACGACTTCAAGCTCATAAACGACCGCCTGGGTCACGCTGCCGGCGATTGTCTACTGACCCACGTTGCCCAACGTTTGCGCGCAGAACTCCGCGACGGCGACATCCTATGTCGCTTCGGGGGGGATGAATTCGCGTTTTTTGTCAGTGAGGTAAGAAATATCGGCCAAGCCGAACAAATTGCTCGCCGAATATTGAAGATGATCACTCTTCCCGTGGAACTCGCCACTGAGCAACGCACCGTGCATGCCAGTCTGGGTTTGACAATTTTTCCATTGGATTATGCCGAGAGTAGCGTGGAATTGATGCGTCACGCGGATCTGGCCCTCTATGCCAGTAAGGATCGAGGTGGCAATACGCTATCGATGTTCACCAAAGACATGGAAGACCAGCAGGGGCGGCAGATCGAAAGCTTGCGGATCATGGAAACGGCCCTGCTTGAAGGACATTTGCAACTACACTTCCAACCTATCGTCCATCAAATGGATGGATTGCTGGGTGCTGAGGTTCTGTTGCGTTTACGGCACCCGGCGCGCGGCTTGCTTGGACCACAGGAATTCAGCGAGGCACTTGATCACCCGCAGTTGGCTGCGCGAGTTGGACGTTTCGTTCTTCATCGGACACTGGAGCAACTGCAACAGTGGCTCGAGCGCAGCTTCCGACCAAAAATCTCCATCAATGTCAGTGCGCAATACCTGCTCGATCCCAAATTTTTGGAGGATCTGGAAGTGGCTTTGGGCGAATATGGTACCGAGTTACGTCATAATCTTGTGCTGGAAATTACGGAAACGGCGCCGATGCTGCATTTTGAACGTGCTCGCCAGGTATTGAGCAGGTGTCAGGAGTTGGGTTGCGCCCTGGCCCTAGATGATTTTGGGACAGGAAATGCTTCTTTGAGTTATCTGCAGCAGCTTCCCGTCAGCTCCTTGAAAATTGATCAAAGTTTTATTCGGGACATCTTGGAGGATCCGAAAGATTTCGCAATCGTTTCAGGAATCACCTATGTTGGGGAACTGCTCAATCTGTCGGTGGTTGCCGAGGGAGTGGAAACGAAAGAGCAACTCAGGGCACTACAACAGCTCAACTGCTCTGTCTACCAGGGGTATTTGTTTTCTCGGCCAATGCCTGCCGAACAGTTCGAAAACTGGAACGTTCCCGCCGATCTTCTGCGTTAGTGTCGTCAAACGTCATCTACTCACTCCGCCTGCCTCGCCCTGCCTTTCCCCCAGCGATCAAACCACAAATAAAATGCCGGGGTAATATAGAGGGTGAGAAATTGCGAAAAGATCAGGCCACCTGCCACTGCTACCCCCAGAGGCACGCGGCTATCCGCACCCGCCCCAAAGCCAACGGCGATCGGCAAAACCCCGAGAATGGCGGCGAAGGTGGTCATCATGATGGGTCGATAGCGAATGCGGCAGGCATCGACGATTGCTTCCTGCGCCGATGCCCCTTCGCGCCTGCGACTGACGGCAAAATCCACCAGAATGATACCGTTTTTTTTCACCAGGCCTAGTAACATGATGATGCCAATAAAACTGTACAAATCCAGGGGAAGGTCAAAAATCCACAACGAAAATAGCGCCCCGAACGCTGCGAACGGAAGAGCGGTGAGAATGGTTAGCGGATGTAGGAAATGCTCATAGAGAATCGCAAGTACGACGTAAATCAGTAAGATCGTGGCCAATAGCAGGAAAGGCAAACTCCGGAACGCGGACTGAAACTGCCGAGCATTGCCGCCAAATTCGCCGACGATTCCTGCCGGTAGCACCGCCTGCGCCGTTTTTTCGATACTCGGAATCACGCTTCCCAACGTAGCACCGGACGCCAGATTGAAGGAGATCGTCGTCGATGGCTGCCCATTGTGCTGCATCAGATTTTCCGGTGCCGCGCTGTAGCGAAATCCTGCGACGGCCGACAACGGCACCAGACTGTCCCCACTCCCGGGTACGCTAAGCGTGGATAAGGCATTGATGTCCTTTTGATATTGGGGCTGGAGCTCCACGATCACCTCATATTGATCGCTTGCGCCGTAGATGGTCCCCACTTCCCGTCCGCCGAAGGCCAGCCCCAATGTCTTCTCGATGGCTTCCGGAGTAACTCCTAGTGCCGTGGCACGTGCACGATGGATTTGGATGCTGATCTGTGGACTATCGTTTTGCAGACTGCTGTTGACATTGCGAAGCTGGGGAAGTTGCCGCAGGGCTGCGGTCATCTTGCGAGTAGCGGCATGCAGCTCCGCCCAGCTTCCGCCCACCAGCTCATAGACCACACTCCCGTTACCACTGGCGGTCCCGGAATGGGCGCTCTGCGGGCCTTGATAAACAATCTGCACGTTATGGAAGGGTTTGCTCGCCTGGTCGAGTTGGCGAATGATAGCCGGTGTTTGCGGTGCGAAGCCGTTCTTGATATGGATGAACATATGTCCGGTACTCCGATTGCCAAAGCCGCCGGGACCTTGCCCCACCGAAGAGACCACCGACTGGATTTTATCGTCTGCCTTCACCATTCGCGCGATTTGTCCCTGCTCCGCTACGATCTCAGCAAAGGTCATATTGGAGGGGTACTCAATGTTAGCGTTGATGAAGCCGGAGTTCTGCGAGGGAAGAAACGCCTTGTGGACCAGCGTAGCCAAACCGAGACTCCCGAGCAGAAAAAGAAACGCCAGGAACAGCATCCAGTTTCGGTGCCGCAGCGCGAGTTCCAGACTGCCGACATAGGCATCGCGACTGCGCTTGAAGAGGCGTTGAAACCAGCCGTTTTCCGGTAAGTGATCGGGGTCGTGCGGCCCCACCAGCGCATGCGTATGGCTGGGCCTGAGGTACTGACTGCAGAGCATGGGAGTAACGGTCAACGCGACGGCGCCGGAAATGAGGATCACCATGGAGATGCTGATGCCAAAATCGGCAAACAGATGTCCGACAAAGCCGCCTAGGAAGATCAGCGGTAGAAAGATGATTGCCAAGGAGATCGTCATGGACAGTACGGTGAAACTGATTTCTCGGCTACCGCGTAGGGCCGCGGTAATTCCGGTCTCACCGCGGTCGATGTGCCGATTGATGTTTTCCAGCATGACCACGGCATCATCCACAACAAAACCCACCGCCAGGGTGAGTGCCAGAAGAGTCAAGGTATTCAGACTGAAGCCCAGCAGCCGCATCCCCAGAAAGCTGCCCAGCAGCGAGAGGGGGATGGCCACCGCTCCAATCAGGGTCGCCGAAGGACGACGCAGAAAGAGCCACATGACGCCGGCGACCAGTAGGGAGGCGATCAGTAGGGTGATCAAGACCTCCTGAATCGCGGCCCGCACATAATCGGCCAGATCAAACACCGGCTTCAATTTTACCCCACCCGGCATCTGCGCCTGTAACTTGGGCAGTAGGGCGCGGATCTTATCGGATATGGCCACGGTATTGCCACCGGGCTGCCGCACCACGGCGAGGACGATGCCCGGTGTTTTATCGATCCAGGTCTCCTGCTGATTGTCTTCGGTACTATTCTCTGCTTTGCCTACGGCGTCCAACGGAACGGCCTGACCGCCTGCATAGGCGAGGACGAGATGGTTGAAGGCAGCGGCATCGTGCAGTTGGCCATGCACACGGGTGGCGAATGCCTGTGGACCGCTATCCAGGGTTCCGCCGGGCAGATTGACATTGGCGTTGCCGATGGCCGCCTGTACCGCCTGCAGACTGAGGCCGCGGGCGGAAAGGGCGTAAGGATTGAGATAGATGCGCACGGCATAGGTCTGGGCGCCATAGATCTGCACGTTGGAGACCCCCGCGACCCCTGAAAGCGCCGTTGCCACCTTGGTCTGAGCGTATTTATCCAGGGTATACAGAGGCATGTTCGATGCCGACATCCCCAGATAAAAGACCGGCTGGGCGGCAGGGTTCATCTGCCGGACCGCAGGTGGCTGCGGCATTGCGGGTGGAAGCAGATGCTGCGCCTGTGCGACGGCGTTGGATACCTCCTGGGTGGCGCCCAGTGCCGAGGTGCTCAGGTTGAATTGCAGGGTAATCTGGACCACCCCATTTTCACTCACCGCGCTCATGGAATTGATGCCGGGAATGCTGGCAAACTGCCGCTCCAGTGGTGTCGCGACAGCGCTGGCCATGGTCCTGGGACTGGCGCCCGGTAGTTGTGCGGTTACCATGACCATTGGGAAACTGACATTCGGCAGTAGCGCCGTCGGCAATTGCAGGTAGGCCACTAGGCCGAGAAGGGCAACCGCCACCGCCAGCACGGTCGTAGCGACGGGGCGGCGAATGAAGGGGGCGGAAAGATTCATTGCGCGCTCAGAGCCGTGACCGTCATACCGGGGTGGAGACGCGCAGGCGCACCAACAACGATCTGCTCTCCGATCAGGTGTTTCGCGTGGACCGCTACCCGATTTTCATCCTGGCCCAAAAATTCCACCGGCTGCATTTGTGCCTTACCATCCACGATATGGTAGACATAAGGCCCGGAGATACCTTGTTGCAGAGCAGTCGCCGGGATGACGGCGACGTCGTGCAGGATCCTGGCAATATATTCCACCTGTACATATTCCCCCGGCCAGAGAGTCTGGTCTTGGTTGGGCACCATTGCCTGTGCCGTAACCGTTGCCGAGGCAGTGTTGACGGTGTCGTCGATCGCCCTCAACACACCAGTGGCCAGGATTTTTTGGTGGTTTTCGTCCCAGATTTGCACCTTTCCGCTTCCCGTCGCCAGAGATCGTCGCAGGTCGCCAAGGTATTTCTCCGGAAGGCTGAATTGGACGTACATGGGCTGCGTTCGCTCAATGGTGAGGAGTTGCGTGCTGTTCGCAGTCACAAGGTTGCCCGACCGGATCTGCAACAGTCCTGCCACACCGCCGATCGGCGCAGTGATCTGCGTATGACGCAGATTGATTTCTGCCGCCCGCAAAGCCGCGCGATCGGCGGCAATACTGGCGGCTGCACTTTGCGCCTGCGACTGCGCCTGCTCGAAGGTCTGTCGGGTTACATAGTCCTTTTTCAGTAATGGTTGATATGCCTCCACCTGCTCGCGCTCATACCGTTCCTGCGCCTTCTCGCCCTGCAAGTTGGCTTCGTCCTGGGCTACCTGCGCCGCCGCTGTCGAGGGATCAATGACAAATAATAATTGCCCTTTCTGCACCTGTTCGCCCGAGTGGATGGCAACCTTCTGCAGGATTCCGCTCACCTGCGGCACGATGGTGACCGCATGCGAGGCCTGGGCCTGCCCCAGGGTTTGCACCTTGAGCGGCAAGTCACCGCGCTGCACCACCGTGCTGCTTACGACAATCGGCGGCGGATGATGTTTCGCCTGGTGGCCGCAGCCAGCCAAGGCAAGCCCGACAATCGCCAAAAGCAGGAATCTAATTCTCATGTCCATGGTCATTCCTTGGGGCCTGCACCCAGGGCTGGAAGTCCCGCCTCGTTGCGCGGAAGGCCGATCATCCCCAGGGCGTTGACCAGATTGGCCAGTTGCGTGTAGGCGGTGGTGATGTCTTGCACGCGGGTCTGCTCGGCGCTAGTGAGCGTCGCCTGGGCGCTGAGCAAATTCAGCATGGTCGCCAATCCGACGCGATACTGGGCGCGAATGGCGGCGAGCGATGCCCTGGCGCTTTCTACCGCAATCTGTGAGGCACGCGCGGCAGAGCGGGCGCCCATCACCGTCTGATAATCCTGCGCCACGGTCAGGGCGATGCTCTGCGCTTCCTGGTTCAGACTCGCTCGCGCACTGCGCTCCTGTCGTTGCGCTTCCTGAATGGCATAACTCTGTTGAAAGCCGGTAAAGAGCGGTACCTTGAGGGTAAAACCAAGTGCCCAGTTTTCCGAGGGCTGCAGATTATTCTGGAAGCGTTTTCCCGCGCTCATCGAAAACGCCAAACTAGGCAAACCTTGCGCCTCGTCTTCGCGCAACGTGGCGCGTGCGGCGAGAATCCGCGCGGCGGCCTCCTGCACCAGCGGATTATTGCGTACGGCCAGATGCACCAGCGCGGCCATCCTGGGCGTGATATCTGGAGGCAGGTGATGCAGATTCAGTGGCGCCACTGGAATGGGATTGTACGGTGGCAGGCCACAACTTTCCGCCAGGGCTGCCTGATCGGAGCGCAGTGTCGCCTGGGCGGAAAGCAACTGTGCAACGGCTTGGGCCAGGGCAGATTTCGCCTGCAGGACATCGGCAATGGTCGCCATTCCCGAGCGTTGCTTGAGGCGCGCGGCATCCAGATTGGCGCGATCTTCCCGCACCGTTTGCCGATAGGATTGCACCAGGGCCTTTTGACCAATGACCTGGTAGTAATTCTGCGTTACCGTTAGCGCCACCTGGTTCAGGGCCTGATTATTCTGGAATCCCGAGAGATACAATTGCGCCAGGGCGTTGTCGCGCTGCGCGGCACGCAGGCCAAATTCGTACAAGACCCAGGTCAGGCTGAGACTCTCGGAACTACTATTCAGGACTGGAATGCGAAAACCCGCGGTAGTGTTGCTCTGTGACCGGACGGCATTGGCCGAAAGAGAAAGGCTGGGCAGGAAAGCCGCATCGGCGACGCCTATCCCTGCCGCCGATGCGCGCAAATTTTCCCAGGCGACCCGCGTTTGCGGATTATGTGCTAGGGCGTAGGCGGTAAGGGCCGCAAGGCTCTGCGGCTTTCTGAAGGGTTTTGCCTCTGGCAACGTCGCTCGCGGCAGGTTATTCGGGGCGCCCGTCCAGGTCTTGCCAAGGGGCACGATATATCCTTGGGTAGCGAATGGATCCTGCCAGAGCAGATCAAGAGGGGCGGCGAGGGCAGTCGCAGGGCCGCCGACGGCCACGATCGAACAGACGATCTGCAGGACGCAAAACCGCCGGGAAATTGTCTTGCGGGGGTTGTTCGTCACCGACTGGATACCTTGTGCGATGCGTCTGGCCAAGGTACCACGTGAGGACCGAGGCGTCTATGCAGGCGCGGTAATATACGCGCCGATGCGGTCGAGGGCCAGGCGAAGATTTTCGTCACTGGTGGCAAAGGAAAGCCGCAGATGACCAGGGCAACCGAAGGCACTGCCGGGAACCACAGCAACCCCAGCCTCCAAAAGCTGCTCGGCTAACTGCAGATCGGATTCGATGCCTCTGGTCTGCATCACGCCCTGCACATTGGGAAAGCTGTAAAATGTCCCTGCGGATGGCAAAACGGTAACGCCGGGAAAGCTACGCAGGCGATCATAGACATACTGATGGCGCCGCGCGAAGGCTTGGAGCATGGGAGTGAGCAGGCTATCTCCACTCTCCAGGGCAGATTGGGCCGCCGCCTGCGCAATGGAACACGGATTGGAGGTGCTCTGCGACTGCACGGTTTCCATGGCGGCGATGAGCGCCGATGGTCCGGCACAATAGCCAATTCGCCATCCGGTCATGGCGTAGGCCTTGGAAACGCCGTTCAGGATGATGCAACGCGGCAGCAGGTCCGGGCAGGCATTGGCAATGTTCACAAACGGCGCAGCACCGAAGAGGATCTTTTCGTACATGTCGTCGCTGGCGATGAGAATCCCTGGATGGGCCCGCAGAATCTCGCCCAAGGCGGCAAGTTCTTCCCGGCTATATGCCATCCCCGAGGGATTGGATGGACTGTTGAGCACCAACAGACGCGTACGCGGGGTGATTGCTGCGGCTAGTTGCTCGGCCGAGATCTTGAAATGCACGCTAATGTCCGTTTCCAGGATCACCGGACGCGCCTCGGCCAGCAGGACCATGTCGGGATACGACACCCAATAGGGTGCCGGGATGATGACCTCATCCCCGGGGTTGAGCAGCGCCTGACAAAGATTGAAAAAACTTTGCTTGCCGCCGACGGAGACCAGGATCTGACTGGCACTGAATTGCAGCCCATTGTCGCGGGCGAATTTGGCGGCGACTGCCGCCTTCAGCTCGGGGGTGCCACCCACCGCAGTATACTTGGTGAAGCCGCGATCCAGAGCTAGCTTGGCGGCATCTTTGATGGGTTCCGGCGTGTCGAAGTCCGGCTCACCAGCGCCCAGACTGACAATGTCTTTCCCTTGTCGTTTCAGCTCTGCGGCGCGGGCGGTAACCGCCAGGGTAGGGGAGGGTCGAACCGACGAAACGCGGCTGGAAAGGCGAATATCCACTGCACAGTCCTCAAGGAAAGCGTAGAAAGGGGCCAAATTGTAAGCTGTGGCTGCGGAAAAGCAACCACATCATCGGCCGACCTGCTTGTGCAAAATGCTGGCGATTCGCCGCAGGCGCTCGAGGGGATCCTGCAGCAGCAGCAGTTGCTGTTTTTCCGCTGCCCGGACCGGTAGCGCCTGAGCGAGAATCATGCCCGCGCGACTGGCATCCAGATTCTGCGCCGCCGGGTCTTCGGTGATCTGCTGCAGGATGGGCCTCAGCCAGTCATGCTCAAAGGCGAGGGGAAGAATGGGCTCCTCCGGCCAGAGGTGAATGCGCCCAATCGTGATATCGTTGGCGTGCTCCCACTCTTGCACGGTGAAGCGCTGCATGCCCTCGATTTCCAGAAGCAAAAGACCATCTTCACTGTTCCAGTCGATGATCCTTGCCAAGGTGCCTACCGGCACTGGCGCCGACTCTGTCTCGGCCAGGCAGATGCCAAAGGGTTTGCCGCTGCGCATGGCGCGACTGACCATGTCCAGATAGCGCGGCTCGAAGATCCGCAGACCCATTTGGGCATTGGGAAAAAGAACCGAACTGAGTAAAAATAGGTCAACCCACTCCTGCGCATCTTGCTGCGCCGTCATCGTTCGCCCCTGTGAAGCCGCCATGCCTGAACTTAGTGTAGCTCCCCTTTCCTTGTATGTGCATCTTCCCTGGTGCAAGGCCAAATGCCCATACTGTGACTTCAATTCCTACGCCGCGGCAGAGTTTCCGGCCGAGCGCTATGTCGACTCCCTGATCGTCGATCTGGAGCGCGAACTCCCCCGCGTTTGGGGGCGCCAAGTGCACAGTATCTTTTTCGGCGGTGGCACACCAAGCCTCTTTTCTCCTGCGGCTCTCGATCGCTTGTTGAGCGCCATTCGCGCCCGACTTCGTTTGCTGCCGCAGGCGGAAATCAGTCTGGAAGCCAATCCCGGCGCCGTCGATGCGGCTGCATTCACAGGATTTCGTGATGCCGGAATCAATCGCCTATCGCTGGGGGTACAATCGTTCGCTGACCGTTTTCTGCAAACCCTGGGCCGGATACACGACGCCCGTGCCGCGCACATGGCCATCGAGGCATTGCAGAAAGCTGGCTTCGAAAACTGGAATCTGGATCTGATTTTTGCTCTGCCTGCGCAAGACCTTGCCGCCGCGCGGCGAGATCTGCGCACCGCGCTTGCCTATCAGCCGCCCCATTTGTCCCTGTACCAACTGACTCTGGAACCGGGCACCCCATTTGCCGCGCAAATTCCCGCGCGCTTGCCCGATGCCGATTCTGCCGCCGACATGGAGGAAACGCTACGCAGTGAATTGGCCGCTGCCGGTCTGCAGCGCTACGAAGTATCGGCGCATGCACGCTCTGGCCGGCAGTGTTGGCACAATCGAAATTACTGGTTATATGGTGATTATCTGGGCATTGGCGCAGGCGCACACGAAAAGATCACGGTTCCAGGGCAGGGCATCTGGCGCAGTCGCAAAGCGCCGCGTCCGGAGAGTTATATGGCTGCGGCGCTGCATGGTGAAGGGCAATTGGCCGAGGAACATTGGGTGCCAACGCAAGAGAGACCCTTCGAGTTTTTTCTCAACGCCCTGCGTTTGCTGGAGGGCTTTGACGAAGAGATCTTCGAGGAGCGAACGGGAATCAGCTTCCTGTTGGTAGAGGCGCGTCTGCGCCAGGCCCTACGTGATGGTTTGTTGGCGCGGGATGGGCGCCACTGGCGCCCCACCCCTCTGGGAATAAACTGGCTCAATCAACTCTGTCGACAGTTTCTCCCCGAGACGCGCACAATTCAGTCGTGGCCCATTGCCTCGGCCTCATGACCGGTAATGGATCCTTCGGTGAATAGATATTCGCGCAGCTCCTTGTCCAGCCTCGGGAGCTTGCGCCGGAGCCATTCCAGAACCATGGCCGCATGTTCGATTTCTTCGTCGCGATTGTGCGCCAGCACGGCTTTCAAGGCTTCATCTTGGCAGGCGTCTACCCGCTGCTGGTACCAATCAACGGCCTCGAACTCTTCCATCAAGGAGCTGATGGCGCGGTGGATATCCAGAGTATTGCTGCTTAGTTTGTCCAAAGGTTCGTGCAAGGTTTCGTGGGCCATGGACGGTCTCCGTAGGGTGTCTGTGAATGTCTCATTATCATAGACGACCGCAGGATATGGCGAAAGCCGCGCGCTTTGGTTTGGCGAGAATCCTTTCCAAACGTGGTATCTGCTCCCGCACCGTTGCAGCGCAATGGATCCGAGCCGGTCGGGTGAGCGTAGCCGGAGAGATCATTCTTGATCCGGAGCAGGGCTTTCCTCTGCAGCAGGCCGCGATTGCCGTCGATGGAGGCTTGGTGGCTGTACCCGAGCGCCGCGTCATCATGCTCCACAAACCGCGAGGCTATCTGGTAACCCGCAGCGACACACGGGGACGTCGGACGGTCTATGAGCTGCTTCCCGGCGATTGCTGGCTGGCGCCGGTGGGCCGTCTAGACCAAGCCAGCAGCGGGCTATTACTGTTCGCGAATGATCCGAGCTGGGCGCAGACCCTGCTCGATCCGGAAAGTCATCTGTGTAAATGTTACCATGTGCAGATCCAGCCGCCTCTGGAGGCGGAGCAGATTGCCGCCCTCACAGCAGGTCCGCGGATCGAAGGGGTGCAGTACCAGCCCATGCAAGTCCGCGAAATCCGCTGTGGAGGGAAGACCCAGTGGCTCGAATTCCAGCTGATAGAGGGGCGTAACCGGCAAATTCGTCGTTTGCTGGCTAGCCAGGACCGCAAGGTACTACGTTTGCTGCGGATTGCCATTGGCACTCTGACGCTTGGCTCCCTGCGTCCGGGCGAGTGGCGAGAGCTC
Source organism: Acidithiobacillus sp. AMEEHan (assembly GCF_030996345.1). Classification (NCBI taxonomy): domain Bacteria; kingdom Pseudomonadati; phylum Pseudomonadota; class Acidithiobacillia; order Acidithiobacillales; family Acidithiobacillaceae; genus Acidithiobacillus; species Acidithiobacillus sp. AMEEHan. The sequence goes on along the minus strand of NZ_CP118747.1, from coordinate 2,278,613 downwards.
ACCCCCGAAGAGATTCCAGAGACGAGCACCAACGGTCCTGGACGCATGCGATGGATTGACTCGCACCAGTAGGATCGGTATTCTTCGTCCCTCGCAGCGCTCGTAGCTCAGCCGGATAGAGCAACTGACTACGAATCAGTAGGTCGGGAGTTCGAATCTCTCCGAGCGCGCCAAATGAAACAGGCACTTAGAGTGATTTTCTAGGTGCCTAAATTTTTCCGGGCTAACCCAAGGCTAACCTTAAGGGGCTCGTTGGGGGTATGCGATCAAAGCTGGTGGTACGGATGCGCGGTTCAACTCCTGAAATACCTCTTCTTGGCTTTTGACTATGCTCGTTTCCATAACCACTGCGTATTCCGGCGATCGAGGGCGCTGATTCCGCTGATCGTGGGCACCCCCGAAAAGGGTACATTCTGGCCGACATGATTTAAGGCACGGGTGATCACGATCAGTCAATTGATGACGTATGTGACCCACCCAAGGTGCGGGACGGTGCATGCGACAAAAGCGAGCGATGAGCCGGGCATCGGCCTTGTCCATTTTGGCTCGGGATAGCTCGGCCTTCCCGAACGCATGAATCTGTGCCGGATTGACCACGCTGACCAACAGCTGTTGCTGCGCTAGGAACGTAAGTCCCCCGGTATTCGACGTTCTTCCCAGTCGTTGGCACTGCTTCCAGAATCCAGCTTTAGGCTTTGGATTTTTGGGAGGAGCAGATAGGTTGGCAACAGCAGCGGCAAGTTTTTTTGGGAGCGCCAAATCGCCGAATGGGGACAGAGCGGACAGTCGGTGTCGAAATGGTGTGCTGAACGGGGCTTGAACCGGGGCCGGTTTTATCTGTGGCGGCGCCGGTTGGGATCTGTTATGGAGAACGGCCCCTCCAACCCGCTGAGCTTTCACCCCCTTCCCCAGGCACGGCTAACAGAATTTTCCGCACCGTCGCAGGAACTCGAGATCAGGATTGGTAGTGCTCGGGTGGTGGTTTCTCGTGACCCGGATCCATCGACCCTTCGTTGCGTGCTCCAGGTATTGGGAGAAGGCTGGTGTGGGTAGGGCCAGAGCGGACGGTCTTCGTCATCCAAGAGCCCGTCGACATGCGCAAGTCCATTGATGGGCTGGCCGCTCTGGTGCTGGAGAGCTGGGGAAATGCGCCGTTGCGTACGGCGGTCTTTGTGGGATTCAACAAAGGCCGGGATAAAGTCCGTCTGCTCTGGTGGGACCGCCAGGTGTGCCCCGGCGCCAAGGATTACGGCGTTGCCAAGTCTAGGAAGATACCGCCCAAGTATGAGGGTCAGTTGCAGCACTCCCTTGCCGTTTCCCGCTCGGATTTGCTGGTGTACGCCAGTTACCGCCCAGAAGTGGATCCGAAGCCCATTCTGATCGAGGTCAAACCAGCTCCTGTCTATCAGGATCGTCTCTTTCGCATGGAAGAAGCATTCTGGAAAGCGGTTCAGGAGCGCGACTGGAGCCTCTTTGATTCGGTAGCTACTGGATCGCTCCCAGAAGGGTTTGCGGAGATTGCTGCAGAATACCGAGAGGTAGCGCAACTCTTGTCCGAAGTATCAGACCGAGAAAACCTTGAAAAAGGTACTCTTGTCTACTTTGGTTGGCGAGGGCTCACTCGCTGCTTGCGGAGTGGAAGTCACCCGATCCAAAGTTCGTGGCTCTAGCGACTTTGCCAAAGCGGTCAAGGAACTAGGCATCGAGGCTGATTCGTTGGAGTGCTTCCGTAAGCCTGAATCTATACGCGAGATCGTCAAGATTCTTAATAACTGACTAACCCCAACCTCAAGTCTCCGGACCTGGGGTTTTTCTAGGTCATATCAGCTAGTTGCAAAACGGGTTCGGACCATGATTCTGCATGTGTCAACGTGCCCGTCCTATGCAATATCTAGTTCACACCCAATCCTAGAGCATGGTCGCTAAAAAACAGGCTGTAATGCGTAATGGCGAAAAACAAGAACGTCAGAGACCATGCACGCCGGTCCCATTCACCCGCGTGCACTTAACACAGAGGATCGATCTGCTAAGGTTACAGCATCCGCTAAAAATACACCTATTACCTACGCGTAGGTTACAAGGATCGTTTAAAATCAAGCAATAATCCTCAAATTATGGTGCGATAATACTGCGCCATCCAATCGGCGAAACAGGAGGGGAAGGAAGGACAAAGGATGAGATGGCTCCATTTCCCAAGGGGACCAACAAATGATTGCCAACCTGTGTCGGTGTGTTTGCATAAACATCACCTAAGGACACGCCAGAAACGTACTGAGAATTGGCGGTCAATGGTTGCGTGAGGTTGTTATTCAGAAAGAACTGAGGCTGACTAAAAGTTGTACCTTCGATATAGTTGATAATCATTAGATAACTGGTGCCTGTGCCACCACAAGTATCGCTAGATGGAGCGTACATAGTGAATATTAGCCTATTCAAATTGATTTCCATATTTGATATAGACCGCAGTCCAACGGGTAAATTACCGTTCGCGCTATCCGTAAGGTTCATGTACCACCCTTTTTGCATGGCCCAGTTTATAAGGCCGTTGCCGCTCGATGGCGGCAACTCAACGACCACGTGCTCACCGTTGTTGCTTGTAACTCCCGTAATGGCACGTTGCTGCAACTGCGATAGTGTTACTATCTTACCATTTCCAGAAGATAATATCCCGTATATTGATTGCACAGAAGTATTTGAGAGATCGGATGTCTGAAGCAATTGCCCGGTCCCGAATAGAACAAAATTTCCGGCAGGCGCACCAGCAGGAGCAGTAGTAACCAGTGGTTGCGTGGTGATCGGCTGCGGAACCGTACAAGTAGACGCCCCTCCTGGACAATTTGTCGAACTGGTTGTTGTTGCATGAAATAACACGGACACAGTAGGTGGTGTATTAGGTGACGGAACAGACGGAGGATTGAGTAGCTGACTGAGATTAATGTCCCAGAGATTTCCCTGCAGGTCTCCAACATAGGCCGTACCCGCCAGGAAACCATTTCCGGATGATGCGAGAGCTGGGGTGGAAAGACCATCCGGAAAATTTGTGCTGCAATATGTAGAATTGTAATTTACGGCTGCGCAGAGATTGACCGATTTAATAAGCCGCCCAGTTCCCGCATTTACAATAAATAAATAGGGCCACCCAGCTGGACTATTGTAACCAGATCCAAAAATAGCAACCCATGTTGGTACCCCTTTAACATCAACTTCAGAGAGTTGCGGCTGACTATACGTGAGTCCCAAGTCCGGGTTTTTGAACTGCCACAGAACATCTGATGAATTAAACCCCGTGGGGTTAGTTACATTCAAAGCGTAAATTGCATCTCCGCCATCATTCAATCCGCCGACCAATACGCTTTCCCAAGAGTTGGAACTCGTCTCAATATCCGCCTCAGACGGCGTGCCATCCACGTAAAAGCGATGAGTATAATTTAACTGCGGGAGCTTCCAGAGATCGTTATACACCCCTTCCGGAACATAGGCAAAAACAGGCGCGCCTGTGGTCGCGTTAAAAGCGTACAAGAGCCCGCCATTAGACCCAACATAGACCACAGGCGTGCGCGAAGCATTCTGCTGTGCAAAACTTTGGTAGCTGGGCGTTAACAATCCTTGGTCAGGAGATCCAACATATACTGGGCTGCTATCGACAATATCTCCCAGCAATGCCTCCGGAGAACGAAAAATACCTCCACTGGTGTTTCCAGTAAGCATCCAAGCCATGATTGCCTGCCCATAAGTAGCTGAGCTTCCGCCAAATGTCGCTTGCTGGCTACCGCTGAGGCTAGACCAACCTTGTTCCAACTCCGATTGCTGTGAGGTAGAGAGACTGCTCCAAATAAAAGGCTCTCCACAACCGTTATTGCCACATGCAGGATTCCAAGTAAACACCTTATTGCTCAAGCTGGTGGCAGTAAGTGTTCCATTACCGTGGGTACCTACCGCCTCCCACTGGATTGTAGGTGAGGAGGGAGACGTGTAGACACTGCTCAATGTTTCCGCCAGCAGGTTGCCAGTCCAAAACTTGGTGTTGAAACTTGCTTGGTATACCAGATTCGCCGCCGTATTGCTGGATGCGTTTAAGGCGACGCCGGTCGTGCTCAGTTGTTGTTCAACCTTTTTCAGGATAACGCTAATGTCAGAAGAAACCGCGGCCGGACTTGTTGCTGGAAAATATTGGGCAGTACCACCAGCTAACGCCATGGCTTGCAGCGTATCTGCAGCCACAGGATTGAGCTTTGGATCAACGCCCGCGCCCACACCAATGATATAGGTTTTTATACCATTATCTGCCAATTCCTGCAGAGCGGATATGGTATCCGTGAGTGCGCGGTCATTGGTAGAGTTGACTGTACCATTCGAATTAAATGTCGCATATTCGGTATAACCCGATGCCGCAGCACTTCCCAACGGCGGCCACAAGGCTCCACTGTTGGATACCGTCGGTAGCCCATCTGTAATAAAAATAATGTACGTCGGGGCGGAACATCCATTACTGCTTGGCAACGTAGTGCCAGTAAGGTAGTTCAATGCACTTTGTAGTGTTTCCGACATCGGCGCATTAACCGCATCAGCCTTGATTTCTGAAGAACTAGGATTGTTTGTTTCCGGTGCAAGATTTGTTTTAAACTCATTAAGCTGCGATGTAGTTGAGGCAGCTATAGGGATGACAAGATTGCCTGCATTAGATATATTGTTATAATATCCAAAACCTCTTTCCGAATACCAGACCTCTGGTGAATATGGTACATAACCGGCATTGGTAGGACCGGTGCTAAACTGTCCATTATTTGGAACGCTGTTATAATAATTTTCGTTTATGCTACCGCTATTATAGTGTTGCAGGTTGTAATTCGTATACGGGTTTCCTGGATTTGGACCTCCGTAGGTGATGAAGTTCGAATTCAATCCACCTCCGGCGTACAAGACGTCATTAATATTCGGCTCATCACTCGTATCTTGGATGTAGAGATATTCGTCACCGAACGAACCAGACACCCCGTTAGACGCGAAGAAGTTATGAATTTGTTGGCAGGAGTAGGTATTCTGCGTATTACTATAATAACATGGATTTGGTACGGCATGTAATTGGACCGTTGTTCCTTGCGGTGTGATCTGCGGTGGAGCGGAAGCAGATTGACCGAAGGAAAAACCATCGGGACCACTCATGTAATATACCCAAGTTGTGTTGATGCTTGGCGTACCTTTTACCTTATAGTCCATCAGTCCAAAATTCATCAAGCCATTCCATTGGTTATAAGATTGCAGAATGGCCTCTTTTGCTACATTAAGGCGGCTCGCGGAATTATCGGTGCAGGTATTGTTAGTGCATACAGTGTACGGTGTGGTTCCTGAAGTAGCATTGGTGACAGGCGCGGTAAACCCGGCTGGAACAGAATAATCTGCCGGACTGCTCGAGTTGGCATTAATTACAGAAGGAGAGAAACCATTGGAGGTAGCTGTCCCAGATCCTGTCATAATTGCCCCAGATAGATCTCCATCCATAGACTGAGAATTATCTAGAATGAAAAGAATATTGGGTTTTCCATAATGAGTGGCCAAAAGCGGCGTTGGAGATATAGAGAGTAGCGGAGGAAGAGTACCTGCGTCGCTGTCCTGCAATAAACCAAAGAATATGGTTCCGCCAACGAGGAGAGAAACTATCGCTCTACTATTCATTCTATAATCCTTATCGAGACTGCGGAATACGATATAAGGTCTGTGTCACTACGGACAGCCCATCTTGGGGATTAGTTGGGTCATTGGTCGTCAACGCTGTTACTCGATAGTAATAGCAGCGACATAGGTTCGTTGGTGCCTTACTACTCGTGCAACCCGGTACTGTACATAGTCCATTCCCATAGTATTCCATAACCCATTTCACGGTAGCGCCTGGTAAGCTGGATGCAAGTGGACCAACGACGTTATTTGGTACTGTATTCGCCGTAGACCAAATGTTTCCGGTATCTGCCACCTGCGCACTAGTCAAGGGTGTGGCACAGCCTATGGCGCCATTGGTGCATGCATCATTATAAAAAAATGCTGGTTTGGTTGTGGGGATTCCGGGAGGAAATGAGATGTTTGCATTTCCCCATTGAATAGCGGCCTGAACGGCCAGCGATCCCAATTGGGTTGCAGTTTGGTGTTCTGCCTGGGTATAGGTTAGGCGTTCTGTCTGGCCGCCCAGCTCTAAGGCCGCGTATCCCAGAATTGCGAGCACCATGAGAATGATAATGGCGAACAACAGAGACTGTCCGGATTGATTGTGTCGTTTCATATGGTTAATGCCAGATCATGTTCATGACGGGTACTGTGGTGGTCATCACTGTAAATTGGGCGTTATGAGAGCCTGCTGGCGGATAAAAATAGACTGCTGGCAGCGATTCTCCCGTTATGCTCTGTGAGGCTGGTACAGCTGGTATAAGTTGCAGCTTTGTTGGCGCATCTTGTTGCGGTGTTTGTACGTGACTTTGCGCAACCACTGCGACCATTACCGTGCGGATATCGTTCGCGTAGTTAGGGTCATAATAACCGTAACTTTGCACAGATTGTCCTCCGTTGGTGTTGTATCCAAAAAGAACTTGCAGATCGTCGATACCCGTGGCAAATAGACTTGCAGCGCCACCACCTGTAGAAAGGGTAAGGGAACCGGGAGTTGCTCCGCTGGGGGGGTGACCGAGTATGTCAATTGCGTGATATTGGAAGCGCCAGTATCGTATACCTGCGCAGCATCCATATCCGCAGTCGTCAACGTTGGAATCAATGTCGCAAACCCGCCGGAAGGATTGTTCTGGTTTTCTCCATGATCAAAGGTTACTACACAAGCGCCAGCGTTGCTGCTAGGAGTCTGTGTGGCATATACCATTGCACATTCCCCACCGGAGAATGCCGCCACCAGTCCATCTCCTTTCTGGATGGGGGTTTGACACCCCGTGGTTGCTCCGGGCGCCGAATTGATATGGAAGTTCGACGCGCTTGGGCTTGGACTATCGACCATCATTCCCACAGGGACTCCGGCAAAATCGGAAGTTCCTAAATAAACCGTTAGCGATACTGGTGGCGGATTGGTTTGGGTTGGGGTGCCATTTGGGGTAACAGATATCGGGTTCAGTGGCGTCGCATTTCCGTTATAGGTCACGATCTGTGTACACCCTGGTATGGAGGCAAACCCATACCCAGCGTTGGCGATATCGTTTGCTACTACTTCCAACGCATGGCGGTCAGTATTGATGACGTCTGCTGTACCTTGGTTCTCAAGAAACCCCCACTCATTTTGCATAAAGAACGTAAAAAGTATGACTGAGACAATTGCAGAAATTACAATTGCCACCAACAGTTCGGTCAAGGTTAAGCCAGCCTCAGGGCTGGACAATATATGTGCTGGCCGCATAACTCTCCTTTCCTGTCTTGCCTGTCCAGGTGACGGTTACCGTAGCAACGCATGGTGGTTGCTCACACGTGTCGCCCTGTGGATTCAGCACGGAAATTTTCCCCACACCACCAGGTAAGATGGATTGCACATTCGTCGCCCAGTTCTGCACGGCCCAGGAAGCTGCACCACTTTGTGGCCAGGAATTTGGGTTAGCCGTATCGACGTTCGCATAGGAACTGAGCTGAGAGGTACCTCCACCCCAGGCGTTCGCGAGCATGGAGTTCGCAAGGAATGCCGCATTCGCATTGACGGCTGCATTCCCTAAGGCCAATGCGGAACTGACTTGCAAATAGGCAACACCTAGCAGCCCGACCAGCAAAACGACCATTGCCACTAGGATTTCAATCAAACTAAATCCCGCTTCTGCTGAAACTTGTGTCGACAATGATTGTTCTGGAGTTCCTGCGCTGGCCTGCAAATCATCCCATTTTGGTGCATAAATCTTGGCAAGGCCACAAACAAAACATCGCAATCTGTCTGATTGTTCCCCTAGGTTAAACGAGGACGGTAAGCGTGCATTCCACATGTACCGAAAGGGCGCGCGCACGTCAGTGAATGAACGCTTTACACGAACAGCCATCTGTTACCCCCCTATGAGTCACCACGGCACCCATCCTGAAGTTCGGCATGTACATGGCCACCACCAGGGCCGGCAACGATGCCCAGAATGACCATGATGATGGGCTCAACGAGCATGGTCGTACGGTTAATTGCCTCGTTGACCTCATTTTCGTAGGAGTCCGCTACCTTACCCGACATCACCTCGATAGCGCCAGTTTCTTCACCTATGGCGAACATCTGCGTCGCCATTAGCGGAAACACGGCGTCCTCCCTGAGCTTGTCGCTGCGCCGATAGGCATGGTGAAAGAGAAACACGGCAGCGATGGGTGCTCCCACGACGACGTACCAATGCTCTTTCATCCAGTCGGAAATCTTGATGACGACTTGCGTCAAGAGCTGCAGCGTCGCACCAAAACTACTGGACAAATGGGCAAAGGCCGGGATCACGAAGATCATGACGGTAAGGATGGCTGCCGGGTAGAACATGGCCGACGTGACCTTTTTGGTCAGGGCCAGTCTCTTTTTGCGATAGTCCGCCAGACGCAGCGGGATGGTGCTGAGAATACCGCCCTGCTCGCCTGCCGACACCAGAGAAACAAACAGGCGATCGAAATACTTTGGGTAGTGTGCGAAGGACTGGGGGAGGGATTCTCCCTCGTTCAAATGGCGCAGGGTGCCCTTGAGCAGCTTGCGCATGCTCAGCTGGGAGGTGGCCGAAATCAACAAGTCAAATCGCTGCACCATGGGCACCCAGCGATGATCATGGTCGAGAGCTGCCGCATCATGACCGGTGCGCTCACCGTCAAGAAGCGGCTTCGCGCCTTTTTGATGACGGTGGGCGTGAGCTTCACACGGAGCAGGTTGGCTTTGACCACGTTGGCCGAGGAAGCGGTCATCTCGCCTTTTTGCCGGGCCTTAGCGTCGAGCCCCTTCGCTTCCCAGAGGAAGTTGATGAACCTTACTTCCTTGGCAAGCGTCTTACTCTTGGTAACTGATGTCGCCATCGCAGACTCCTGTATAATCCTCCCAGGTAATTAGGACAGATCCTCAATTTTACATGCCCAAGCCGGAGGCAACGCTGATCGGCCACCCTTTCGAGTTTTCGTCAGGAAGCCCCAGCGGCCGGTGTAAAGACACTTTCGTAGTACACCCAATAGGTGCTGCGTTTGTTCCGCAGTGCTTTAGCTCTGTAGAGCGCTTGGTCAGCAAAGCGCAGCAATTTTCCCGCGTCGAACATGCCATCCTCTGGATACCGAGTAATTCCCATGCTAAGTTGCACTGTAACTTCTTGTCCGTTTGGCAGAGAAATGGGTGAATGGACCAGAATTTCGAGTTTTTCCAGGACCAGTTCCAGACCCTCTCGACTTTGATGCCCCTCCAGCAGAATCACAAACTCATCACCACCCAAACGCGCCACATAATCGGTGCGCCGCAGGCCCTCGCGCAGCCTGCGGGCCACCACTTGCAGCACAAGATCGCCCGCGTCATGGCCGTAGCCGTCATTGATGGGCTTGAAAGAATCTAAGTCAATGAAACATACCGCGAGGTTCGATCTGTTGCGTTGGGCTCGCGCTAAGGCCTGTTCCATTTCTTCTTCTAGCGCCTGGCGATTCGCCAGCCCGGTCAGGCGGTCGTGGCGGGCCTCGTACTCCAGTTGCCCCAGGAGCGAATGCTCGCGGCTCACGTCGCGCAAAATGCCCAGAAAATGGGTCAACTCCTCGGCGGCGTTGCGAACCGGGACGATACTCACCTGATTCCAGAACGTCTGACCATTCCGCTGGTAATTCAGCAGCTTGCCAGACCAGGCAACGCCATCGCGCAAGGCCATGTCGAGGCTCGCCAGATCCGCCAGACTGGTCTCCGGGCCTAGCAGGATCTTCAGCCCCTTGTGGCAGATCTCTTCTTCCTTGTAGCCCGTCATCAAGGTGAAGCTCTGATTGACATAGAGCACCCGCCGGCGCGTGTCGGTGAGCACCACGCTGTCCAGGGCGGCGCGCAGGCCCGAGCCGAGAATGAGCTGCAACTGCTGTTTGGCGAGGTCTTCGAGGACATCGCCCAGCAACTGTGCCGTGGATTCGAGGAGCATCTGGCTGTCGCTGGGCCAGTCGCTTTGCCGCTCCCGCGCCAGCAGCAGCAGGGCCCAGATGCGCCGACGCCGCAACACCGGCAGGATGGCCGAGGCGCGCAGCCCGCGCCGCGCCGCCTGTGCATTCCACTCCGCCAAGGCCGCGGCAGAGGGGCGCTCCTCCGAGTACCAGGCGCGCCCCTCGCGCCAAGCCCTCCCCAGTGGACCCTGGGTATCGGTGATGGCGGCACTCGGTGTACAGCAGATATCACTGACGAAAGCGCGGGGACCACTCAGGGCCACCGGCTGGAGCATCGACTGTGGGCCGGGGCGCAGCAATGCCGCCAGGTCCGCCACGCCCTGTTGCACGGTGATCTCACAAAAGCGCTGCAGAACCTGCCGTTCCTCCGCCGCCGGCACCAATACCGCCGACAAGGCCCCGCGCCAGGCGAGCAACTGCTGCTGCTCGCGCACCGTCTGGTCGGCTTGCGGCGGGCGCCCCAGGCGCTGCCAGAAGCTGCGGCCAGGGGAACTCCGGGGGGCGTCGTCGCTACTCACGGCGGCACTGCGGCCCGACTAGCTCGCCAGCCGCGGGGCGATGCGCCGCTCGCGCTGCATCTCGTACAGGGCAATGAGCTCGCTGCGCACCACATTCAGCTCCAGGTCGAGGCTGGCGATGGGGGCGCCGCGCTCGGCGCGACGGTCAAGCAGGCGATGGCGGCGAGATTGCAGTTGCTGGATGCGTTCCTGAACGTTCATCTTTCACTCTCCTGGTTGCGTATACGGCTAGGGGGTAATCCCGCCGTTTTGGTTAATGACGACGCCAGAACCGGTAGCGGCGCTGGGGAAACCAGCGGCACTGCAGGCGCGGGCGATGTATGTTCCTAGATCACCGGAGCAGTCTTTGGTGACAACCGATACGTTGGTCTCGGCGGGGCTGCTGGCGGTGATCACTGCAGAGCTGATAACCACCTGCCCGCAGATGGTACCCGGGCCTCCGGTCACGAAGGCGGGCGTTCCCTGGCCATAAACTGGGTCAGCAACGTCGTCCGTGGCTTGACCATTGAGGGTCTTGTAGAGGGTCGTCTGTACGCCATTCAGGGATGCAGCGTAAGCATTGGACACCTCGTCTACGGCGATCTTGAAATCAGTGGCTACGGCCTGTGCCTTTGCAGTTTGTAGGTATTGGAAATAAGCGGAGATCGCCAAGGCAGCCAGAATAGCGATGATCGCGATAACGATCGTAAGATCAATGAGCGTGAATCCATTTTGGACAAAGTCACTTTTCAATTTTTCCGCCCATCTATTTCTTAAAGACCATCGGGAAAAGAAGGAGATGTGAAAAGTCCTTGACGCCTGAACCACTTCTGAAGCAGTGTTAACACAGCGGATGCTGTTGCTGTCTTTAACGGAACCAAAAAGAGTCCATCCTGAAATCCTGCGCCTCCGACTCCAAAGAACCATCCAGTTTGCCAGTGAGACGCAGTCCCCGCGCCAAACAGGTCTGGGATCAAGGTAGAAAAGAAAGCCAGAGGATACACTAGAAGCCATGGGAACCGATCCCCCAAGAGAAAAACAAGTAAAGGCCAGAGAATGATACTTCCGGTAAAAACGTGTAAGCCAAGCACTCCCCACCGTTCCGAAGACATTCCGATCGTCCAAGCAAAGAGCAGAAACCCAAATATGAGTTTCTTGTCTTTGATTTTGTGAAAATACCGAACTAAAAATAGAATACTAATGATCATCGGAAGAACAGCACCTTCCAATGAACAAGGGCTATCAAGATATACAGAAAGAGGAAGAGCCAAAAACAATAACCACTTTGAATGTATCCATCTGAAAGTAAATGCACAAATATATAAGCATTTTGTCATACAATGTATACCGATGCTCAATCTTAGTCACGTTGCTAGAAAAGTATTACCGTTCCGAAAAACGGTAATACTTTCATGTAATATCAAAACTGTGGAGTAATCTGTCCGCCTGCGCTCACCGAAACTTTGCAAGTGCCAGTAAATGGGTAAGTGATGGGAGTTCCGGCAGCTATACACGCACCAGGAATAGCCTTTTGAATCGCAGCCGCCGCGTCAGTGGCAGCAGATGCATTTGTGCCCTTCGTTCCTTTTAGGTTAACCGTAACTGTGAAAGGCCCTGTATCTGTCGGTCCGATGGCGCCAGCCGTTGTTCCACCAACTACTACTGTGCCAAGCGTAGTGCCAGAAGTAGCATAGGCATAATCTGTCGCTGCGAGACCAGGAATCGGATTGGCAGCGTTATAGGCCAGCACGCCAGGCGTGGTTGCGGTGCCGACCAAGGTTGTTGTTTGTCCAGCTTGGGCGGCAGCAACTGCAGAGGTAACAGCAGTTACAGCGGAATGAAAGTTCGTCGCTACGTCAGTTCCTTGAGATGTCGCAATGTACTTCTCGTACTGCGGAATGGCGATGGCGGCCAGAATGCCAATGATGGCGATGACGATCATCAGCTCGATGAGGGTGAAACCGGCCTCGGCGGCCCGCTTCGCTTGCTGTACTTTCATGCTCATGGGGTACATCCTCCTGCAGAGAAGTGAATCTACACTCGCCCATTGCGAGTTAAGAATTTTATAGCAAGAACGATGCCAGATAACTAACTATCTGATTTTATTATTATCACATAGTGACTGTATAGTGATATTCTCGGCATGTCTCGAGGAAGTCGGTGGACATAATCACCCCCCCTGAAAATGTCTACCGAGAGTTCGGTAGACATAGCCACTGCCCCTGAAAATGTCCACCGAGAGTTCGGACGACATGCATCTTTGAACCTCCCCACGGAAAACCCCACTGTTTCTTGATGGACACGCTTCCGCCAAGCACTCATCATAGGCTTCGATATCCTCTGGAGGCTCTATGCAACTATCCACTGCGACCGTAAGTATGCTTACTGGAAAATCGACAAAAACGATCTATCGATGGGTCGATGACGGCCAAATGAAGGCAGCTACCCAGGATGAAGGAGGCTGGACGGGGGGAAAAATTGGCGGGAAATTGCTCTTCTCCTTGTCTGATATTGCCCCGTTCATGACAATCCCAGTTACCACAGAGCTGGAAAATGCATTGAATGCTGCCGAAAAAGGTATGGCTGAAGGGTTCAATGAAGTTGGCCTCATCTTCTTCGAGAACAAAGTCTATGACATCGCATTTGTTTGGTTCAATATGGCGGCAAAGAAGGGGCACCTGGATGCCATGGACTGGCTATCAACCTGTTACATTGAGGGGTTTGGCACGGAGGCTGACCTTGCGAGAGGCATAGAGTGGCTTGGGAAAGCTGCGGCTGGTGGGCACTCCATAGCAGCGGCAAAGATCAAAGCACTAAACCAGTAAGAATGGCTTCTTGGTTTCTCGAATGGATGTTGCGGGAATTCTAACTCATGCGACACCTTGCACCCCGCCGGAGTCCTTGGTAGAAGTCATGGGGGTCTTTCATTGCAGGCAGAAAGGTCCGCGCAAGTGGCATTGATGGATATCTACCCGAAGTGCCACTGGATATTTCTCGTGCTCACCGTCCGCGACTGCGCTATCTCCGACTTGCGCGACACCATCACGGCCATGAACCGGGGATGGCACCGTCTGCTTAATCGGAAAGACTGGCCTGCCTATGGCTGGATACGGGCTGTAGAGGTGACGCGCGGCGAGGATGGCAGCGCCCATCCGCATTTTCACTGCTTGCTAATGGTGCCGCCGTCCTACTTTGGTAAGGGCTATGTCCCGACCAGCGAGTGGGTGCGGCGCTGGCGGGAATCGATGCGCCTCGACTACGACCCGGTCTGCGACATCCAGGTTATCAAACCAAAGATCAAGGATGCGGCGGCAGTGGCGGATGGCTCCGCAGCGGACCTAAGGGCCGCGCTACGCCATGCTATCGCCGAGACTGCGAAGTACCTGGTCAAGGCATCCAATCTGCTTGCAGGCGGCCCGGAGTGGCTCGCGCAGTACATCGAACAGGTCCACGGGACCAAGATCATCACCAGCGGAGGAGCGCTGCGCGGCATCCTCGCCAAGATGGAGAAGGAGGGTGGCGACCTCGTGCATGTGGATGGTGACAAGGAAGAGGGCGACAGTGGCGAGGCATGGCTGGCGTTCTACTGGCACCGGCCCAGGAGGATGTATGCTCGGAAGATACGGCGCAGCTGAGGCTTCCTTGCCTAGCAATGCAAGGCGCGCTTGGTTCTTTTTCTACGCCGTCAAGACGCTGACAGAGACCAGTTTCCGCCGGCCACGCCGTCGATGGGATTGTGCCCATTCCCGCCCGCTAACAGCGCTATAGGCATTCCTGCAGGCACCCCGACGAATCTCCCAGCTCAGGGTGCTGGTGTTACGCCCCATCGTCCCAGCCATGCCGCTGGTCGTATGCCCTTCGTTCAGCTCTCGCTGTAAGCAAGTTTCGTTCTTCAGGGCACAACTGATTGCATTTGCTTCTCATCCTATCTACCGCCCATTAGCAGGCTGAAAAACCGGGCAATAAAACTGACAATGCTTCGGTTTTCTCAAGAATGACTGCCTGAGCGCGCCTCTGGGCGGCTTTTCAGCGGTTTTTTTGGTCATATTAATCGAATTACCGAATTCTGTGCGCAGTGCTCCCATCACGGCACCCCTAGTCGCGCCATGCGCACCAGATTGTAGGCAGTGGAAAGCAGAGTGAAGTGTAGACCCACACGATCCAGTCCACGGAAGAGCCAGGAACTGGACCATATGATCCGTGGTGCGGCCATTGTGTGGGGTGCAAGAGTAATGGTATCAGCGTCGCTCTCGTAAGTGGCGGCATCCACAGACATTGGTTAGGCGCTCAGCGCCAACTACCACAAGATCCAAAATATCGAAGTACAACGTGGGCAAATCTGTTGAGAAGTGGGGAACAACGGGGAACAACGGGGAACAACGGGGAACAACGGGGAACAACGGGGAACAACGGGGAACAACGGGGAACAACGGGGAACAGCGGGCCAATGTGGGGAAATGCGGGGAACTATGGGCAAACGCGGGCTAGTATGGGGAGAAGTGTTTTTCTCTGGGTAGTTACGGGTGAATACGGGGAGAAATGGGGAATTATGGGCAAATCTGTTTTTTCGAGGATTGCATGACGGATCAGAAGCAACCATCGCGGACCAGGAAACGCACTTATCTTCCTCATAACCCCTTGGCCCCATTGGCAATCTGGATACCCAAGGCGCAATTGCTTGCCGAGCATCTGCAAGACCTGCGGGACCGTCGCGATGCCCTGTTGGCTTGGACCCCGCCGAGAGGGTGGTCTATCCGGCAGACGCATTGCCGTAGCCGCTGCCCGGCTTGTCCACACGCATCTTTTTCCTATCGCGGTCTTCAGGGTCAGGGCCGTCTCCTCTCTTTGGCGGTGGCAGAACTCTCCTTCAAGTACCGAAAGGCACGACAGATCATAGAGATACAGAAAAAACTAGACCATTATTCCGATCTCTCTATGCGCCAGGTTGCGGTCCTCTCAAGGGACATGCCTGACTCTCCGCGCCCGGAGGGCATTTTTACCCCCATCCCTTACCACCTGTTCGCCTGGAAAGTGATTGAGAACAATCGGCTAGTCCTTGCTTTGCAAAGAGAAACCAGGGACTGGAACACAGAAAACAACCGCGCGCATCATGACAAGGTGGCCAGGCAGGGAGCCTTGGGGTTCCGAATCGACCATCAACAGTCGGGCGCCTTTGTGCCACGCTGGGCTATCTGGGTCCGTGGGCGAATGGGCCAATGGATCGGCGCGAAACGGGCAACTCCCACGTTTGGCAAGGACTACAAGGATCCGACCAGGGTGGTCCATATCCCTGTCCGAATGACAGTCAAAGTGTGCGCCCTGACGGGCAATGGCAAGCACAAACGATACTACCAACAGCAGGAAAAGGCGCGTTCGGAACTCGTCAAAAAAATCGGCGCATTGTCCAAAACGCACCGATCTCTCGTGCAATTGCGCCGCAGCCTACTCTCTGATCAAGATGCCATGAGCCGCAGGGGCTTATTAAGAAACCAAGTGCAGCCATCTGGAGACGACAGTGAGGGTGACGCTTAACCGATTGTTATACAAAGAAAAGCCTCATACAGGGTCGCAAGAGCCACCGGGGATTATTGTGAAATCGTTTTTTGCCGCCGCCGCTTATTTGATCATAAGAAATTCAGCCTTTCCCTGGCCCAACTCCTCAAGACACCTACCCAGCCATCTCCTGCGCTGGCACCAAGCCGTCCTTACCATTGGATGCCAGCAAAACCGCTGCATTAACCGCCATCGCATAATTCCCCAATTGCCAGCAGCCAGCAGGAACCATCGCATGTCGCACCCCGCACCAGATCAGGAAGAACATTCAGCCGCCACCGCGCCCCAGTCAGCCCCGCTCTGCGCCGGCATCAACTTGGGCTATGGTCACATCAAGCTCTCCACCCCGGCCTCCACTTTCCTCGCCGCCTCTGCCTTCGCGCCAGCCAACCGGCTCTATGATGGCATCGGGCGCCAGCGGGACACCCACAAGGTCACCGTAGACGGCACCGTGTACGAGGTGGGTTCTGATGTCATCACCCTGGCTCGCGCCAAGGAGGGCATGCTGTTCACATCCAGTGATCCAATGCTTTGGTCGTGCCCCTTGCTTCGCTGTAAAGGAAGTCATTTCTACCTACCGGAGGTAACTATGCTTGCAAAATCGAATACTGATCTCAACATTTGCGCACAACTTCTGGCCCTCCAAGTTCTGTCGAACGGCGGAAACCAGACGACAATTAACCCTAGATTGTACGCAAAAATAATTTCTCGCGGCCTCAAAATAATCAGCGAAGCCAAGACCGACCTTGTTTCCAATCTACTTTCGAAGTTAGCAAAATCATTTGCAAGCGATAATGATTTATCAAATTTTCTTGCCGCGGATATCGATGAAGAGCTTACACCAAATGCAATCATCAAGTCTGCAACCAGACTTTTGCTGTGCAAATATGTTTCTGAGGCTCTTGCCATTGACAACAATTTTTTAACCAGTCTAAAGAAAAATATTTACCAACACTCAGTTATTTTTATTGATATGGCTCACTCTCTATCAAATGAGTATGAAAATCTAGCCTGCAATGATGACAAATCAAGCAGCGGAGTGGAAACTGAATTATTAGCGGAAGAGGAAGCAGCAATAAAAATTATGACAAGACTTTTGCCTGTGCAGGTTTGTCCAATATTTTCCGAAGAACCCAAGTCCGTACACTAAGGAATCTCTAAACTGGCGCTAAAAAAGTCGGCATGATTTTGAGCAAACTTGTTGCACAGGAGCGATTCTGCAACAAATATCTTCATTTTTCTTCTCAGGAGCAAAAAAGGTGTCCAGCAACCTTTGAATCGGTCGCAACTCTGCTGTTTAGGGCGGAGTACGCCGGTAACCGGCAGCAGAGCCCTGTTGTTTTGTGTGGGAACCGGGGGAACCAGGAGAACCGGCATGATTTGCCGAGGTTTTTCTGGTTCCCTGAGCCAGGGGACCTGAGGGAACCGGAGGAAACACTCAGGAAACTTTGGGTATTGCAGCTATTAACTTCGCCAGTGTCCTAGCCATGTGCCACCTCCCCGACGCGAATGGCGTATAGACTCACGGGCCGCCCCTCAACCCTCATCTTCTTGGATCGCTTGCCGGGATCGTGCTCGGCTATCCATCCTGCCGATTCCAAGGCATCCAGTGCCCGGCTTAGGTCGTGCCCAGCTACCGCCTCGCGCAGTCCTGCCCCGGTGAAGTAAAAGATGTTGTCGGTCACCCACCCGGCACGATCACGAATTGGTGGATGGTCGTCGGCCAGTAGGGACTGGAACCTAGAACCGCCATGCCGATCTATGAAGTCGACAATCGCCTGTAGCACCTGCCGGTCCTCCGTGCGGCCGGTGGTCTGTAAGCTGCCCCAGAGCCGGAAGGCCAATGCTGCTGCCGCTATCCCTTCTCCATCGCTGATGGGAAACAGTCCCCATTGCCGGGCAAGCTCTCCGGCGATCGCACAGAGGGCCAGAGCTCCGGCTGCTCGCTGGTGCAGGCCATCAACATGATGGAAGTCGGTAGTCGTGAGGAGGGCGGATAGCTGGCTGGGTAGGTCTAGGGTCTCGCGCTCCGTGACCAGTCGGTCGAGGAACCTTTGACCTGCAACGCCGTAGGTTTTGGCCGTTGCCGTTTTCAAGTGGTCAGCCAGGGCCGCGCCAGTAGGAAAACTGTGGAGTTCATCGAAAAGCCCATGCTGGCGCTTGACCGGGATGTCGAGGAGCCGGACCAACTGCCCCGCTTTCGGTGCCCGGCCTCGGTCCTCGGCCATGTGCGCTGCAAGGGTACGTTCGCCGGATGACAGGAGCATAACTCGCCATCTCGCTGTTCTCCGCGCCAGCCCCACCCGATTCGCCCGCGCCTTGCCGGTGCCGTTGCCCACGGTGTAGATGATGCTGCCCACGTCTCGAGGATCGGCTTGGCTGATCTCGTCGAGGATTAGACAGGTGTCATTCACCTCGCCTGCCGCGCCCTCCAGCCCGTTGGCAGTCGCTCGCCATGTGCGTGTGAAGTCCGGTGCCCCCCATACTGAGGCCGCTACCTGCAGAGCAGTCGACTTGCCGGTCGAGGAATCTCCAACGAGGTGGATACCGCCGCCTTGCCTGCCGGTGGGGTGCAGTAACGGCCCGGCCAGCGCCGCGCTTGCTGCCAGGATCAAGAGCGGGTTCCCGGCAAGGTATCGCCCGACCTGCTCGCGCCATTCCGCCACTGTACCTTTCGTGCTGAAGTGGTCGGCAGCGCCCTCGTTCTGGAAAACCAGCTTATCATTGCCGACGATCCGCGCGGGAAGAACGAAGCTGCTCGCGGTCCACCCCACCGATGAGACGGCGGTCAATTTCTCTTTTGGGTACTCGGCTAAAAGCCACCGACCAAAGAGCGCCCGGCAGTTCGGGTCCAGACGCCAGCCTCGATCCAGCAGTTCCCCGCGTAGGTCGGAACCGTCGCCCTTCAATAAGTGCATCGGCATCGCCCACACCCGCCACTTGCCCGACGACGCCTTGAACCGCAGCAGCAGACCATGGTTGCCGCCGTCCTCACCGAAGGTCTGCGCCTCGGCATAGATCGGGGTGCAAATCCATGTATCTGTGAGTATCGGCGGGTCACCATCCTTGATTCCGTGGTACCAAAGGCCTGGGCGGATGTAGGGTGGCTCCGGCTCATCGTGGGTTATAAAGCACGGGCGGTCGGAGGCAGGTATGGGCTTGCTCTTGGACTTTCGATTGCCTGAGTTCCCCGAGGCTCGCCCATCTGGAGAACCGAAAACACTCTTATCTTTCAATGTGGTTCCCTGAGTTCCCCCGGTTCCCTCATCGAAAATGATTTCTTGGACAACTTCGCTCATAGCTTGCCCTCCCGAAGTGCCCGAACCGCTGCCTCGCGGTCGCCTTGGAATCGGTAGGCAACAGCAATGTCCCACGCGTCATGCGGGTGGCCATCGTTCAGCGGATCGCCCTCGTGGAATGACCAAGCCTTGCGCCCTTCGGCCAAAATGGTGACGCCTGGGACGCCAGACTTGCTGGTCGGTGCAATCCAACGTTTGTCCTTCTGCAGAAAGCCTGCGGCTGCAAGTTCAGTGGCGATATCTGTGCTCTCGTTGAATTGCTGGATCAGCGCTAGCACGTCGCCGCCTTCCCCGCGTCGCAGTAGGCGATTTGCTTGGGCCTGTCGGAGCTGCTGATGGCGGTGAGCTTCCTCCTGCTTGCGCTTGGCTTCCTGAGCATCCAGTACGTCGCCTATCAGCAAGCCCATGTCCACCGGCTCGGCATCCAGAAAGCTGAAAGCCTTGTATTCGGCTTTGCGGTTCGGGTGTATCGCTGGCGCGTACATGAGCCTGCTCGGATTGGTGCAACTGTGATCCCAAACCTGCCCCAGCCCTAGCCGGGTCGCCATGATCCTGAGCGCGTCGGCTAGATAGGGTGGCGCGAATGGTTCCGATACCGGCAACACCAGCCGAAGCCGGGGGCTTCCAGCTTGTGGCTGTAGGTGGTCCAGATGACATGAGCGACGCCTGCGGTTGTCAGTCGATGGTGCAGGGCCTCCGGCTGCTCTGGGTGTAGGCTTCCGGGTTCATGCCCGGCTTCCAAGTCAAATGCCAACGCGGTGCAGGTAGTAACCGCCTTGTCGATGCGCCGTGGCTCACCAAATGTGGCGAAGATCAGCGCCAGGCCATCTTTGCTTTTACTGACACGCGGTTGCTGTAGCCAGCCTGCAAACTGGCTCCACCTTGCCTGCCGTGGCATCGGCCGAGTGTCCCGGCAATTACTAACGGAAGAGAAGTGTAATTCATCTCTGTCGCCCCTGGGCAGCGGCTTATCAATTCGGCTACTATTCTGCAGGTATGATGAGCTTGCCGCCTCTGGGCGGCTTTTTTTGGCCTGCATGGGATCAGCCCTCCCGCCTACGCTTGCCGATCCAGTCCACCAGGTCCCCGATACGGTACTTGGGCAGGCGTCCCACCTTCACGAATGGCAAGTTATAGCGGCCAGTAGCGCGCCAGTTTTGCAACGTGCTCGCTTTCACCCCGAGTACCTGGGCAGTTTGCTTGGGCACTAGCAGCGCAGGCAGGGAATCAGGCGAGAGATTGAGAGCGTGGGCAACTTCTGCCCGGATTTCGTTTCGGGTTTGCTCGTCAAGTTCCAACATACTTAGGTACCTCGTCGGTTAGTGAAGATGACGAGGGCTAGTTTGTAGTGGAGTTATTGCCGAAAGCGGAAAAAAGCCTATTTTCTGTTTTCCGTTTTGCGTTTCTGTATCGCCTCTGGGATATCCTTGATTGCATCCCTGATGGTGCGGTCAGATGCCGGTGTTCCCTGCAACTCTAATAGTGTCAAAATTTCAGTGGTTGCGCTCCTGCTTCTTGGGTCAATCCCTGCTTTTACACACAGCGCATTGATGACGGTCAGAAGTATGCGGCGGGTATTGATAGCTTGGGGAAGAACGCCAGACTGTATATCAGCTTGCGATATTCTCTCTTCTATATTTTTTATGTGATCTTTATGTACTAGAAAGTCAGTAACATACCCAACAATAGTGACCTCAGTCTCGTAAGGGTCGCGCTCCCCATCAGGTCCAGAAAGATATATATCAACATTCAACGAGAAACATATCTCTTTTAGCTCTTCTTTTTGTGTTGGAAGAAGAAATTCAGAAGCTGATCGGATGAAGCTAGGGCTAAAAGCTTCCCAACCAACCCATTGAATTTCAGGGGCAAGTTCTGGGTCATCGTAACCACATCTAGATAGCGCGTAAATCCCTGCCTCAACTTTATAGTCATACTCAAAAAACCGATGAGACCGTGGGACAAATGATACATACCCCTGTATCGTTCCGCTCCCGATTAATGCGGCTATATAGTCCGTGTCCACTTGCCACCGATTCGCCAGCGCCTTAACAGTGAACCACTCTGGCATCAACTCATAAGGTAATTGCACAGCCATGTCATGCGCCCCTATCTGCGCTCCCTTCGGAATAGGTGCCGCCACCAACCGGGAAGGGTGCCCGGTCCTTCGCCCCGTTGGGCTAGGTTACGGCGTAAACTGGTCAGGCTACTTGCTCACCTCGCGGCGCTGGCGCACATCTCAGCAGTCCCTCAGTGCTCAAATCCTCATCGATCCCCGGCCAATGGACACCGTATCCACCACCTGCAATCTCCCAGGCTGCGCGGGCCTCTGCGCTGGCGTGTGCCAGTCGCGGGTACCATTCCAGGGGAACGGATATGCTGCGCCCGTCCATTAGGCGTACGGTCAAGGTGTCCTCGGTAATCTGTACGTCTGCTACGCGCTCATCGGCGAATCCTGTACCACGCTCTAAGTGGTGCCGCGTGTTGTCTTCTCTGACTTTCACGCCACCGCCTCATGCTGTCGATCCAGCAATTCCCGCAGGCACTCGGGCGCTAAATCCGCCCCGTTCGACCAGGTCACCGTATGGAACAGGGCATGAACCTCTACGCGGTTGAACTGCTCATCATCGGCAAGGGGAGCAAATACCGGCCCGGTAAGCTCTCGCGACAGGTCTACTTCTCCCTCGTGTCCGTCGCTGAAACGGACATACAGACGATGACCAGGAAGGGCTTTTGCTTCGGAGATATGCAACATGTGGATCAGGCCGCATGCTGTGGTATCGGCCACGCTCCCGATGCTTTGGCGTCGAGAATGACAATCTCGACGATGCTGCCGTCCTCAGCGTAGGAAATGTGCAGGTTCCAGTCCTGGGATACTTCACGCGCTACCGGCTTGTCGGTGAAGTGCAGGACCAGGATATCGTCGTTGGCGTCGTAGTCGGATTTCATGGGGATACCTCCCAATGGTTCATGATAGTCTTAATGATGATGGCGTCGTCGAGCAATACCGCCACGCATAGCAGATTGTCCAGGCGCTCTGGGAACTCCCGATATATCCAGGCGCGGCGTTCGTCTTTGTGGCGCACCGTGCCGCCCTCGATGATCTCCAGCACCTCGGCGGCGGATACCTCGCGCTCCTGCATCCGTTGCCTTGCGTGATGGGTCAACACCACCGGGCGGCCAAATCGGCGGCTATGCACTGCGCTTCGCCTTCTTCATAGGCACGATCTCGGCGGCGTCCTTCACGCCAGCGGCGGCGAGGATTGCAGCCCCGCCCTTCTCCATTGCGTCGCGCACTGGGTCCAGCGCCAGCCGCGCATAAATTGCGGTCGTTGCCTGGGACTGATGCCCGAGGGCCTTGCCGATGACGGCCAAGGATGCACCGGCGTCAATCTGGAAACTCGCCAGGGATCGGCGCAGGTCGTGCAGGCGTAGGTCCTCGATCCCTGCCCTCTTGAGGAGTCGCGCCCATGCCGCCTTTGGCTCGACCAGGTGCCCGGTCTTGCCGGTACTTGGGAATACCCAGCCTTGCCCGCCGTTCGTCTCTCTGCGGCGTCGCAGGATGCCTAGAGCGCCAGCAGATAGCGGGACCTCGATGACAGCGCCAGCTTTGGCCTTGGCGCTTGGGATGCGCCAGAGAGCGCGATCCATGCTCACTTCATCCCAACGCATAGACAGCACGTTACTGCGGCGTCCACCGGTTAGCAGAGACAGCACAACATAGTCCCGGATATCCTCGTTCGGCTCTTCGCTCAGGGCCTCAAAGAATCGCGGTAGCTCTTCCGGGTGCAGGCGACGGTCACGACTCTCCTCGCTGAAGAGCTTGATGCCTGCCGCCGGGTTTACGATGGGTAGGTCAAGCTCCTTGATGCCAAAATTCAACACTGCACGGACTAGGGCCAGGACGCGGTTCGCTTGATAGATGCCTTTATCCCTACCGATCCTTTGGTGGAGGGTGCGAATATCCTGACGCTTGATGTCTGAAAGTTTCTTCTTCGCTATTCCTTGTAGGTGCAGGCGGTAGTTGCGCTCGTCGTTCCCGAGACTTCGCTTGCCCTTGGCAGTGCGGTCCTTCACCCACGCGGCGAACAGGTCAGAGAAGGCCATCTCTGCTTTCTTGACGCGCTTCTGCTCTGCCGGGTTCACCCCCCGGGCTATGTCGTTGATGATCTCGGCGGCACGTTTCCGGGCATTCTCGATGGTGACGGCTTCGGCGTCTCCAATGCGTACCCACTCCACCCGGCCATCTACCTTCTTAACGCAGTAGAAAGCCTTGGCTCCCGTCTGGGTGATACG
The DNA here is from genome assembly GCF_030996345.1 of Acidithiobacillus sp. AMEEHan. Taxonomy (NCBI): domain Bacteria; kingdom Pseudomonadati; phylum Pseudomonadota; class Acidithiobacillia; order Acidithiobacillales; family Acidithiobacillaceae; genus Acidithiobacillus; species Acidithiobacillus sp. AMEEHan. The sequence continues at coordinate 2,254,879 of NZ_CP118747.1, read as the reverse complement.
GATGCACAGCCCCGGTTGCTTGGTATCGTGGACGGTGGTGCGCTTGCCAGGCACTGGCTCCAGTCTTGCGATTGTGTCCTTCGTGAAGTTGATCTTCGTTGCCATGTTGCCCCCTGACCTACTGATTACCCGTCATCTGCTCGAGCAAAAATCGTAGCGTATTGATCAAAAACATTTTTCCTGGTTAGCCCGGAAAACCTTCTCGCCTTCTCACCCCACGTGTTCTGGGCTAACCTTGGGCTAACCTTTTTGCGGTATTTAGGGTGATTTCTGGTTAGGTAGTATCTTGCTATGTTACTGTTCCGTCAAGGTTCGGTGAGTTTCGCAAAGTGCCATAAAGCCTATACCTTAAGACTACGAATCAGTAGGTCGGGAGTTCGAATCTCTCCGAGCGCGCCAAATGAAACAGGCACTTAGGCAACCGCTTGAGTGCCTTTCTTTTCTGCGTATTGCCTTGAGGTCAGAGGAAAAGCGGGGGGTTATGGTGGTGATCCAGGCCCTAGCAAAAATTGGCTCGGGCGGCGCAGGAGGAGATAGGAGAACGGAACGTCAGGAATTGTTTTTGGAATTTCCAGAATTGACGGATAAATGGTAGTTCTCTTGGAAAATTCACCACACTTCGAGAAGCTAATCAACGAATGCAAGTCGATTACCCTGGAGATTGAACACATCGAGCTTAATGACATTGCTTCCGGCAGCATCACTTTAGAAGAGCTGAAGAAAAAGCGGCTGGCAATCTGGGACCAAGTATCGCAGATGGGCAGGTAGAGAGTGGCAAGGTCTTCGCTCTTTCAGCAGATTCCTGGGCCGCGCTCAGGAATCTGTTACCGTAAATGCACGAACAACACAGCCACCTAAGAATGCATCCGACTCACTGCTGCAGACGTGACGTTTCTGAATCCGGTTTGCGCTTGCGTACGCGCAATACGATGTCGACTTCCTCCAGCTCGGTGTCCTCCGGTAGCTGAGGTTGTTGCGCAAGACGCAGTTGCTGGGCGGGGATATCCATAAGATCGCCGGTGTCAACGTAGTAGAAATGATGGTGCGGGGCTACGTTGGAGTCGTAGAAAACCTTTCCGGGCTCCACTATGACCTCTCGAACCAGCCCATGTTGCGCAAACAGACCCAGGGTATTGTAGACCGTTGCTTTGGATACGACGGCATAATCCGCGTTCACGCGCTGCATGATCTCTTCGGCAGAGAGGTGGGCGTGTTCAGCAAACAGGATATAACCGATCTCCACCCGCTGACTGGTTGGATTCACCCCCGCGTCACGTAGGGTTTCCAACACTTCCTGTTTGTTCATAGGTCCCCTGCTCATGTCTTTACCCCGATAAAAATCTTTACTCGTTCCAATATATTACTCTTTGACTGTGAAGGGAAGGGCATAGGGTGCCAGGTCGAGACGCGGAGCTCTATCGAGGACGAGGTCGGCCAATAACTCAGCAGTAATCGGCGCAGTGGTCAGTCCGTAGCGAAAATGCCCGCTCGCGATGAACATGCCGTCCTGCCCCGGAACCTTGCTGATGAACGGAATATTGTCCGGGCTCCCGGGACGCAAGCCGGCCCACTGGCGGGTAACCGGATAGGATCGGCTGGCGGGAAACACGCGATGCGCAAATGCCAAAAGCTCGTGGGTTGCCTCGGGGGTGCATGACTTATCAAAGCCGACCTCCTCATTGGTGCTGCCCACCAAGAGCTGACCATCGCGACGCTGGACCAGATAATGCCCGCCCTGCAAAACAATCTGCGGCAAGGCATTTTCCTGACCCTGCAGTAGCAGCATTTGGCCGCGTACTGGTCTGACGGGTAGCGAGATGCCCAGTTCAGCGAGCACTTTACCGGTCCAAGAACCGGCGCTGATGATGATCCGCTCGGACCGGAACTGCAGATTATCAGCCGTTACCACCCAATGCGCGCCAGTTTTCCGAATCTCAGTGACTTCGGCATGGTCCCGAGTGTGTACTCCTACTGCCATTACATAGCGGATGAGTCCCGAAAGTAGGCGTGGATTCCGTATTTGTGCCACTTCCGGGCAGAACAGTGCAGCATCCGCGCGCAGCATTGGCGCCAACTGCTGCATCTGCGTCGCCGTGTGCCACTGCCAATCTCGTCCCCAGGCCGCACCCCACGCTAGCACATCGCTGGGCAGAGGGGCTTCCTTACTATCGAGAATCCACATTCCCGACATTTGCCACTCTGGATCAATGCCGGAGGCATCTTTAATTTCATTGGCGAATTCCTGATAACGACGCATGCCCTCGTCTGCCAGCCGGAGAAGGGGCGTGCGATAACGCCATGCGTGTAAGGGGCTCAGGATGCCGCCGCCTGCCCAGGAGGCTTCGGCACCAAGGTTGCCGCGGTCCAGGACGGTTACTTTCCTGCCTGCCTGAGCCAAGCGCAAGGCAGCGCTGAGCCCGATGACGCCGGCGCCAATGATCAGGATGTCTGCAGGTCGCATGTTGGTGTCAGAAGTCGATCCGATAAAAGATATTTGCCCCATCCTGGGTGCCGCTTTCCGTTTGAATTTCGATATTGCGGGTAATTCGATATCGCAGACGGGCAACCGTACCATCACCTAGTACAGATTGGCCGACGCTGAAATATAAATTCGGGGTAATATAGTGTCCCAGGGTGACCATATCGGCTGCCAGTCCGCTGCCGGATCCACTGGAACTGACGCCAAAATCGAACCCAGTGCTGCTGAGACTATTACCGAATACGGCTGCACGCCCAGCAGAAAACAGTTGTCCAGCCGCAGCAGAGAGAACGGCGTCCTGACTTTGCAGCCCGGTACTCGGTGTCCCAAGTACCAGGTAAGACAGGATATCGTTTTGTGCCATGCTCGGTTTGGAGTATAAAGATACCACCGGATGACTGAGATTTCCGGTGACGCGAACACCTGCAACGATCGTCTCATTATTCACTGCAAAACTGTCACTGTTTTTGATGCGACGCACCGCAAGTACGTCGAGGCTCGCCGCCTGCGGCGGACCGTTGAAAAGAATTTTTCCTCTTTCAAAGGTGAGGGAATTGCCATAGATCTCGTATTTTCCATCGACCATTTGCAGATTGCCTTGCAGCAATGGCGTGGTGGAGGGAGGTACCATACGTAACTGTAGATCTCCGCGCAGATCCGCATGCAGACCGCCAATCAGCACACGGGCATTTTTCCCGAGCCCAATACGAACGTCTACAGCCAGATTGGATGGGGTGTTGCTCTGTTGGGCTCCATGGACGAATACGACATCACTGGAGGGCTTGGGTCCACCAAAATCGGTTCCCAAAATCCGCAACCGTGTCGTTTCCACTTTTCCGTTGATCGTCAATTTTCCTTGCCCGTGATGAATGTCGATGTCAGGATCAATAGCCGCTTGTACCTGCGGCAAATTGAGCGCAAGGAAGTTATTTCCGGTGATATGGATTTGATAGGGTAAATCCTTGGAGAACACGACCTCTCCGCTACCGTGCAGAGTGCCCGAGCCGGAGTGCACGGTGAGATTCTTTAAAAGCAAATGATCACCGCTACCGGTGAGCTGGGCGGCGATATCCTCAAGATGCAGTCCTGCCTCGGGAATATAACACCCCAGGCCAGAGGCGTTTGCCTGGCCTTGCCAGAGGGGTTTCCCCCACGTTCCCGCTGCACGCAGATTGATCGTGATATCCCCTTTCGGGTCGACATCGATATTCCCAGTCGGCAACTGCGAAAGAAGCAGACCTGGAACATGGCCCGTGACTGTAGCGTGTAACGGCTGCTGCGTGGGTGCTTTCCAGGGAAGTTGCAGCACGGCTGGGCTGTTTGCATCCAGTTGGAAGGTCCCCAACTGATCTGCCAAACGCAGATTGCTCTGAACGTGCAGCCCGTCTTTCTGCCAGTGCAGATTTCCAGAAAATTGCGTTATCGCAACGTGATGACTCGTATCTCCGGCCACCCAATGCAATACCGTGTCTCTCACGCCCCAGTCGGCGCGTATTTGGCATGTCCCAGCGCAACGACCCTGAATCTGTGCGTTCCAGCGACCACGAATGCCGCTATCCAGCGCTTTGTCCCAGAAATCGAGCGGCAGTGCCGTGGCTTCCGCATCGATATTCCCTTGGGACGATCCGATCGTATAGTTGCCGGCAACACGTATGCTGGCACCATTCGCTCCATCAATGCGCAACGTGGCGATGCTGATATTGCCTTGACTCCATTGCAGGACGGCCGGCTGAACCAAGGACCATCTCCCGAGTCTGGGATCTTGAAACCGTAATTCCGCCAGATCGAACTTCCAAGCGACAGCATGCTGCAACGTGCCTCCCAGATCCAAGCTACGCTGATCGTCCTGCAGCGAAAGTTGAACATTCGCCTCCTGCAGAGAGCCAGAGACGTTGCTGCGCATATTTACTTTCTGTCCGTTCAGCGTTATTCCAGTCGCCTGAAGCGCCGCCTGAAGCTTATCCCCTGCGCCCAGAGAGCCATCCAGATTTAGCCGTGCCAGCGCAACTTTTTGATATCGTAGTTGCTTTCCCTGAAGATGCAGTTCCCCCTGCCATTTCTGCTCACGTTGGGCGATCCAGCCATGGAGTTTGGTCATACCACTGGCTGTCGGCAATATGCCCGACCAATGGTCGACTTGTGCGTCAATGGTGAGCCGCTGCGCAAGACTACCCTCTGCTGCCAGCCGTAGCCCGGGGCCAGTCAAGACCGCCTGCTTCAGATCCCAGGTATTTCCCGAAAATTGCAGCTCTCCCGAGCCGTTCAGCGGCTCTTGGTAAATCTGGCTCGGCAAAAGATTCCAGCGGATATTCCCGGTCCAAACGGGCGAGGACGCCGCTGCACGCAGGGTGATGTCTGCAGAAAGGTGGCCCGGAACCCGCTTGAAAACCGCCTGCAGAGGAATCCTCCGGAGGGCCAGGGTGCCTTGCACGGACTCCGTGCTTCCGAAGCTAGCCTCTACCTTGGAACGCAGAAGCTGGCCGCCCAAAAGATTGCCCCTGAGTAGCAGTGTCATGGATTTCTGCAGTCCTGCAACATCGGCGTGTAATCTATTTTCGCCAGACTCCAAGGTCAGGCTACCCTGGTAGCGGGAATCCGTTCCCGACGCGTGCCAGTCGGCCTGGATGCCGCTTTTCCCCAGTGCTTCGGGCATCCCGACCCAGGCCATATCCGACAATTTTCCCTCCGTCGCATAGTCGCCGTGCAGCACTTTGGGCAGATGCACAGAAAACGCGATCTGCATCGGCCTGGCCAGCCTCGCGCTACGCAGCTGCGCATGCGTCAGCTCTATAGCGTACGGCGCTACCACCGCACTTCCCTGAAGCGTTCCACTGAAATTCCCTTGTTGCAAGGTGAGCGCGATCGGACCGCCATAGCCGCCCTGGGGTAGACCATGCCAGTCCACTTGTACACCGACGGAGGTAGGTTTCGCCCTCGCTGACTGCCAGTCAGCGACGAGCCTGACGTTTCGTTGGTCGATGTCGGCGCTGCCCGTAAGCTGCAACTTGCCGAAAGACCCTTGACCTAACAGGTTTTGTATATCTAAGCTGCCTCTGTTCCAGGCAATCCTTTCACATTCCGCCCGCCCCAAAGAAAACGTTTTCTTATCATTTTGGTAGATTCTGAGTTGATTAATTTGTACGGGAGAAATGGATAAACTAAAGATGTCCGCCCAGCCCGGCAATTTTGGCATTGCTAGTGTCAGGGCAGAGGTGCTCGGTTTGGCCGCAGGCAAACGAATGATTGCATCGGTGATGGCAACCGATGAGAATTTGATCTTTCCCCATAATAAGGCAGTGGGATAAAACTTCCAGGAAAAGTCTCGCGCATTAATATTTGTATTGCGCTTCACATACGACACATCTTGCAAACGCAGACCATGCGCTAGGCTCCCGTGAAGGCTCTGGTAATGCAGGCCAGGAATCATGGATAACATCCAGTTGGCCCCAGCGCTGGTCAGGAATATCCAGGTGAAAAGCACGAAAATAGTGACTATAGGCAATAATAACCCAGATAAAAATGCGCGAAACAAGACTGTCCGCCAACGCATCAGAAATTGAATCCTACCGAGAGTGCCACGCGGACGGCTGGGGCGCGTGGCGCGATGAGGGGGTGTGCAAGATCGAGAATTATGGGCCCCACGGGAGAATACCAACGCGTCCCGATTCCGATATCCTGCAAGACGTGAAACGAGGAAAAGCTATCGAAGGCGTTGCCAGCATCGTAAAACGCGCCAACTGCCCAGTCGTGGGTAATAAAGCGGTCGATATGAATCCCTGCTACCGCCAAGAGGCGACCACCAACCACGGCTCCCTGGGCGTCCGTCGGTCCTTGCGATTCGTAAGCATATCCGGGAAGGCTGTTTTGTCCACCGCCAAAAAAGCGCAGATCGGGTGGCAAATTGCGAATTGGTCCGTGCAGCCACAGCGCCCCCAGGTTTGCTCGCGCGCCGATCCCCCAGTCACGAGAAAGCATCTGATCCCATCCCCCCACACCCGCAAGCGCAGGAAATTGCTGGTGCTACCCCAGACTTTGCTCGCCCCTTCTGCGGTTGCCTGCACATAGAAGCCAGACACCGGTCGCAGGATATTGCGATAATTCTGCACACGATAGGTCACTGAGGGAAAAAGATAAAACGAACTATCACTAATCCCAGATACGGTATACGATGCCTGCTCCAGATTGAACATCGCCTGTATGGTGGCATTGACATTTTTCCTGGCGTTATCGGCAAGTGCCCAACGGCGACCGATAGCCGCGCTGAGCTCGTTGGCTGACCAGATCTGATAGGTTTCATTCTGAAAGGCAGTATTGGCAATATATTCCGAGCCGAGGGCAGAACCAATCGGCCAGGTATAGCTTGCACCAATGTTCCGTGACCGCTGTGCTGCCTGTACTGCAACATGCAAGTGCTGCGCACGTTGGAACATGTTGTAGTTATCGTAATCGAGCACGCCATTCAGGCCTATATTCGTACTGTAACCGACACCTGCTTTCAAATGTTGTTCTGGCAGACTGGCGAGCTTGACCGTCACTGGTACTGCGTTGTCGACAGGATGGGCAGTGTCTCCAATCACCTGTATATCCTCAAAGCGATTGGCATCGTGCAGGTTGTTCTCGGTAATGGACAGAGCGCTGGGCGAATACCAGTCGCCAGGCTTGAAAGTCAAGTAACGTTGGATAAACCAACGTGGATACCGCTCGGCACCCACAATGCGGACGGCACCCACGCGAAAACGTTCGCCACTATTGAGCCAAAGATAGATTTCGGCCCAATCATATTTCTTGTCGATGAGGATTTCATGACGCTGATAGTGAGCCCTGATGTACCCTCTCGACTCCAAAAATGAGAGGCTTTGATCCTTCCAGCTTTCGTAGCTGACCTGATCGAGAATGTTACCGTTGATGAGAGGAAAAGGTTTTATTCCTCGACGCAGGTTAGGGGTCTCATTGATCGCGCCAAGGATGCGCACATCTGTGTTTCTTACACGAATGGGTTGTCCAAGCACGACATCATACTGGACAACGGCATCTCCATTTTTCTGGGGCAGGATTTTGCTCTGCCAAGTGGCATGATAGTAGCCGTATGCCTGCAACGCGTCGCGCAAACGCAGATTGGAGGACAGAATGAGCTCATGCAGACGACTTTCTTTGCCGTCATAGGGAAGGCTTGGCATTGCATCCTTCAACTTCGCCGTGAGCTGCTCGGGTGCCCCCTTGATTTGAAAAGAAATCTGGTTGTTGGCATGGGCGACCGTCGCCAAGGCCGCGAACAACGGCACGAGAACCCATGCGACCCATATGCCGCGCCTTGGTTGCGTGCGCCTATGCGGAAGCTGCCTCACCCTCTCCCCATCTCCCTCCATCTGTGCCTTCGAGTGTAGCACAGGACTTGCCAAACTCTGTCACGCAGCCCACTCGATGGTCGGGTAGGGCGCTGCATACTGCTTGATTTCGCCCGTCGAATCCCCTATCATCGCCAGCTCTTAATGAGTTGGGCGGTTAGCTCAGCGGTAGAGCACTGCCTTCACACGGCAGGGGCCACAAGTTCGAACCTTGTACCGCCCACCAAAAAATCAGCAAGTTGGATTGTATCCTTCCGTTTATCCCCTTGCCTCGGTGTAATTTCGGCAAAGATTGATTCGGGAGCGCGCGCCTCGATGCGCGGACGCGCATGGCGTTCTGCCATTCGCCTGTTGGCATGTCTGAGGATGCGACTGATAGTCGGCGCATCCGCTCCCGAAGTCGGCAGCGTGGATGCGCAGGAATGCTGGAGATCGTGGAAGCATCGGCACCGGGGACCGGCTGGTCACGTCGAGACCGGACAGGAAAGCTGGTCTGATCCAGCCAATGTCAGGCCGGTATTGGTCTAGCATCCCCTCCATGCGCAGAGGGCAACCCCACCAGGGGGGCGCAAACCAAGGCCGCGCGCGGGATTTCGGACTATTTGACTCGTGCGCTGCAATCGCTATGATACCTACGTGTCTGTGTCACACTCGTTTTTCTGCGCGACAGGGAGCCAAGATAACGCCCTGTTCGATGTTTGGAGGATGTAGAAGTCTTGATCAAGCCGCACAAGCGGTATAGGCTCATCGAACATCAATACTGTGCAAGTCTCTTATCTCTGATCCCAAGGCATAATTCCTGATCTGTATTCCATGCAGAGGAGCTCTCTCCCAATGAGTGACGTAATTTCCCATGTATCTGATGAAACCTTCGACGCCGAAGTTTTGCAGTCCGACAAGCCTGTTTTGGTTGATTTTTGGGCGGAATGGTGCGGACCTTGCAAGATGATCGCCCCGGTTCTTGAGGACGTTGCCGGGGAATACTCCGATCGCATGAAAGTGGTCAAATTCAACATTGATGAGAATCCCGCCACTCCACCCCAATATGGTATTCGCGGCATTCCCACCCTGCTACTGTTCAAGGGCGGAAAACTCGAGGCCAGCAAAGTGGGCGCACTCAGCAAAGCGCAGCTCACCGCCTTCCTGGATAGTCAGCTTTGAATGCTCCAAGACCCCGCCGCAAGCCGCAACGCTCCCCAAAATCTTTTCCCAATGAAGACCTTCTCCTGGAAGAGGAAGAGTCTTTCATCCCAGCTCCTGGAGCTCCCTCGGTCAATCTCAGCGAACTGAAGCGAAAATCGGCCACCGAGCTGGCGCTCCTGTGCCAGGATCTAGGAATCGATGGCGCGGCAAGGCAAAAGAAACAAGAACTGATCTTCAATATCCTCAAGGCCCATGCGCGCAATGGCGATGCCATTTATGGCGATGGAGTGCTGGAAATCCTGCAGGATGGCTTTGGCTTTTTGCGGGCGGCATCGGGTTCGTACATGGCGGGTCCCGACGATATCTATGTCTCGCCTTCGCAGATCCGGCGTTTCAACCTGCAGACTGGAGACACGGTCTCCGGGCAGATTCGCCCGCCCAAGGAGGGGGAGCGCTACTTTGCCCTGCTCAAAGTGGAAAGCATCAACTTCGAGGGGCCGGAGGCAACCCGCAACAAGGTCAATTTTGATGATCTGACGCCATTGTTTCCAGAAGAAGCCCTGCGCCTTGAGTCGGACCATATGGTCTACGGTGAGCCGTCGGCACGCATCATCGATTTGATCTCTCCGATCGGCAAGGGTCAGCGCGGTCTCATCGTAGCGCCGCCCAAGACCGGTAAAACGGTCCTGCTACAGCAAATTGCTCATGCCATCACCAGCAACCATCCGGAATGCTACCTGATCGTACTTTTGATCGATGAGCGCCCGGAAGAGGTGACGGAGATGCAGCGATCCGTGAAGGGTGAGGTGGTGTCCTCGACCTTCGATGAACCCGCCACCCGCCATGTGCAGGTCGCAGAGATCGTCTTGGAAAAGGCTAAGCGTCTGGTGGAACACAAGCATGACGTGGTCATTCTGCTCGATTCCATTACCCGCTTGGCGCGCGCCTATAATACTGTAGTGCCATCTTCGGGTAAGGTGCTTACCGGTGGTGTGGATGCCAACGCCCTACAAAAGCCGAAGCGCTTTTTTGGTGCCGCGCGCAACATCGAAGAAGGCGGTAGCCTGACCATCATCGCCACCTCGCTGGTGGAGACGGGTTCGAAGATGGACGAAGTGATCTTCGAGGAGTTCAAGGGCACCGGCAATATGGAAGTACACTTGGATCGTCGCCTGGCCGAGAAACGCGTCTATCCGGCCATCAATCTGAACAAATCCGGTACTCGCCGCGAAGAACTGCTCATTCCGCAGGAGCTTCTCAACAAGATCTGGGTGCTGCGCAAGCTGCTGGCACCCATGGATCCCATGGAATCGATGGAGTTCCTGCTGGACAAGGTGCGAGCGACCAAGACCAACGCCGAGTTTTTCGATTCCATGAACCGCTGATCGGTGCTGGACCCCCAACGCGTCTCTGCTTATAATCCGCCACTTTCTGAAAAACCAGAGTGTTTACCATGAATCTCGAAATTCAGCCGAAATATGAGGAAGTCACCGTAACCTGCAGTTGCGGGAATACCTTCAAGACGCGCTCCACGGCCGCGCGCGACCTGCACATCGACCTGTGCTCTGAATGTCATCCATTCTACACCGGCAAGCAACGTGCCGTTGCTGCGGCGGGGCAGGTCGAGAAGTTTCGCAAGCGTTACGGTAAGTAAGCTTTCTCCATGGCCAGCGAGAGCCTGCGGGATCGCGCCCTGGCCTACCACGCCGCAGCGCCGGCGGGGAAGGTTAGCGTCGTCCCGTCCAAGCCCTGCGCCACGCAGGCAGATCTGACCTTGGCCTACACGCCTGGCGTTGCCGAGCCGGTACGCGAGATCGCTGCGGATGCGGAGAAGGCATACGACTACACGGCGAAGGGGAATTTGGTCGCGGTCATCAGCAATGGTACGGCAGTGCTTGGTCTGGGCAAAGTCGGCCCCCTCGCCGGCAAGCCGGTGATGGAAGGCAAGGCGGTGCTGTTCAAACGGTTTGCTGATATCGATGCCTTTGATATCGAGGTGGAAGCGCGCGATGCCGAACATCTAATCGACGTGATTGCCGCTATCGCTCCCGGTTTTGGTGGCATCAATCTGGAAGACATCGCGGCACCAGATTGCTTCCTCGTCGAGCGTGCCTTGCAAGAGCGCCTCGATATTCCGGTATTCCATGACGATCAGCACGGCACTGCGGTTATTGTGGCGGCGGCCTTGCGCAACGCCCTCGAACTCCAGAAAAAAGACCTCGCCAGAGCGAAAATCGCCATCGTCGGCGCCGGTGCGGCGGGCCTCGCCATTGCCAGCATCCTGAAAAAGCTGGGTGCCCAACACTGCTATCTGAGCGACGTGCATGGGGTGTTGCACCAGGGGCGGCAGGACTTGAGCGAGTGGCATCGGCCCCACGCTTCGGCACCCGACGGTTGGACACTGGAAGAGATGATCCGGGATGCGGATGTGCTCATCGGCGTCTCCGTGAAAGGTGCCATCCCTCTGGAGTTGCTTGCCAGCCTGGCCCCGCGCCCGGTGATTTTCGCCTTGGCGAACCCCGATCCCGAAGTAGACCCGTGGCGTGCACGCGAGCTACGTCCGGATGCCATCATCGCCACTGGGCGCTCGGACCTACCCAACCAAGTCAACAATGCTCTGGGTTTCCCGTTTCTCTTCCGGGGGGCTTTGGACGTGCGCGCCCGGGCAATCAATGCCGAGATGCTCGCCGCAGCGGTGGAGGCCCTGGCCTCCCTGGCACGCAGCGAGGTGCCGGAAGAGCTGTATGCGGCCTATGGACTACCCTTGAACAGTCTCCACTTCGGACCAGACTATATCATTCCCAAACCGCTTGATCCGCGCCTACGTAGCATTGTCGCCGGTGCGGTGGCGCAGGCGGCGCGGGATAGCGGCGTCGCGCGCAGGTAACCCTGTGCGCCTCGCGGATCTTGGGGTTCGCGATCTGCTGCGTATCGCATCCGTTGGGTTTTTGCTGGCAGTCTTTGCCTTCCTCGTGTGGCGGATCATGGCACCCTTCTTTGGCGTGCTCGCCTGGACCTCGATCATCGTCTATGTCACTTGGCCCTTGCGGCGCTGGCTGGGTCGACATTTACCGCCCTGGCCCACCGCCGTTCTGATGACGTTCTTTTTTTCGCTGGTGTTTCTGCTCCCGTTTCTCTTCCTCAGCTTTCATCTTTTTCATGAACTGCAGAGCCTGCTACGAAGCTGGAGCACGGCCGACGCCCACTGGCACCCCTTGGCACAGGTACAAAAGAGCCTCTGGTTTGCAAAGATCTGGGATGCCATTCCCCTCGCCTGGCGAGCCAGCCTTCACGCCGGCGCGTTGAGCCCGGATCTAAACGCCTGGGCAGCGCGGGTAGGGGTCTTCGCAGGAGGGCTCGGCAAAGCACTCGGTACCCTGGGGTTGATCTGGGTCAGCAGCCTGGTCTTCTACCGCCATGGTGAGGACTTTCTGCGCCAAGGCCGGGATGTCTTCGCCAGTCTTTTGGGTGCGCAGTTCCCGCAGTATCTACAGACGGTGGGCAACACCCTGCGCGCGGTGGTGTACGGCATCTTCGCCACTGCCATCGCCCAGGGCCTGCTGGCAGGTCTGGGATACTGGGTGAGTGGGATAGCGGCGCCGGTGCTGCTGACCTTTCTCACGATGGTCTTTTCCTTGATTCCCTTTGG